>NZ_CAJXKH010000024.1 GCF_913055755.1 uncultured Microbulbifer sp.
GGGAATCATCTGTTCGAGCACATCGTCCAGGGATTCCAGGTCTTTGAAATAGGCGGCGAAGGCGCGGTCGAATTTATCGAAGTGCTTTTCGTCTTTGATCAGACAGGTGCGGGCGAGGAAGTAGAAATCGTCCAGGTTCGCGTACACCAGGCGTTGCTGCAGGGCTTCCAGCAACGAGAGCAGCTCGGTGATGGAAACCGGAAGTTGATAGCGGCGGAGGTTCAGGAAAAAGCCAATGAGCATAGCGTTCGCGCAACGAAGTCAAATATTCGGGAGAAGGCGGCGATACCGGGTGGGGCTTTGTGGGACCTTCACCGCCATGGATGGCGGTGCAGAGCCCCCAGGGATGGGTACACGGCGTGTCCCACAAAGCCCCACCCGGTAGCGCCGCCGCCACAGGACTATCTACGTCAGCGCCCCTCCCTGCGAGCCATAAACGCCAGACGCTCAAGCATATGTACGTCCTGCTCATTCTTCAGCAGCGCGCCGTACAGCGGCGGAATCGCGGATTTCGCATCGCGGTTTTTCAACACTTCCTCGGGAATATCATCCGCCAGCAACAGCTTCAGCCAATCGATCAGCTCCGAAGTTGAAGGCTTCTTCTTCAATCCAGGCACCTCGCGGATCTGGAAGAAAATATCCATCGCCTCCGCCACCAGGTTCTTCTTGATATCCGGGTAATGCACATCCACGATCTTATGCATCGTCTCCCGATCCGGGAAACTGATGTAATGGAAAAAGCAGCGGCGCAGGAACGCATCCGGCAGCTCCTTTTCATTGTTCGACGTAATAATCACAATTGGACGCTGCTTCGCCGTAATCGTCTCCCCCGTCTCATAGACGAAAAACTGCATACGGTCGATTTCCACCAGCAGATCGTTCGGGAACTCAATGTCCGCCTTATCGATCTCATCGATCAGCAACACCACCCGCTCATCCGCCTCAAAGGCCTCCCACAACTTACCCTTCTTGATGTAATTGCGGATATCGTGGACCTTATCCACCCCCAGCTGAGAGTCCCGCAGACGGGAAACCGCATCGTACTCGTACAGCCCCTGCTGCGCCTTGGTGGTCGACTTGATATGCCACTGGATCAGCCGCAAACCCAGACTGCGCGCCACCTCCTCCGCCAACAGAGTCTTACCGGTACCCGGCTCCCCCTTGATCAGCAGCGGACGCTCAAGAGTGACCGCCGCGTCGACCGCCATCTGCAGATCGCCCGTCGCAACGTAACTGTCGGTTCCCGTGAATTTCATGCGCATTTCACCATGGATTCGTTCGAAATTTGCACCATGGTAAAGGATCGGGGAAGGCTCGCCAAAGGCGGAATCGGCCAGATTGGGTGACGGCAGCGGCCGCAGCACCTCAGTTAGGTAAGGAAATTCAAACTATCGGCGAAGGTGCCGATACCGGGGGATACCTTGTGAGACCTTCGAAAACAGGGACGTTTTCGAAGAGCCCCCATGGATGGGTTCACGGCGTGTCTCACAAGGTAGCCCCCGGTAGCGGCACCGCCACCGAACCTAGCTACGTGAACGAAAAAGAGAACTGAGGATATCTAGAATCAGGCAACCTGCGCCCGCCGACGGCGCACCACCTGGCGGCCCTTGTCGGTGATATACCAGCGGATACCGAGATGGCTGTGGATCTTGCCCACCATCTCCAGCACCAGCAGACTGTTCAACGCCCGCGCCACAGAATTGGTCTCCATGCCCCCCTCCTGCGCCATCCCCGCCAGCGAACGGAACACACAATCACCATTGTTCAGCAGACCCAGCACATGCAGCGCATTGTCATCCAGCTTGCGAATCTGATTGAAATCCAGCGTCGGCCCCTGATCAGGATCACCCTCAATCTCATGCTCCAGCAGCGGCATCATCTCCAGCTGCATCGCACGGATCTCCTGCTCCAGATTCTCCACCCGCGCACGCGCAATACTCGCATCCCGCAACTGGCGGCGGGCCGCATTGAACACAAACATCCGCGAAGCAATTGCCGCCAACAGACAGTAACCAGTAAAAATCAGCAGGCGCGAAGGATCACCCTGAATCTCGATCAACAGGTCGCTCTGGGTGAACTTAAGGAAAATCGGCACCATCAAAGCGCCGCACAACCCCATGATCAGGCAGCGCGCCAGCCCCGCCGGATCCTCCTCGGTAAACAGCATCTGGTAATAATTTACCAGGCCCCCGAGGATACCGGAGACCAACATAACCGCGGTCAGAATGAGCAGATGGTCGAGCATCCCTGTCCCTTCATCTTGATTGCACAGCCAATGCCCCTGCTGGCACTTTTTGTGATTTGTCTGTATCTGTTTTGCTGTGTCGCGCCCCCCGTCCCCGGGGGCTCCGCCGGAGGCACCCCCCGCTCGCCGATCAAGTGACCGCCCGCAGGGTGACGCCGGTTCTATTAGATATAGCAGCTGCCGATTAATCGGCGCTGCCGGAAAGGGGAAGGAAGAGAGGATTGGCGCGGTATTCCGCACCAATGGGTCGAAGCGAGAACGAGAACCACAAGTCAGTACTGACTGGTACTTTAGTACTGGTCGCTCTCGGTCATGCGACGGTGCTTGCTGCGGTGCAGCATCAGGGAAATGATGCCAATGATCAGCATCACCGCAAACGCACCACCGGCGGCAAACACCAGGCTCGCGGAAACTTCGGCCGACGCACCGTCCTCCTCGAACAGCGTCTGGTACACAAACAGCGGCAGTACCGGAATCGGCGGGCTATCGGGTACCGTGCCCCGGGCCGGCACCAGCAGAACCGTCGCCGCCTCCAGCAACAACAGGTTGCGCAGCCAGCCCCAGCGCCAGTTGCGCAGGAACCACCACCCCGCCAGCAACAGTACCACTACACCACCGGCGTAAATCGCCCAGGCAAGCTTGAATTCTTCCGTCATAGTCTTTGCTTCTTGCTTATTCGTCACCAACCCAGGTGACGATATGTTCCTGAAAATCGTCCGGGTGTACCTGGTCTTCGCTGATCACCTGGTCCTGCACCGAAATACCTGCCGTATGTACCGAGCCCGGATCACCGGACACCAGCGGGTGCCAGCTCGCCAGCGGCCGCCCCTCTGCCAGAGTGCGGTAAGCGCAGGTCGCAGGCAGCCAGGCAAATCCTGTGGCATCTTTCGGGGTCAGCTGGATGCAATCCGGCACATACTTTTTGCGTTCCGGGTAATTGCTGCAGCGGCAACTGTGGGTATCCAGCAGGCGACAGGAAACACAGGTGGTGTAGACCTCCAGGGTTTCCTCGTCTTCCAGGCGGTGCAGGCAACAGCGGCCGCAACCGTCGCAGAGGGACTCCCACTCCGCCTCGGTCATTTCCTCCAGGCTTTTGCGCTGCCAGAACGGTGTTTGACTAACCACGACAGTTACCCACTCAGCCGCGCGGCAGCTTGCTGTTCTGCGCGGCAATCGCCCGCATTTCATCGTCGGCTACCGGCGGCATCTGCAAATAGTAGCCCTGTTCCTGCAGCGCGTTCATGACCTTGTCCACATCTGCGCGTGCCAGTTTGCGTTCCGGTGTCAACAACAGTGTGGTGACGTGCACCGGCTTGCCGAACAGTTGCTGCAGTTTTTCCGGCACCGCCTGCATACCCTGCTGCTTGCATACATAAAGATACATTTCCGATTCCCGCGGGCTGCGGTAGATATCGCACAGGGTTTTCATCAGTTACCTCTCAATTGCGCCAGATGTGCCAGCAGCGGTTCGCCAATCACCTCGCGACGCCAGCCCAGCAGGCGCCCTTCAAGCTGCGGTTTTTCGGCCTGCACCAGCGTTTCCAGCTCCTTCTTGCGCACCAGGATTTCCGGGGGCAGCGCCTTGGCTTCCGCCAGTTCGCCGGCCTTTTTGCGCAGGGATTTCAGCTGGTCGCCCTGCTGCCGGTTCAGTGGCTGCGGCAGGGCCGGAGGAATGTCCGTCCTTTCCGCGGCGCGGGCAATCAGTTGCAGCAGGGTTTCACCGTAAACCCGCAGGGTTTTGCCCTCCAGCCCGGGCTGGGAAAGCGTGGCCAGGTATTTCGGCATCGCCTGTGCCAGCGACAGGCAGACATTTTCCTTCAGCAGGTGGTTGCGCGGCACGTCCTGCAGGCGCGCCTCGCGTTCGCGCCAGGCACACAGGTCCTGCAACACCGCCAGCTGCGCCCCCTTGAGGCGCCAGGCGCCCTTGGCACGCTGGTAATAGAGTTCCGGCGGCTCGGGATTTTTCGCCGCCTGTACCAGGGCCGCGCAATCTTCCTGCAGCCATTCCAGCCGCCCCAGCTCGCGCAACTGCTTGAGCAGCATGCCGTACACCAGCGGCAGCCAGGCCACGTCCAGTGCGGCATAATTTTTCTGCGATTCGCTGAGCGGTCGCTGCAGCCAGTCGGACCGGGTTTCGCTTTTCGGCAGGTCGATCTGCAGCAGCTTCTGTACCGTCGCCGCATAGCCGAGACCCGCGCCCATATTGGTCAGCGCGGCGGCGATCTGGGTATCGAAAATCGGTTCCGGAATGGCACCCAGCAGGCGGTCGAGGGTTTCCAGGTCCTCACTGCAGGAGTGCATCACCTTGATCACCCGGGTGTCGAGCATCAGCTCCCGCAGGGGTTCCAGGTTATCGATCGCCAGGTTGTCGATCAGATAGCTGTGTTTACCATCGCCAATCTGCACCAGCGCCGGCAGCGGATAAAAGGTGCGGCTGCGCATAAATTCGGTGTCCAGCGCCACCGCGCTCTGCTCGCGCCAGCGGGCGCAGAGCTCTGCCAGTTGCGCGCTGGAGTCGATCCAGATCGGGCGGGTGTCCACCAGTTGTTTGCTTACCTGCTGCATCACAATACCGTGCGGCTGTTGAAGGCGTGGGCGAGGGTGCCGCCATCGATGTATTCCAGCTCTCCGCCGATGGGCACGCCGTGGGCAATACGGCTCACCGCAACCCCCTTGGCGCGGGCGCGCTCGGCAATAAACTGCGCGGTGGCCTCCCCTTCCACGGTGGGGTTGGTGGCGATGATCAGCTCACTGATCGACTCCCCTTCACTGCCCAGGCGCTCATTCAACAGGTCCAGCCCCAGATCTGCGGGGCCGATGCCATCAATGGGTGACAGGTGCCCGTGGAGCACAAAATAGAGCCCGTGGTAGTTCCCCGCCTGTTCGATGGCGAGCACGTCTGCCGGCGTTTCCACCACACACATCAGCGCATGATCCCGCCGGCTGTTGTCACACAGGCTACAGACGGGCTGCTCGGTAAGGGTGCGACACTTGCTGCAGCGGCCCACCTTTTCCACCGCCTGCTGCAGGGAACTGGCGAGCAGTCCCGCGGCATCGCGGTCTTTCTCCAGCAGGTACATGGCCATGCGCTGGGCGGACTTGGGTCCGACACCCGGCAGGCAGCGCAGTGCGCGAATCAGGTCTTCAATCAGGGGGCTGAACATAAATACGTTTTCTATCGGGAGCGTGGGTAAACAAAAGGGCCCGCTTGGGGCCCTTGCCGCTTTCGCCTCGGGACCTCAGCCAAACGGGAACTTGAAACCCTCGGGGAGGTTCATGCCCGCGGCCAGGCCGCCCATCTGTTCTTTCTGCAATTTCTGCTGTGCTTCCTCTACCCGGCGCACGGTGTCATTCACCGCTGCGGCCAGCAGGTCCTCCAGCATTTCCTTGTCTTCGGTCAGCAGGCTAGGGTCAATGTTCACCGAGGTTACATCGTGACGCCCGCTCATGGTGACCTTCACCATACCGGCACCGGCCTCGCCGGTTACCCGCAGGTCTGCCAGCTCTTTCTGCATTTTTTCCATGCGTTCCTGCATATCGGCCTGCATTTTCTGGGCCTGCTGCATGATATCGCCGAAACCTTTCATCATTTATTCACCGCTTCGTTCAAGTTGATATAACCCCGCGCGATCAACCCAAATACTCTACCGATTCGGGGATCAGCTGCGCGCCGAGTTCCGACTGCAGGTCCTGCACCAGCGGGTCACTGCTCAGTGCGTCGCGGGCGGACTGCAGCTGCGCCTCCTTGGTGGCTGCCACCAGGCGAGCCGGGGTCCCGCCCTGCACCTGGCCGACCTGGATCTGCACCACCAGGGGCTGCCGGAAAAAGTCTCCCAGCACGTCCGCGAGGCGGCGCTGGTGGCCCTCGTCGTACAGGCTGCTGAACGACTGGTCCAAGGTAAAAGAAAGTATATTGTCCTGCCGCCCCAGCAACTCCAGGTGCGAGGCAATGGAATGCAGGATGCCGGTCACCCCCAGCTGCGGGTACATGGCTGGCCAGCTGCCCGGGGTCAGGGCCTCCAGGCGCGCCGCCGGCGCGGGCTGGGCCTCGGGCTGGGGCGCGCGCGCCGGGGGCGGCTCGACCGGCGCCGGCGGTGTGGATTCCACCGCGGCCACCTGCTGACGCAGGCGCTCGCGCATTTCCGCCCGGGTATCCGCGGCCGGCTCTGTCACCGGGGGCGCTTCTACCGCTGCCGCGGGGTTCGGCTGCTGGAATGGCTGCGGCGCGGGCTCTTCCCACGGCGGCAAGTCATCCGCCGGTTGTGGCTGCGGTTCTGGCTGCCGGGACTGCGGCGCTGGCTGCTGCATCTGTGGTGCAGGCTGCTGCGCTTCTGGCGCTACGGCAACCTCGGGTTCCGGCACTGCCGCTTCTGCGGGGGCGGGAGCGGGTTCGCCGGCAGGCGCAGTGGGCATCCCGGCGCTGGCAGTGCCTGTATTGGCACCTGCGTTCATATCGCGGTCGCCGGCAACCGCCGGCTCGGGCTCAGCCTGGGACTTTTTTACCGTTTCAGCCTCGGCATCCACTGCGGGTTCCGGTGCCCGCGCCACCGCCGCGGCTTGCGGCGCGTCGCCACTGGCGGCTGCGGCAGAAGCGCCGATTCTGGCCGTCGGAATATTTGCCACGCCCTGGGGCTTGAACGCCAGCATGCGCAACAGAGCCATTTCGAAGCCGCCGCGAGGGTCCGGCGCCAGGGGCAGGTCGCGGCGGGCTAGCAGCGCCATCTGGTAATAGAGCTGTACGTTTTCACTGGCGATGGTCGCCGCGTGCTGCTGCAACAGCTCGGCATCCCCGAGGGCATTGTCGACCGCCTGCGGCAGCACCTGGGCAATGGCGATACGGTGGAGAATGGATGCCAGCTCGGCCAGCGCGGCGCTGTAATCCGGCGCCTGTTCCGAAAGCTCATTCACCGCACTAAACAACGCGCCCGGATCTTCCGCAGCCAGAGCCTGCACCAGCTTCCACACCAGGGCACTGTCGAGGGTGCCCAGCATGGCGCGGACTTCGCCCTCGCTGATCTTGCCGCCGCCGAAGGCGATGGCCTGGTCGGTAAGGCTCATGGCATCGCGCATACTGCCATCCGCCGCTCGCCCCAGGTGCCAGAGCGCGGCCTCTTCGAATGGCACCAGCTCTTTTTCCAGCACGTAGCGCAGGTGGTCCACCACCCGCTCGGGGCTCATGTTCTTGAGGTTGAACTGCAGGCAGCGCGACAGCACGGTCACCGGGAGTTTCTGCGGGTCGGTGGTCGCGAGCAGGAATTTGACGTGGGGCGGCGGCTCTTCCAAGGTTTTTAGCAGCGCGTTGAACGAGCTGTTGGACAGCATGTGCACCTCGTCGATCAGGTACACCTTGTAGCGCCCCCGTGTCGGCGCATACTGCACATTTTCCAGCAGCTCCCGGGTGTCCTCGACCTTGGTGCGGGAGGCGGCGTCCACCTCGATCAGGTCGACGAAACGGCCATCGGCAATCTCCGTACACACGGAACACTGGCCGCAGGGCTCGGAACTGACGCCGGTCTCGCAGTTGAGGCACTTGGCCAGAATCCGCGCGATGGTGGTCTTGCCCACCCCCCGGGTACCGGCAAACAGGTAGGCGTGATGCAGGCGATTGTTGTCCAGGGCGTTGATCAGGGCCTGGAGCACATGCTCCTGACCGACCATTTCCCGAAACAACCTTGGCCGCCACTTGCGCGCCAGTACTTGATAACTCATCCGCTCTCCGCGCCCCGGGGCGCCTTGTGTCTGTCTAATGGGGTGCCGCACGGCGCAGACCGCGAATTCGCGCGACATCCCGGAATTATCGGCAAGCCCGGCATTATACCGGCAACGCCGGACAGGGATACACATGCCACCACTTTGATCCCCTCGTCGACCTATCGCGTCAAAACGACCACTCGTCGACTCCCGTTCATGTGTGTTATAACTTGAAGTCACCTGCCTTATAACGATTACAACAAGCAAATTGACCGCAGTACGGGGTCCCTACTGACCGATGAAAAAAGCCCGGAAGACTCTTCTGGAATCGCTGTTTGCCGATCACGGCCAGGCATTGGTGCGTTTCATCACCCGCATCGTCCGCAACACGGAAGATGCAGAGGATATCGCCCAGCACGCCTACCTGCGGCTACAGAAGCTCAGCGACGAGAAAGATCTGGAAAATCCCCGCGCCTACCTGTTCCAGATCGCCAACAACCTGGCGGTAGACCAGCTGCGCCGGGGCAAACTGCACATTGAATATGTGAGCCAGCAACTGCCCGCGGAAGGTGCCACCGCTACCGACGACGATTACGCCTGCCACCAGTCCCCCGAGCGGGTACTGGCGGCGCGACAACAGCTGCAGGCCATCCACAATGCCATGGACAGCCTGCCCCTGAAGTGCCGCCAGGCGTTCCTCCTGCACCGCAACCGCGGCCTTTCCTACACGGAAATTGCCGAAGAAATGAATATTTCTGTCAGCAGTGTGGAGAAATACATCCTTCAGGCACTCAAACTCTGCAGGCAGCGGGTCGGGGCGCAGTAGCCCCAATCGCCTCCAATCTCCCTCTTTATATATCTATTCACACATTGCCAGGGTGGGCCATCGCCACTGACCCGCCCTGGCTGCACCACGGTGCGGCAGGATGAAATGTTGCTGCACTGTGGTGCAGCAGAAAGTAGAAAAATAATTTGAGGGAGTCCCCGGGCCATTCGTCATACATGTGAAGAGCGATATCTGGTCCAGTAAAAACAGACTTTGACAGAATAATGTGCTAAATTTTGCGGCGTTTTCATGCACAAATTGCACAGACAGGCCAAAACGGTTGATTTAGAGGCCAAAAAAACAGGCACCATATTGGTGCATTTGCGAACTAAACGGTCATAGCATTAAAGACTGTCAGCAGAGCGGCGCTTTGCGGGGCAATATTCTCGCAATATTTTCCGCTGATGCTATAGGTATTGCGAAGGGCAGAGACTGCCAAAGATTCAAAAAAGGTTGCAGCAGAATTATCTGGCAACCCGAAGCATTTTCAGATTAGTGGCAAACAAGGTATTGGTGCGGTGAACCCCCAGGAAATACAAGACGGACTGTCGGAAGAGAGGCTGGATCAGGCATGTGCCTGGATTGCCCGCCTGCGCTCTGACGCGCTCAGCGCGGCCGACCGCCGTGCGTTTGCCGCGTGGATGTCAGAATCCGACAGCAACCGCCAGGCCTTCGACGAAATGGCCGAACTCTGGGGTGACCTGGGCGTCCTCTCCCACCTGCCAATCGACGAGCTCTACCCCGAAAGCGTTCCCAGCACCACTTATCGCACGGGCGCTGCGCAACAGACCGCGGCCACTGGCAAGCGTGAGCAAACCGGCAAAGTATCCACTGGCTGGCAGCTGCCACAGTGGTTGCTCGGCGGCAGCCTGGCCACAGCCTGCCTCGCAGTGGCCCTGTGGGTTGGCAACGAGTGGCTGCAGCAGAGCCCGACCCAGCAACAGATCTACGTCACCACAGTTGGCGAAACCCGCACCGTATCCCTGGCAGACGGCTCCGAAGTGAAGCTGAACACCAATTCGGAACTGATCGTCAACTTCAGCCGCGAAGAGCGCCGCACCCAGCTGATGCGCGGGGAAGCCTTCTTTGACGTGGCCCGCCAGACCTCGCGCCCGTTTACCGTCGCTGCCGGCAGCGCCAATATCCGTGTGCTGGGTACCCAGTTCAACGTGGAGCGCAATCCCGGCAATACCCGGGTTTCCGTGACCGGGGGTACTGTGGCGGTCAGTGAATCCAAGGCAGCCAGCGGCCTGGAACCGGAGTCAGTCAAGCTGACCCGCAACCAGAAGGTCAGCGTTTCCGGCAGCGGCATCGGCGATGTTGCCCGCACTTCCGCCGAGGAAGCCCTGGACTGGACCCACGGCCAGCTGGTGTTCGAGCAGACCCCGCTGAATGAAGCACTCGAGGAACTCAACCGCTACCTGAATGTACCGGCCGCTGCGGCACCGGGTGTAGAGGACCGCACCCTGTCCGGCACTTTCGAGCTGACCGACCCGGAAAACACCCTTTCCGCCATCGCCGCCGCCCTGGGACTCGCTGAGGATCACAGCAACCCCAACCTGACTCTCTTGTCAGCAAAGCCCAACTGAGATATAAATCCCGCCTGGGGTAAATCGTATCTTTTTTAGCCAAAAGCCTGCGAAATACCCCCACCACAACTCAAAAGAAAACGACGAGAACAACTAGCTGCTTCGGTCGCTGATCGCGCCGGCACGGTGGGTGGGATTTACATTTGAAACTTCGGCATTGGGTATCTCTGTCCCTGACAGGCCTGCTGGTGCTCTCCAAGAGTGCACTTGCCGCCTGTCCGCGCGACGGGATCGAGCTCAAGTCCGGCAACCTTTCCCAGGCCCTGATTGCGCTGGGCCGCCAGTGCCGTATCTCCCTGGCAGTGCAGGCTGACAGTGCCACCAGCATCTATATTCCCGCGCAAACACTCGCAAGCCCCGACGGCAGCGCTGCTCCCGCGCTCGAACAACTCCTGCGCGACACCCCACTGACCTTTACCCACACCGGTACCAATGCCGTGGCCATTGTGGCGAGGAAAGTAACGCCACAGGCTGTAGAAGAAGAGCCCCTTGCCCCGCTACCGGCTGAAGAAGTGACCGTCACCGGCCGCAGCCTGACCGGTAGTCACCTGCGCTACCTCAAGCTGGACAGCTACGCCCCCATCGACGTGCTCGCGCAGCCGGAACTGGAAATCACCGGTGCCCAGACCGTTGCAGAACTGCTGAAATACCTGCCCGCGGTTTCCGGCAACTCCACCAGCACCTCGGTCACCAATGGCGGCAATGGCACCGCCACCGTGACGCTGCGCGGACTGCCCGCCAGCAACACCCTGGTGCTGATCAATGGCCGCCGTATCGTCAGCAACGGTTTCGGCGGCGAAGCGGCGGACCTGAATACCATCCCGCTGTCGGCGGTGGACCGCATTGAAGTGCTGAAGGACGGCGCTTCCGCGGTGTACGGCTCCGACGCCATCGCCGGGGTTGTGAATATCCTGCTGCGCCGGGACTTCGACGGCCTTTCTATCAACACCTATTACGGCCAGAGCAGCCGTGACGACCAGCAGACCGACTCCTACAGCCTGACCTGGGGCGGCGGCAGTGAAGAAGGCCACCTGATGCTGAGCCTGGCCCATTACCGCCAGGGCGAGATCTTCAGCCGTGACCGCGAGCTGTCTGAAAATGCTGACAACCGCAGCCTGGGCGGTACCGACCTGCGCTCGTCCGCCTCTCCCGAGGCGTTCATCGCGCTGGCCGACGAAGTGGTAACCAACGCCGAAGACGGGGGTTACCGCGCCTGGACACCGGAAGACCTGCACAATTTCCGCGATTACACCTCGGCACTGGTGCCATCCGAGCGCCAGTCGCTCTACGTGGCGGGCAATCGCAAGCTGGCGGAAAATGTCGAGTTTTATACCGAAACCATGGCGGTGCGCACCCGCTCGGAATCAACCCTCGCCCCCACCCCGATTTTTACCCGTTTCGATAACGGCGATCTGACGATTGCAGCGGATCAGGTATATAACCCCTTTGGTGAAACCATCACCGACGTGCGCAAGCGGGTCCTGGAACTGGGGCCTCGGGTGCAGAGCAACCGTACCGATACCTGGCGTATCAATAGCGGCCTCAAGGGCTTGATTGACGACTGGCAGTGGGAACTGGTGGCCGCCACCCACTACACCCGAGCCCGGGAAACCCTCAACAACCTGATCGACCCCCGCCGCCTGTCAGCAGGCCTGAAGGGCCCGGAAACCTGCAACACCGACAACGGCTGCGTGCCGATCGACCTGCTCGGCCCCACCGGCTCGATCACCGACGCACAGCTGGACTATATCCGCGCACAGAACGAGGTAGATGGCACCAGTCGGATGACCTCCATCACCTATATCGCCGATGGCCCACTGGGACAAAACGCCGCCGGTGATATTCTGTCAGCGGCGGGCGTGGAGGTACGACGGGAATCCATCGATTTCACCTCCACCGATGCCGATGGCTTTTCCCCTATCGGTGGTGTCGCCTCCGGATCCGCACAGGGCCAGCGCCTGATCGGCGAGGCCTTTGCGGAAATCTCCCTGCCTCTGCGCGCAGAGTCCCTGTGGCTGGACGGTGCCATCCGTTACTCGGACTACAGCGATTTCGGCAGCACAGCCAACCCCAAGCTCGCCCTGCGCTGGCGCCCCTGGCCGTCGCTGTTACTGCGCGCGAGTTACGCCACCGGCTTCAAGGCGCCGACCCTGGTGGACATGAACCAGACCGGCTACCAGAGCCAGGAATACCTGTTCGACCCCTGCACCACCAGTAGTGCGGATACACTGCCGGGCTGCAATGGCCGCGCTGACCAGGCGCGCATCCAGTACCTGACCGAATTTGGCGGTAATCCGGACCTGCAACCGGAGACTTCCGACAACCGCGCTCTGGGCATTGTGTGGACCCCGGGCGACTTCACCGGGTTTCACGCCAGCGTTGACCTGTTTGAAATCCGCCAGAACGATGTGATCGATACCAGCCCCCAGTACCTGATCAACCAGAACGCCATGAACGGCCTGTTCAGCAACCGGGTACTGCGGGACGACGCCGGTGATATCACCAGGATCGTTGCCACCAGGCTCAATATTGGTGCCCGGGAAGTGATGGGCATGGACACCAGCATGCGCTACCAGTATCAGTCGCGATCACTGGGCCTGATCCGCTGGTCTCTGAACAGCAGCCATATCTATCGCTACCTCAATCAACTTGCCCCCGGCAGCCCGGTGGAGGATTTCGCCGGTACCTTTATCGACCCTGCCAGTGGTGGCGCGGGTTCCCTGCCGGACTGGAAGGCAAATACCGGGGTTTACTGGCAGCGCGGCCGCTGGGAAGGTGGCTACACCGTGCATTTTGTCAGCGCCATGGACGAAAGCTTTACCCGTGACGACACACCGGTACATCGCAATATTAAGAGCTGGTCCACCCACGATCTCCAGGTCGCCTATGCAGTGCCAAGCGGTGTGCGCTTTGCCATCGGAATCGACAACCTGCTCGACCAGGCACCACCTTTCGCTGCTTCTGCATTCAATGACAATTTCGACGCGCGAACCTACGACCTTACCGGGCGCTACTGGTACACCACCTTCAGCTTCAATATTTAATCCACGTTATCCAATCAACTTTCCGCCACACTGAACGCAGAAAAAATCCTTCCGGCTACGCTTTCTCCATGTAGCCATCTGCCGAAAAATCACTATTCCCCCGACAAAATCTGTTAGCTGAACTGTCGCGAGAGGTGGCCGCAATCGGGCCAACCAACGCACACTCAATTCGCTTTTTTCCCCAAGAATGACGCCGCAATTTGTGGCCCGGAACCAAAGGCGCAATTTCATTCACCAATCCCCTTGAACGAAGAAAAATTGTTCTAGTGTTGTAGCAAGCCTCTGTTGATAGAAGTACGCAGTTATCAGGGAGGGCGCGGCCAATTCGGCGAACATTAGCGGTACCAGGAGAGGTATACCATGGACAAAACCCGTCTTTCTCGGGCAATCAAGGGCGCAATCGCGGCAGCCGCGGTTTCATCAAGCTTTTCCTCCATATCTTTTGCCCAAGATACTCAGGCGCAGGTAGAGGAAATTGTCGTCACTGGTTCTCGCATCCAGCGTGCAACCGACGCCAACAGCGCCACGCCCATCAGCGTATTCGACGCAGCGGCACTGGAACAGTCAGGCCAGACCACACTGGAAGATTTCCTGCAGGACGTACCGTCCATGACCGGTGGTCAACTGGGCTCTTCCGTTAACAACGGCAGTGGCGGTCTCGCTACCGTATCACTGCGCGGTCTCGGTTCCAGTCGCACACTGATTCTGATGAATGGCCGTCGCCTCAGTTCCTCCGGCGGCGCCACCGGCGTGGTCGACCTCAACACCATTCCCACATCCATTATCGAGCGAGTGGAAATCCTGCGTGACGGCGCTTCAACCATTTACGGTTCCGATGCCATCGCCGGTGTTATCAACATCATCACCAAGAAAAATTTTGAAGGTGCAGAGCTCACTGCGGACTATGGCGCTTCTACCCATGGCGACGGCGATGAATATCTGGCGGCGATGACACTGGGCGCAGCCAGTGATCGCGGACATGTGATGCTCAACGCGCAGTACACCAAACGCGACGATATCTGGCAGGACGAACGGAGATTTTCCGAATGCCCACTAACCGAAATTGGTGGCCAAGTTGTTTGCTCCGGTAGCGCGACTACCACACCCGCGCGCTTTTCTCCCACAGCAAACAGTGACCAGCTGATTGTTGACCCGGTTACCGGTGTCGTGCGCGACTTTAACTCGGCTACAGATGCCTATAACTTTGCCGAAGCGAGCTACCTGATTACACCTCAGGAAGTGGCTTCCATGTACGGTTACGGCAATTACATGCTGTACGACTGGAAGAATGTGACAACCATTAACGGCTTCTCCGAGTTGTCGTTCGTCAATCGCCGTTCCGACCAGTTGATGGCGGCGGAAGGTACTTTCTGGGGCCCGGAAGTACCGGTTAGCAACCCCTACAACCCCATCGGCGAACCAGTCAATATCGGTCGCCGCCTGGAAGAGACCGGCGGCCGCTCATTTACCCAGGACCTGAATACCTGGCGTGGCGTAGTGGGTCTTGAAGGTGAATGGTGCAACGAGTGGACCTGGGACCTGTCATACAACTATTCCCGCTGGGTGGATTCGCAAATCGACCGCGGCCGCGGCAATACAGTTCGCTTCCAGAATCTTCTGGACCCCGTTGCCTGTGCCGCCGATGCAGAATGTGCTGCGGCACTGGCGGACTCCGGAGGCGTTGCAGCCTGGGACCCCTTCACCGAGGGCACTCTGACCGATGCCATGCAGAACTATGCCCTGGTCACCAATTCCCCACTGGAACGGTCGCGTCTGCGCAGCTTCCAGGCCAACCTGGTGGGTGATTTCGGCGAATGGGCCCTGACCGGTGAAGCGCCGGCATGGGCAATAGGCTATGAAAACCGCTCTGAAACCACCGAGATCATCCCTGACGGGGCTGCAGAAATCGGCCAGATCTACTTTGTCAGCGGTATTGCCTGGGCTGGTAGCTATGACGTGGACGAGTTCTACGGTGAGGTACGCGTACCGATCCTGGAAGGCCAAAACTGGGCAGACATCCTCGCAGTCGAGGCCTCCTTCCGTTACTCCGACTACGACACCATTGGTGACGACACCACCTTTGGTGCAGTCATAGAGTATGCACCCATCACAGAGCTCCGCTTCCGCGGTACCTACTCCGAAGGCTTCCGCGCACCGGGCCTGGATGACCTTTACCTGCCACCGACCGTATCTGCGGAAACCTATGCAGACCCCTGTCATGAGTACTCCGCCGGCGATAACCCCAATATCATCGCCAACTGTCAGGCCGATGGTATTGCTCCCGGAACCACTATTACCACCCAGGCTACCGGCCTGTTTGGCGGCAACCCGGATCTGGAAGCAGAAAAGTCTGAAAGCTGGACTCTGGGTATTGTGTGGACCCCGTCCTGGACCGACGACATGGGCTTCACCCTGGATTACTTCGATATCAGCATCGACGACGCGATCGGTACTCTGACCACCAATACGATTGTACAGGGCTGTTACGAGAGCCCAGACTTCAGCTCGCCACTGTGTGACCTCATCGCTGGTCCGTCAGCCGTGGGCATCAGCGGATCTCCCGACAGTCCCTTCCGTGCGAATGACAACACCATCGCCGGTCAGCAGTTAAATAGTCAGAACGTGGCCACCTTCGAGACTTCCGGTGTCGACCTCGGTTTCAACTACAGCATGGATGCCGGCCCCGGGGTGGTACGCGTGGACGCCACAGCCACATACTTGCATGAATGGAAGTACCAGGGCAGCTCGGAAGACCCGTCTATCGACCTAGCAGGCTACTTCGGTTCCGACCCGGTGACCACCGCAATCGTTGCCTTCCCGGAGTGGAAGTTCTACGCCAACTTCGCGTATGACTACGAGTGCTGGACCGCCTCCACTACCGTGCGCATGCTCGGTGAAGTGGACGACTTCGATCCGTCACCCTCCGATCTGGCCACCCATATCGATGCGACCTGGTACCAGGACTTCAACTTCACCTACAACCGCTGGGAGAACATCACCCTCTCCGGTGGTATCCGCAACGCATGGAACCAGCAGCCTCCTTATGTCACCAACAACGATGACATGAACACCCTGATGAGAAGCTACGACACCGTCGGCCGCTTCTTCTACGGAAGTGTGACGCTGGAGTTCTAAGCGGTCATTTGAACCTCCACCCGGACCCCGCCAACCGGCGGGGTCCCTTCCCCCCCTCCTCCCTTTCCTGCATTTCCTTTATTTATTCGTTCCTTTTCTCTCTTTGCTGCCTCTAAAGCAGCCAAAACTCTTCCACTATTCCGGAAAGCTGACTTACCTGTCTTTATCGCACTGCAAAAAAAAATTAATTTCATTGAGGAACCTTTCTCCTTGTCCGTTAAACCCCCGTTGGGAAGGAAATGGCCGCTTGGGGGTAGCCATTTCCAACAATCGCCATTTTTGGCAAATCACTATAAATCCAACGAGCTTGAGAGGATTTCCAATGAAAAGCAGCTTTAAAAGAAGCCTAATTGCTGTAGCCGTAAGCGCCACTCTGTGCGCTCCGGTCTTCGCTGCGGATGACACCAAAGGCTATCTGCGCGGTACTCTGGTTACCGACACAGTAACTACTGGCGTTACCATTACTATCACCGACCAGAAACAGGGAACTTCCCGTTCATTCACTGTCGAGGGTGATGGCGAATACCGTTTCCCGGCAATCCCGACTGGCGTTTATGACATCGTTGCCAAGAAAGGCGATGAAATCATCATCGAACAAAAGGGTGTGAGCGTCGGTCTCGGCGGCAAAACCACTTTCAACCTGGTTGCCACTGGCTCCGGCACAATCGAAGAACTGGAAGTAGTTGGCGAACAGGTAACCCTGGACACCAGCTCCGCTGTTCAAGACTTCGTCATCAACACCGATGAGCTGACTTCCAAGGTACCGGTTGCCCGCAACCTGACCTCCATTGCACTGCTGGCTCCGTCAGCAACTGCCGGTGACGTTTCTTTCGCCTCTGCCAACCACGATGCTCCCGGCCTGTCCCTGGGCGGTGCCTCCGTTGCTGAAAACGCCTGTTTCATCAACGGCCTCAACACCACCGACTTCCGTAAAGGCCTGAGCTGCAGCCAGGTGCCTTTCCAGTTCTTCGACACTGTTCAGGTGAAGAACGGCGGCTATAACGCCGAATTCGGCCGCGCCATTGGCGGCGTAATGAATGCCACCTCCAAGCGCGGTGGTAACGAATTTGAAAGCGGCGTAAACATGTACTGGGAGCCGGACGCACTGCGCTCTGACTCTCCGAATACTTACGCGGCAGACAACAATCTGGACGAACGTGAACAAATGAACTTCGATGTTTGGGCCGGTGGCGCAATCATTGAAGACAAGCTGTTCTACTACGGTCTGTACAGCCGCCACAACCAGACCAACGTAGACGCAGGTTCTGGCCGCTACTTCGAAAGCAACTGGAACGACGACTTCTGGGCTCTGAAGCTGGATTACATCATTGCAGAGGGACACACTCTGGAATACACCGGCTTTGACGATACCCGTGTAGAAGAAGAAGAAGGCTACGTTTATTCTTCTGATACCGGCCGAGGTGACAAGCTCGGTACCTCTTCCTACACTCGCGGTGGTGTTAACCACACCATCAAGTACACCGGTGCACTGACCGATGACCTGACCCTGTCTGCACAATACGGCATCAACAAGTATGACCGTATGGATGACAACAGCGCATCTGCCAACCCGGTTATCATCGATTACCGTTCCGGCTCTCGCGAAGACATCGGCAACTGGCTGACTTCTCAGACCCTGGGTGCCAACGATGAGCGCAAAGCCTGGCGGATCGACCTCGACTACTACGTAGGCAGCCACAGCCTCCGCGCCGGTATCGACAACGAAGTCAATACCGCCAACGAAGCAACCATGTACTCCGGTAACCACGTATATCGCTACTATGTAGCCGATGCGGACAGCCGTATTGTCTCTGAAGGCACCGTAAATGTAGGCGATGAGTTCGTTGAAGACCGTATTTACCGTAACTTCGGCAGCTTCGAGACTGTTACCTCTGCGTTCTACATTCAGGACGAGTGGGAGATCAACTCCCAGCTGACTGCTTACATGGGTCTGCGTAACGAGAGCTTCGACAACCAGAACGCCAACGGTGACTCGTTCATCAAGATCGACGACCAGTGGGCGCCGCGCATGGGTATCACCTTCGACCCGACTGGCGACGCCACTTCCAAGATCTACGGTAACTTCGGTCGCTACTACCTGCCGATCGCTGCCAACACCAATATGCGTATGGCGGGTGCCGAACTGTACACTGGCGACTTCTACGCGCTGGAAGGCACCAACGCCGACGACTCTCCGATCCTGGGTGAGCACAGCTACCAGACCGTCTACGCTAACGGCGAAGTGGCCGATACCCGTTCCATCCTCGACGAAAACATCGAGCCGATGTACCAGGATGAGTTCATCCTCGGTTACGAAATCGCACTCAATGACGACTGGACTCTGGGTCTGCGCGGTGTCTACCGTGACCTGAAGAGCACCATCGAAGACGTGGCGATCGATAAGGCCGTTATCGACTACTACAACTCTACCGGCACTTGGGATGCCTCCATGGTAGGCGGTGATGCCGTAGAAGACGTATTCGGTGGCTTCCACCAGTACGTACTGACCAACCCTGGCGCAGACATGAGCGTCTACATCCCGGAACAGGATGAGACCATTTCCCTGTCCGCCGACGCTCTGCGCTACCCGCAAGCTTCCCGTACTTACAAGGCGTTGGAGTTCACCTTCGATCGCGCCTGGGACGGCAAGTGGATGATGGGCGGCTCTCTGGTACTTGCCAAGCTGGAAGGTAACCACGAAGGCTACGTGAAGAGTGATAACGGCCAGGACGACGCAGGTATCACGACCTCCTTCGACCAGCCGGGCCTGACCGACGGCTCCTACGGCTACCTGCCGAACGACCGTCGCTGGACCCTGAAGGCGTGGGGTTCCTACCAGTTCGACAATGGTCTGCTGATGGGTACCAACTTCACTGCTAAAGATGGTCGTCCGGTTAGCTGTATCGGTAACCACCCGACCGACGTGTTCGCAGGCGCCTATGGCTCTGAGTCCATGTACTGTGGTGGCGAACTGGTTGCACGCGGTTCCGCCGGTCGCACCAGCGATATCTTCAATATCGACGCAAGCATCCAGTACCCGATCAACATGAGCAACGGCTCTGAGCTGGTACTGCGTGCGGACGTGTTCAACCTGTTCGACTTCGACAATGAAATCGAAGTACGTGAACTGGGCGAACTGGACTTTGCTGGTGCGGATCCCAACTACAAGAAGCCGACCAGCTACCAGGCTCCTCGCAGTGTGCGTCTGAGCGCCAACTACACTTTCTAAGTTTAGTTAGCTAACGCTCTATCTTAAGCCCCGGTCTTCGGATCGGGGCTTTTCTTTTTTATGGAAAAGGAAAAGATCAATTAACGCGGTGCTAGAATTGCGCCCAAAATACTCTGTAGGGATATGACTGGCAGATCAGAACTCGCCCGTCAAATCAGCTCCCGATTACCTTTTCGACAGGTTCGTTCAATGGACACCCTAACCGCCTTCCTAACCCTGCTTTTCGTCATGGACCCACTGGGCAATATCCCGGTGTTTCTATCGGCCCTGAAGAATGTCCCGCAAAAGCGGCAGCTGTACGTCATCATGCGCGAGCTGGTGTTTGCATTGATCGTTTTGCTGGTGTTCCTCTACGGCGGGCGTTTCATTTTGACCTGGCTGGGGCTGTCGCAGGAAGCGATCCGGATTGCCGGTGCAATCATCCTGTTCCTGATTGCCATTCGCATGGTGTTCCCCATCGAGGGGGGGATCATGGGGGAGCGTCTAGAAGGCGAACCGTTCTTTGTACCCCTGGCAGTGCCGCTGGTAGCGGGTCCTTCCACCATGGCCATTCTCATGTTGATGACCAACAGTGAAGGCGAGCAGCTGTGGAACTGGACCCTGGCACTGCTGGGGGCCTGGGCGGTATCTGCTGTTATTCTTCTGGCATCGTCACCGCTGGCAAAGCTGCTGGGTAACCGCGGCCTGATTGCGGTCGAGCGACTGATGGGCATGGTGCTGGTGATGCTGGCGGTGCAGCTTTTCCTCGACGGCATCAAACAGAGTCTGGCGTAGAGCCTTCGCAACCGGCTTATTCGCGGGGCAGCACCGAGCCCCGCGACCTCCTGACTTCCACCTCCGCTAGTGACTTCCGGACCAATTCCCCCTCTTTTTCGGACCAAGAATCCATTCACAAGCAAAGTGTCTATTTTTTAGCCGATCCATTCAACCGAAGCTATTTTTTCATTTTAGTTACAGATATCCTAACTTTTTATTATTTCCCGCAAGATTTTAACAGATACACCCCGCATTAACGTAAATTAACACTCCTTATAGATCAAAAAACAACCATAAAGGTCACATTTGAAACAGATCCGACGTAAGAAGGGAGACTTATAAATGACAGGTTAGTTCCATAACGCATTTTGTTCCTTTAAAGTCACGGCGCACTCGAATTACAACAATTGAATAAATGTTTTGTAAGTGCCCTAAGTACAAAAAGGATGCATTATGATCAAGACCAAGTTGAGTATTGCTGTTGCAGCATTCAGCGCTGTCGCCGCTGCTGGCGTATCTGCCCAGGACGCGGTTCCCGGCCCGGCCGTTGAAGAAGTGATTGTTACCGGTTCCCGCATTGCGCGCGACCCGCTCTCCACTACCGGCCCAATCACCATCGTGGATTCCGAAGCCATTGAACGTTCCGGCGTCGGCACCATCGACGAGCTGCTGAACCAGCTGCCGTCCATGGGTACCACTGGCATCAACGCCAACGACAACAATGGCGGTAACGGCCTGGCGTTCGTTGACCTGCGCAACCTGGGCTCTGCCCGTACCCTGGTACTGGTAAACGGCCGTCGCTTTGTTTCTTCCGCTTCCGGCGTCAGCTCTGCGGTAGACATGAACAACATTCCGGTTGATATGATCGACCGTATCGAAGTTCTGACCGATGGCGCCTCTGCGGTATACGGCTCCGACGCTGTTGCCGGCGTAATCAACGTGGTCATGAAGGATTCTTTTGATGGCGTGCGTGTTAACGCCCGTACCGGTGCAACCTCTGAAGGCGGCGGTGACAACGGTGAAATCTCTTTCACCTTCGGTAACGAAGGCGAGCGCGGCAGCTTTATCGCCAACATCAGCCACAGCCAGCGCGACGAAATCACCTACAACGATCGCGATTGGGCCGGCCTGACCAGCTCCATGGGCCCCAACGGCAATATCTTCACCAACTACGGCAACTTCAGCATCGGTGAAGACGGCGTAACCCTGGGAGATTACGCGGGCTACGATATCGGTCAGCACATGTGGCTGTCCGGCTCCATGGAGCGTACCGCCGCGACCGCGTCCGGTAAGTTCTCCATCACCGACAGCCTGGAGCTGTGGGGTGAAGCCAGCTACACCACCAAAACCACCAACCAGCAGCTGGCTGCACAGCCGATGTACGCTGGTAACGGCTTTGTCCTGGACCCGGAACAGCACCTGCCGGCTGAAGTTCAGTCCCAGCTGCAGGACGCCTGGCAGGAAGCCTACGACGCGTGGGTAGCCAACGGTTCCGACATGGAAGACGAAGTTAACCCGTTCCCCGGCAACACCTGGGTTGAAGGTTTCTCCGACTTCCGTGTACGTCCGGTTGCCGGCGGCACCCGCGACTACCAGCAGGAAACCGAAACCTTCCGCCTGGCCTCTGGCTTGCGCGGTGACCTGGCCAATGGCTGGAGCTGGGATACCTTCGTAAGCTACGGCAAAAACGAAGGCGACAACGTTACCTCCAACTCCTACAACAAAACCCGACTGGACGAAATTTTCAGTGGTGAAGCTGGTCTGGATTACGATTTCACTGGTGGCATGAGCCAGGAAATCATGGACTACTTCCGCTACGATGACCGCGAGAACAACGAGTACGAGCTGATCAACATCGGCGCGGCTCTGTCTGGCGACATTGAAGCCGTTCAGTTCCAGGGCGGTGCGCTGGGCTTTGCCGGCGGTATTGAATACCGTGAAGAATCCGGTGAATTCAACCCGTCTGCGGAAACCCAGAGCGGTGAAACCTTCGGTAACCAGCAAGACGCTACCGGTGGTGAATACGACGTTGCGGAAGTGTTTGCGGAATTCAATCTGCCGATTCTGGCCGGCGTTCAGTACGCAGAAGAGCTGTCAGTTGACGCCGCGGTTCGCTACTCCGACTACAGCACCTTCGGTGGTGAAACCACTGGTAAGGTAGGCCTGGTTTACGCACCGGTTGAAGACGTACGTTTCCGTACCAGCTTCTCCACCTCCTTCCGTGCACCGGGTATCTACGAGCTGTATAGCGGTTCTGCACAGAGCTACGAGTTCCTGATCGACCCGTGCGACACCAGCTCTGCAAATGGCGAAGGCCAGGGTGCAAACTGTGCCATGGTAAACCCGGGCTTCACCCAGGCTGGCAACCAGGTACCGACCAACATCGGCGGTAACGAAGACCTGCAGCCGGAACAGGCCGAAACCTTCACCGCAGGTGTAGTGTGGACTCCGAGCTTCGTAGACGACCTGTCCATCACCCTGGACTACTACGATATCTCCATCGAAGACGCGATCACCTCTCCGGACCTGCAGCGCATCCTGGATGACTGCTTCCGCGAAGGTATTGCCACCGCGTGTGCTTCCGTAACCCGCGGTGCCGGCAACCAGATCGTTGCACTGGAAGGTGCGAAGATGAACATCGGCCAGGTAGATACCCGCGGTATCGATCTGGACATCATCCAGAACTTCCACTTCGACGCTGGCCAGCTGGCTCTGCGTGCCCAGGCAACTCACCTGCTGGAGTACAACGAGTTCAACGAACAGTCCGGCACCGAGACTGACTACGTGGACTACGTTGGCACCACCAGCGGCCTGTACGTTGACTGGCGCGGCCTGGCCAGCGCCATGTGGTACGGCAACGACTGGGAAGTTGGCGCTGAAGTTCAGTACCTGAGCGAAGGCGAGAGTTCCTACAAGCCGGTTGACGCAATGACTTACCTGAACCTGAAAGCAGGTTGGGATGTCAATGAGTCCCTGCGCCTGTCTGCTGGTCTGGACAACGCCACCGACGAAGAGCCGGAAGACACTTCCGGTTACAGCGACTGGAACAGCACTTACGACTTCCAGGGCCGCTACCTCTGGGCTGGTGCTTCTTACCAGTTCTAAGTTGCGATCTGATCGTCAACGCAAAAGGGGATGCCGCAAGGCATCCCCTTTTTTATTTGCCGGTCCCGGTCAAAAAAGGCCGGTTAGCGGTGTTCTTTCAGGTAGTCCAGCTTGCGGGTGTACGCCTGCCTGGTACCCGGGTTATCCGCGAGGGAAAAAGCTTCCACAAAGTGTGACCGGGAGTCTTCAACGTCCCCCAGCTGGTAGCTGGTCAACCCCATCAGGAAATGAAAGCGGTGGTCGTTTTCGTATTTCCACAGCGCCCGCTTGAGCTGTCTTTTCGCTTCCCTGAAGTCACCGTGTTCATAGGCATTGCGCGCCTGGTAATACAGGTAATAGGGATTGCGCTCCCGGTGAAAACGGGCGCGCTCGGCGTAATAGTCTGCCAGCTCTGTACGCTGCTCGTGGCGATACAGCCGCTCGAGGTTGCTCATGGCGATGGCGTGACGTCTATCCAGCTGCAACGCCTGCAGATAACTCTGTTCGGCGGCATCAAATTGCTGATAGCGGCTGTATAACGCACCCAGGTTTGCCCATAAATCCGCACTGCCGGGACGCAGTTCCAGCGCCTTGCGCAGGTACAGGAATGCCGGTCTCTTCTCCCCCTGCTGCATCAGTTCCAGCCCGCGGTTGCTGTAATACTGCGCAAAGGCTTCGCTGTCGGTGAGCTTGCGCTGATCGTAAACCGGGTCGTAGGCGGCCAGGTTGAAATCCACCACGCGGCGCCCGCGCAGGCTTTCAGACACCATATTGATGTGGCGGTACACCACAAAGGTCTGGGACTCTTCGTGGCCCCACACCGGCGGCACTTCCACCTGGTTGAAATAGGCATCGGCGCCCAGCTCCCGCGCCATGGCCACCATCATCACCGTGAACGCGATACAGTTGCCCTGCTGCTGGCGGTAGGTCTCCCCGGCGGTCAGGGTCGCATCGGGAGTGTACTCGACGTTGAAATCCTGCTGCTGGAATCCGCGCAGCAGCGCCTGCAGGCGCACATCCCCGCTGGCTCCGGGTGCCAGCTGGGCGAGATAGCTGCGCATCTCCGGCGACAGATAGAGAATGTCGTCTTCCGGCAGGGACGCCCCATCGACCTCTTCGCCAAGCAGTGCGCGGCCGGACAGCAGCCATCCGCTATCGATCACCGCAGCGGTTTGTGGGGGTTGGCCGGCGCAGCCGTTCAGGAGTGTCGCCAGCAGCAGGCCCGGCAAGGCGGCAAATAAACGCCAGCGTGCCCCGGCTCCCGGCCTGCGTTCAGAATTTTGCGGGGTTTTCATGGTTATTCTCCCCATTTCATCTCTGGAAATACCAGATTTACCACTATTCCTGTCGCGAAGGAATCCTTTTTGCAGGTTCATTTCCTGTTTCACCTGTAACCATTCGCCTGATTGAAACACCGCTGTTAAACTCGGGCCTGTCTCACAATTAAAGCTATAACAACTGGAAAAGCTGATATGTCGTCAAATACGCATCAGAACAGTGCCGGCTTCTTCGGCCACCCGAAAGGGCTCTCCACTCTCTTCTTCACGGAAATGTGGGAGCGCATGAGTTACTACGGCATGCGGGCCCTGCTGGTCCTGTTCATGACCGCCAGCCTGCAGGAAGAAGGGCTCGGATTTACTGTCGCTGCTGCGGCAGCCATCTACGGCCTCTACACCGGTGCGGTCTACTTCCTCGGCCTCCCCGGCGGCTGGATTGCCGACCGCCTGCTCGGCGGCCAGAAGACCGTCTGGTACGGCGGCATCATCATCATGTGCGGCCATATCGTGCTGGCCATTCCCAATGACAGCACCTTCTTTGTCGGCCTGATGCTGGTTGCTTCCGGTACCGGCCTGCTGAAGCCGAATATCAGTGCGCTGGTCGGCCACCTGTACGCCTCCGACGACGTGCGTCGCGACAGTGGCTACGCCATTTACTATATGGGCATCAACCTCGGCTCGCTGATCGGCTACTTCATCTGTGGCTACTTCGGTGAAAGCGTCGGCTGGCACTGGGGCTTCGGCGCCGCGGCAGTCGGTATGGCGGTAGGTCTGATCCAGTACCGCGCGACCATCGGCACCCTGGGCGATGCCAGCCTGAAGCCGGAAAACCCCCTGTCCGAGAAGGGCGCAAAGCGTGCCTGGCAGGTGATCGGCGCCGTGATCGCGGTAGTCGCAGTAATCGCAGCCCTGGCGCTGACCGGCAAAATCACCATTAACCCGGTGGTCATTGCCCAGTACGTTGCCATCGCCTTCACCCTGACCTTCTTCGCCTATTACGGCTTCATCTACTTCGCCGGCCAACTGACCGATGCCGAGAAGAAGCGTATGTGGGCACTGTTCCTGGTGTGCCTGGCGTCGGCCTGTTTCTGGTCCGGCTTCGAGCAGGCCGGCTCCTCGCTGAACCTGTTCGGCCGCGACTACACCGACCGTCTCATTGGTGCATTTGAGGTACCGGCATCCTGGTTCCAGAGCGCCAACGCCTTCTTCATCATCGTGCTGTCGCCGTTCTTCGCAGCCCTGTGGATCAACCTGGGCAAGCGCATGATCACCCCGTCCTACAGCATGAAGTGTGCGATTGGTCTGATCATTATGGCATCTGGCTTCCTGGTGATGTTCTTCGCGGCACAGTACGCTGCTCAGGGCCTCAAGGTAGCGCCATACTGGCTGATCACCACCTACTTCCTGCACACCGTGGGTGAACTGTGCCTGAGCCCGGTAGCCCTGAGTGCGGTGAGCAAGCTGTCTCCGCGCCGCTTCGCCGGCCAGATGATGGGTGTGTTCGTACTCACCTACTCCATCGGTAATATCATTTCCGGCCTGCTGGCGGGCAACTTCGACCCGGATAATATCCAGGAACTGCCCAACCTGTACCTGCAGATTGCCCTGTTCAGCATTGGTATCGGCATCATCCTGGCGCTGGTCGGCCTGAAGTCCAAAGTTTGGGAAAACGGCGCCGAAGACGACCATATCGAACCGGTAGAACCGGCCGAGGCTCCGGCCAAAACCGTTTAACCGGCCCCGATATCGGGCACAGGCCCGATACAAAAAAGGCCGCTGCGGGAAACCGCAGCGGCCTTTTTTATTGCGCGTGATACGCTCAGCCAGGAACTATTAGCCCAGCACCAGCGAGTAGTTCAGCCAGATAAACCGCACCCCGATAAAAAACAACAGCCCCGCAAAGCAGTTCTTCAGCAACTGCGGCGACAGCCTGTGCGCGAGCAGCGCCCCCAGCTTTGCGAACCAGGCACTGGTCAGCACGATACCGAGAAATGCCGGCCAGTAGATATAGCCGCTGCTCCACGCCGGCAACTGGGCATTACCCCAACCCTGCCAGGCAAAGCTCAGTGCGCCCGCGACCGCAATGGGCAGGCCACAGGCCGCGGAGGTGGCCACGGCGCGCTGCATCACCACGTGACAGCGGGACAGAAACGGTACGGTCAGGGAACCGCCACCGATACCGAAGATTGCCGAAGCCCAGCCGATAAAGGCACCGGCGGCGGACAGGCCCACTTTACCCGGCACACGGCTGCCGTCGGTGGGCAACTGGGCCTTACGCAGCCCGTCGAGCCACATTTTGATTGCAATAGCGACCGCGAAGACGCCGATCAGGAACTGCAGCCAGGCGCCACTCAGCCAGTCCGCGGTCATCCCTCCGAGCCAGGAGCCGACCAGGATACCCGGGGCCATAGCCGCAAAGATCTTCCAGTCCACCGCGCGCTTGCCGTGATGGGTGCGAATGGAGCTGATGGAGGTGACGATGATCGTCGCCAGCGAGGTGCCCACCGCCATATGGGTCAGGATTTCCGGCGCGATTCCCTGGGCGGCAAACACCAGTACCAGCGCCGGCACAATGATCAGGCCACCGCCGACGCCGAATAATCCGGCTATGGTGCCCGCACAGATACCGACTACCAGGTAGATCAGCAATACTTCCATTCCGCCCCCAACGTTTATCGCCAATTTTTAAACAAAAAAAACGGTGGCATATAGCCACCGTTTCTCTCAACCTGCAAGCAGGCTATTTTCCGGACGGGGACTTACTCCTCGCCAGTAGCCTCATCCGCCTGCTCGGCTTCTTCGGCTTTTGCTTCCTTGATGGACAGCTTGATACGGCCGCGCTGATCCACGTCCAGTACCTTCACTTTGACCATCTGGCCTTCGCTCAGGTAATCGGAAACCGCGTTTACGCGCTCTTCCGCGATCTGGGAAATGTGCACCAGGCCGTCTTTACCCGGCAGGAAGTTGACGAATGCACCGAAGTCCACGATACGCACAACCTTACCTTCGTAGATCGCACCGACTTCCGCTTCCGCAGTGATTTCCTCGATGCGGGTAACCGCCGCTTCCAGGCTCTCACCATCTTCACCGAATACCTTCACGGTACCGTCGTCTTCGATATCGATGGAAGCGCCGGTCTCTTCGGTGATGGAGCGGATGGTGGCGCCGCCCTTGCCGATCACGTCGCGGATCTTGTCCGGGTGGATCTTCAGGGTCGCATAGCGCGGAGCATTCTCGTTCACCACTTCACGGGAAGCACCGATCACCTTGTTCATTTCCGCCAGGATGTGCAGACGCGCGTGCAGGGCCTGCTCAAGGGCGGTCTCCATGATCTCTTCGGTGATGCCTTCGATCTTGATGTCCATCTGCAGCGCGGTCACGCCACTTGCGGTACCGGCTACCTTGAAGTCCATGTCGCCCAGGTGGTCTTCGTCACCCAGGATGTCGGTCAGAACCGCGAAGCCTTCGTCTTCCTTCACCAGACCCATGGCGATACCGGCAACCGGAGCCTTCAGCGGTACACCCGCGTCCATCAGCGCCAGGCTGGAACCACACACGGAAGCCATGGAGCTGGAACCGTTGGATTCGGTGATCTCGGATACCACACGCAGGGTGTAGGGGAACTCTTCCGGGTTCGGCAGTACCGCAGCAATACCGCGACGGGCCAGACGGCCGTGACCGATTTCGCGACGGCCGGTAGCGCCGACACGGCCCGCTTCACCTACGGAGTAGGGAGGGAAGTTGTAGTGCAGCATGAAGTAGTCTTTGCGCTCGCCTTCCAGCGCGTCGATGATCTGTGCATCGCGGGTAGCACCCAGCGTGGAAACAACCAGTGCCTGGGTTTCGCCGCGGGTGAACAGTGCGGAACCGTGGCCTTTCGGCAGCACGCCCACTTCTACGCTGATCGGGCGTACGGTCTTGGTGTCGCGACCGTCGATACGGGGCTCACCGCGAACCACGGCGCCGCGTACGGTTTTCTTTTCCAGCTTGCCGAAGTAGCTTTTAACAGTGCCTTCGTCCAGCTCTTCAGTGGCCAGCGCTGCAGCAGCTTCGTTGCGCAGCTCGCCCAGACGGGTGGTGCGCTGCTGCTTGTCGGTAATTTTGTAAGCTTCGGCCACTTTTTCGCCGAACTGCGCTTCCAGCGCGGACTTCAGCTCTTCGTTGACCGCTTCCGGCTGCCAGTCCCAGGTGGGCTTGCCAGCTTCGGCTTTCAGCTCTTCACAGACCTTAACTACAGCCTGCATTTCCTGGTGCGCAAACAGAACCGCGCCCAGCATGATGTCTTCCGGCAGCTCTTTCGCTTCGGATTCCACCATCAGAACTGCGTCTTTGGTGCCGGCCACAACCATGTCCAGCTCGGATTCTTTCAGCTCGCTGTAGCGCGGATTCAGCAGGTAACCGTCTTTCTCGGTGTAACCCACACGGGCAGCGCCGATGGGGCCGCCAAACGGGATACCGGAAACGGACAGTGCCGCAGAGGTGCCGATCATGCCGGCGATATCCGGATCCACGTCTTTTTCCGCGGACAGCACGGTGATCATTACCTGTACTTCGTTCATGAAACCGTTCGGGAACAGCGGGCGGATCGGACGGTCGATCAGACGGGAAGTGAGGGTTTCTTTCTCGGACGGGCGGCCTTCACGCTTGAAGAAGCCACCGGGAATTTTGCCGGCCGCGTAGGCCTTTTCTACATAGTGTACGGACAGCGGGAAGAAGCCCTGATCAGGCTTGGCTTCCTTGGCGCCTACAACGGTACACAGAACCATGGTTTCGCCCATGGTGACCAGCGCTGCACCGGTTGCCTGGCGCGCGACGCGGCCGGTCTCGATGGTGACCTGGTCTTTTCCGTACTGGAAGGTTTTGGTTACTGGATTCACTAGTATCTTTCCTGTTTCCTGTGCGTGCTGGCCCATTCCAGCAACGCCTTGCCTACATGCGATGAACACTTTTTTGTTCATCTATGCGCTGTACTTCTCGCGTCATTTCAGCTTCGCGGTCCATACAAACGCCAAAATCCGCTGCCGGCGAACCGGCAGCGGAAATCTGGTGCGGGCTGTCGCCCGCCGCCCCCGCATGCCTCTGCGAGAACGCAAATTCCATATAGAACAATGCCCGCCAGAGGCGGGCATTGCAGGGTCTTAGCGACGCAGGCCGAGCTTGGCGATCAGCTGTGCGTAACGGTTCAGATCCTTGCGCTTCAGGTAGTCCAGCAGCTTGCGACGCTGGTTTACCATGCGGATCAGACCACGACGGGAGTGGTGGTCCTGCTTGTGAGAAGCAAAGTGACCCTGAAGCTTGTTGATGTTGGCAGTCAGCAGGGCTACCTGGACTTCCGGAGAACCGGTATCACCTTCAGACTGGCCATGCTCTTTCAGGATGGCTGCTTTTTCGTTTGCAGACAGTGCCATAACGAATTACCTCGTTCGTAACATGCTTAAAAAGATTCGGCTGGCCCGTGCATGTTTACAGACCAGCTAGTCAATGGCCCATGGTCGCCTGCGAGCAGGCTCCTAAGGGTTATTTTACCAACCGGCGGGGAGCAACCCGCCCGTCATCAGTAATCTCTCCAACGCCCAGAAATTCACCACTTTCCAGGAAGAGGCGCACCATATCACCTTCGTCGCCCAAGCGATAGACCTGCAGATCCATTACCGGCTGCCCCTGACGCAGATAGTAACCGGAGTCATCATTCAGGGTCATTTTCGGCAGCCCGGAGGCGGGAGAGTCCACCGCCAGCAGGTGGTGATCCAGCACCTCGGCGCGGTCTTCCCCCCGCTCCTCGGTCAGCTCGTCCAGGGTGACCGAGTCTTCCTCGTGGTAGGGCCCGGCGGCGCTGCGGTGCAGCTTCTCCACAAAGGCGCCGACGCCCAGTGCCTTGCCGAGGTCTTCCGCCAGGCTGCGCACATAGGTGCCCTTGGAGCAGTGGACCTCGATTTCCGCCCGCGGCAGCTTGTCCGGTGTATCGGCGCCGGGGGTAAAGCTGAGCAGTTCATAGGAATAGATTTCCACCTGCCGCGCCTCGCGCTCCACTTCGATCCCCTGGCGCGCCAGCTTGTACAGCGGCTGCCCCTGGTGTTTCAGGGCGGAGTACATGGAGGGCACCTGGCTGATGGTGCCGCGGAACGCCGCCATGGCATCCCGCACCTGCTGTTCCGTGAGCCCGGAGGCATCGCTGGTGGCGACCACGTTGCCATCGGCATCGCCGGTCTCAGTGGTCATGCCGAAGCAGAAGGTACTGCGGTAGCGCTTGTCAGCGTCCAGCAGGTACTGGGAAAACTTGGTCGCCTCGCCAAAACAGATCGGCAGCACGCCGGTGGCGAGCGGATCCAGCGCACCGGTATGGCCGGCGCGGTTGGCAAAAAACAGTCGTTTGGCTTTCTGCAGGGCGTCGTTGGCGGTGATACCGGTGGGCTTGTTGAGCAACAGCACACCATCGACCTGCCGGCCCCATTTTGGTCTGCGCCCCATCAGTCGTCTGCGCTATCGTCGCTGTCGTCAGATCGCTTCTGATCCGCTTTTACCGCCTTGTCGATCAGCGCCGAGAGGTGCTGGCCGCGCACGGAGGTTTCGTCGTAGCGGAACTGCAGACGGGGAATGGTGCGGATCTGGATCTCTTTCGCCAGCTGGCTGCGCAGGAATCCGGCAGCCTTGTTCAGAGCTTCCATGGAGATGTCGATCTTGCTGCGATCGTCCTCGCCCACCAGGGTCACGTAGACCTTGGCGACGGTAAGATCGCGGCTCACTTCCACGTCGTTGACATTGACCATGCCAACCCGCGGGTCGCGCACTTCGTGCTGAATCAGCCGGGCCAGCTCGCGACGCATGGCGTCGGCTACCCGGTCGGCACGGTGGAATTCTTTGGCCATCATCTACCTATAAAAATGGCTTGAACATCGCCGCTCCGGCGCACGCCGGAACCCAGGAATGCCACGGGAAGTGACTTGCTGGACCCCGGCCTGCGCCGGGGTGACGACCAATCTGTTGATTACAGCGCGGTATTACAGCTGGCGAGCGATCTTGACGATATCGTAGACCTCGATCTGGTCGCCCGGCTTGACGTCATTGTAGTCCTTAACGCCGATACCACACTCCATACCGTTGCGAACTTCCTGCACGTCGTCTTTGAAACGACGCAGGGATTCCAGCTCACCCTGGTAGATCACCACGTTGTCGCGCAGTACGCGGATCGGCTTGTTGCGGTATACGGTACCCTCGGTGACCATACAGCCGGCAATCGCGCCGAGCTTGGGCGAGCGGAATACATCGCGCACTTCGGCGATGCCGACAATCTCTTCGCGCTCTTCCGGTTCCAGCATGCCGGACAGGGCCTGCTTCACTTCGTCCAGCAGGTTGTAGATCACGCTGTAGTAACGGATCTCGACACTCTCGGTCTCCGCCAGCTTGCGCGCAGCCACATCGGCACGGGTGTTGAAGCCGATGACGATGGCACCGGAGGTCAACGCCAGGTTGATGTCGTTTTCGGCAATACCACCAACACCGCTGGAAACCACATTCACGGAAACTTCTTCGTTGCCGATTTCCGCCAGTGCGGACAGGATGGCTTCCAGGGAGCCTCGTACGTCGGCCTTGACCACGACCGGCAGTACTTTCTTCTCGCCGGCTTCCATGTTGGCAAACATGTTTTCCAGCTTGGCCGCCTGCTGGCGCTGCATGCGTTCGATGCGCTCTTTGTCCGCGCGCTGCTCCGCAACTTCGCGGGCCTTGCGCTCGTCCGCCACCACCAGGAACTCGTCACCGGCATTCGGGGTGGAATCCAGACCCAGCAGCTCCACCGGCGTGGATGGACCCGCTTCCTTCACGGATTTGCCCAGTTCGTTGGTCATCGCACGTACGCGGCCGTAGCTCTGGCCTGCGAGCACGATATCGCCGCGCTTCAGTTCGCCGTTCTGAACCAGCAGGGTGGCGACCACACCGCGGCCTTTTTCCAGGCGCGCTTCGATCACAACACCCGTAGCCGGTACGCCAATTTTCGCCTTCAGCTCCAGCATTTCAGACTGCAGGGATACCGCTTCCAGCAGGTCGTCGATGCCCTGTCCGGTGTGGGCAGAAACCTCGATGAACTGGGTATCGCCACCCCAGTCTTCCGGGATGACATCTTTCGCGGCCAGTTCATTCTTCACACGATCCGGGTCGGCAGCTTCCTTGTCGCACTTGTTGATGGCGACAACCAGCGGTACACCGGCGGCCTTGGCGTGCGCGATGGCCTCTTCGGTCTGCGGCATTACGCCGTCGTCCGCGGCTACCACCAGAATTACCACGTCGGTCGCCTGGGCACCGCGGGCGCGCATGGCGGTAAACGCGGCGTGTCCCGGGGTATCCAGGAAGGCAATTTCGCCCTGGCTGGTCGGCACCCGATAGGCACCGATGTGCTGGGTAATACCGCCGGCCTCACCGGATACCACCTTGGTATTGCGGATATAGTCCAGCAGCGAGGTCTTGCCGTGGTCGACGTGGCCCATCACGGTTACTACCGGTGCCCGTGACACCTCTTCACCCTCGATCTCCTGGGACTGGGCAACCAGCTTCTCTTCCAGTTCGTTCTCGGAGCGCAACACCACCTTGTGGCCCAGCTCTTCAACAATCAGGGACGCGGTTTCGCGATCCAGGCTCTGGTTGATGGTGACCATTTCGCCCATTTTCATCAGGCGTTTGATCAGCTCGCCGGCCTTGATGTTCAGCTGCTTGGCGAGTTCGCCAACGGTAATGGTTTCACCCAGTTGTACTTCGTACACTTGCTTTCCTGTCGGCTTTTTGAAGCCGTGCGTGTTCTTTACTTTCAATGTCGGACGCGACAGTGAGCGCGTACTGCGCTTCTCTTCGTCGCTTTCGAATGCCTCCAGCGCGGCGTCGTACAAAGAAGTTTTGCTGGATTTCTTCGGGCCGGACTTGCCGCGGCGACCGCGGCGCTTGCGCGGCTCATCCTCATCGCGATCCTCTCCCGGTGTAGGCGCGTCGTGCTTGCGACGCAGTGCCGGCTTGGCAGCTTCCGCAGCGGCAGGCTGCTTGGCTTTTTCCGCCTGCTCTTTCTTTTCCTGCTCGAGGCGGGCGCGCTCGGCTTCTACCTTGGCTTTTTTCTCTTCCAGCTCTGCAGCTTCGCGTTCGGCTTCTTTCTTGCGACGCTCCATGGCCGCAATGCGCATGGCTTCGATATCGTCTACATAGCTGGTGCGCACAGGAGCAGGTTCCGGCTTGGCCTTCTTCTCCACTTCCGCCTCTGCGGCTTCTACCTTCGACTCTTCCGCTGCCGCCGGCTTGGAAGCCTCTTCGGCTTCGGCCGCCTTGGCTTCCGCTTCGGCCTTGGCTTTGGCCTCGGCTTCGGCCTTCGCTTTGGCTTCCGCTTCAGCGCGTTCTTTGGCCTCGGCTTCCGCTGCCTGCTGTTCCGCAAGCGCGCGCTCGGCAGCCGCTTTTTCCGCGGCAGCCAGCTCTTCTTCAGCCTGTTTCAGTGCTGTGGTATCCGGCTCAGCCTGCTCCGCATCCGCGGCGCGCTTGACGTAGGTGCGCTTCTTGCGAACCTCCACATTGACGGTTTTACGGCCGGTGCCTGAGCCGGTTTTCAGCGTCGTGGTGGTTTTGCGCTTGAGGGTAATTTTGCGAGGTGAGGCGTTCTCTTCTCCCTGAGTGCTACCGTGGCTGCTTTTCAGGAAATTGAGCAGGACCTGTTTCTCTTCCGCAGACACACTTGCATCTGCTGAAGTGTGGGGCAAACCCGCCTCCTGCATCTGCTTGAGCAGACGCTCTTCGGTGGCACCAACCGATTTGGCGAGTTCGCTAACTGTTACTTCGGCCATTCTCTCTCCTAAAAAGTCGCTTAGTAGCGGAGCAGTATCAACGCATTTTACTGCTCCGCCCTTGGCCTGCCATGCAGGCAATTCGGGGCGCGTACGCCGACACCGGCGTACGCGTTACCGGGGTTGCCCCCGGCGTGCGGGCGTCAAGCCCCCTGATCACTGTCGTCAGCGAACCAGGGTTCGCGAGCTTTCATGATCAGTGCGGCTGCGCGCTCTTCATCGACGCCTTCGATGTCCAGCAGGTCATCTACTGCCTGCTCGGCGAGGTCTTCCATGGTAGCCACGCCGCGACTGGCCAGCTGGAACGCCAGCTGGCGATCCATACCTTCCATATTAAGCAGGTCTTCCTGGGGTTCGGAAGCATCCAGCTGCTCTTCGGAAGCCAGCGCCTGAGTCAGCAGTGCATCCTTGGCACGTGCGCGCAGCTCTTCCGCGATATCTTCATCAAACCCTTCGATCTCGAGCATTTCCTCGATGGGCACATAGGCCACTTCCTCGAGGGTAGTGAAACCTTCTTCCACCAGTACGCCGGCCACATCCTCGTCGATATCCAGGCGCTCCATGAAAGTTTCCATGATGCTTCCGGACTCGGCTTCCTGCTTGGACTGCCATTCGTCAACGCTCATCACGTTGATCTGCCACTCGGTCAGCTCGGATGCAAGGCGCACGTTCTGGCCGCTGCGACCAATGGCCATAGCCAGGTTTTCCTCGGCCACCGCAACATCCATGGAGCCGGCATCTTCGTCGACCACGATGGATTCGATTTCCGCCGGCGCCATGGCGTTGATGACAAACTGTGCGGGATTGTCGTCCCACAGCACGATATCAACACGCTCACCGGACAGTTCGTTGGACACAGCCTGCACACGTGCACCGCGCATGCCAACACAGGCGCCGACCGGATCGATACGTCCATCGTTGGTGGTAACGGCAATCTTGGCGCGCAGGCCCGGATCGCGCGCAGCGCCGCGAATTTCGATGACCTGCTCGGAAATTTCCGGCACTTCGATGCGGAACAGCTCGATCAGCATTTCCGGGCAGGAGCGGCTCAGCATCAGCTGCGGGCCGCGGGCTTCCGGCTGGATTTCCAGCAGGATTGCACGCACGCGGTCACCCAGACGGAAAATCTCGCGGCCAACCAGCTGGTCGCGGGGCAGACGCGCTTCCGCGTTATTACCCAGGTCCACAGCGATGAAATCGCGGGTCACTTTCTTGACGGTGCCGCTTACCAGCTCGCCCACGCGATCGCGGTATTCATCGACGATCTTGGCGCGCTCGGCTTCGCGAACCTTCTGCACGATCACCTGCTTGGCGGTCTGCGCGGCGATACGGCCGAACTCGACGTTCTCTACCTGTTCACGATAAACGTCACCGGCCTTTAATTCCGGATCTTTTTCGTGTGCCTCTTCCAGGGTGAACTGGGTACCCAGCTCCGCCAGAGTTTCGTCGTCCACCACTTCCCAGCTGCGGAAAGTCTCGTAGTCACCGGTCCTGCGATCGATGATCACCTCGATGGTGGAGTCTTCGTCGTAGCGCTTCTTGGTGGCCGTTGCCAGGGCCGCCTCGATTGCCTGGAAAATAATTTCCCGGTCAACGCCTTTCTCGTTGGAAACCGCTTCGGCTACCAGCAAGATTTCTTTGTTCATGCAGCTGCCTCTTCAAAAACGCTACGTGCTGTTTACTCGATGCCGAGAGCCCCGGAAAACTTCGCCGGGCGCTTCTGCAACACTCGCCTGATTAATAAATCCGTTACTTCCTGTTGGCGCCAGCCGGTGCCACCCCGGACGATTACTTCTCGAACTGGGGAATAATGTTTGCCTTCTCGATACTGTCGATCGGCAACAGGTATTCGTTCTCGCTATCGATACGCAATACCACTTCATCGCCTTCCACACCGGCGATCAGGCCGCGCCATTTGCGCTGGCCATCCAGCGGCATGCGCAGGCGCATCTCGACCTGGGCGCCGATAAAGCGGCGGTAGTGGTCGAGCTTGTACAGCGGCCGGTCCATCCCCGGTGAAGACACTTCCAGGGTGTACTTGCTGCTGATGGGATCTTCGACATCCATTACCGCGCTGACCTGACGACTGACTTTTTCACAGTCGTCCACGCCGATACCGCGCTCGGCATCAATGTAGATACGCAGCAGGGCGTTGCGGCCGTGGGTCTGATAATCGATACCCCACAGCTCGCAATCCAGTGATTCAACCACCGGAGTCAGCAACTCTTCGAGAATTTCGCGTTTACTTGCCATATCACCACTTTGGCCCACGGACGTTGCCGGTTTGTTACCCGACCCCGCGCAGGGGCAGGTGCGCACAGGCACCGCAAAAACAAAAAATGGGCAGCGAAGCTAGCCCCACGGTCCGAATGAGAAACCGCGGCGCCGACTCCCGGCCCATTCGGATGGCAACCCCGGAAACCGGCTTGCCGCAGATACGAAAAAGCCCCTAACAGGGGCTTTTACTACGCGAAAGCATCCTGAAATACTTTCGCAAAATTTGGTAGCGGGGGCAGGATTTGAACCCTGGACCTTCGCCCGGCCATGCCGGCCAGAGGTAAAAAGAGAGCCCGTCGGGCATCTCGCCAAGTACCACTGGCACCGAATTTGGTAGCGGGGGCAGGATTTGAACCTACGACCTTCGGGTTATGAGCCCGACGAGCTACCAGGCTGCTCCACCC
>NZ_CAJXKH010000025.1 GCF_913055755.1 uncultured Microbulbifer sp.
CAGATACTTTCCAGACAACCCGCAGATGGCAGGGCCTGATCGTTTTCCAACTTGGAGAGATACGACTGCTCGATGCCAATTTTCCGCGCAGACTCGGTCTGACTCCAGCGCAGGCCCGCTCGTATCAATTTCAGGCGATTTCCCAGACTTTCCATACACCAACAGCAACTGATAATGGTGGCAGCGGGCGCTCGAAGCGACCTGCTGCCACCGGGTATTACTTCGACGGACTGACGTCCAGATCGAAGTCTACCAACATTTTCAGCACATCACGGCAGTCCACGCCTTCCACCTTCAAGGAAACGGGCTCTCGGGGATGGATGACCCTATGCTCACTTCGAGTCCCAGGACATTTTTCCACCACCATTTCCCACACTAATAGCAGGTTTTTTTCCTTTACGTTCAAATCAATGGTTTCGATGGGTTCATCAAAAGCAAAAACGGTTACTGGCAATATGCATACGATCAGTGCGGCAATACTTCGCATTTAAAGTCTCCCTTTCGTATTTAACGGAAGAGATAAATTACTCGTCGAGTATCGGTTCCTCGAAGGAATAACTGGGAATACTCTGGAATAGCGCGGGATATTTGAACGTTCAGGACACCACCGGATTTCTCGAAGTGAGCAAAAACAAAAAAAGCCCCTTCTCAGGGGCTTTTTCATTTGCTCGATCAGGCGGTGGCAGGCTCTCCGTCGCTACCCGCGGGCAGCCCCTGCGTTTCCCGCACAAAGAATACCGAGATGGCGCCGAGCACCATGAACACCCCGGCCAGCATGATGATGTAGATGGCCTGATTGTCGAACAGGCCGGCCAGGATCGGTCCCGCCACCAGCGCTGACAGGATCTGCGGCGCGGCGATGGTGAAATTGAAGATTCCCATATACACACCGGTTTTGGTGGCCGGCAGTGCGTCGGACAGAATCGAGTAAGGCATCGCCAGAATGGCGGCCCAGGCGATACCGACCCCGATCATGGGCAGCAACAGCCCCAGCGCACCGGAGGGCACGGTGACCTGGGTGATCAACAGGTTCACCTCGGTGGCAGCGCCGCCCTGGAACAGGGAAAAGCTCATATAGCCCAGGCCGCCCAGCAGCAGGGACAGGGAGTAAGTGAGTTTGCGGCCGAGCACGCTGGCTACCCGCGCCAGCACCATGGAAAAGATTGCTGCAAACAGCGAATAGGCGGCGAAGATGATGCCTACCCAGTCGCCGGCTGCGCCCTTGGCCGCGGCGATATGGGCCGGAATCTCGCCCACGGTCTCAAGGTAGTGGGAGTCAAACCACTTGGCCTCCACCCCCCACACATGCTGGGTGATCGCGGGGGTGGTGTATACCCACATGATAAACAGGGAGAACCAGGAAAAGAACTGCACCACCGCCAGCTGGCGCATGGTCGAGGGCATGCTGACCAGCAGGCGGAAGAAGCCGGCCAGGCGCTGCGACAGGGATTTGCGCTCTGCCAGCTCCCGCGCCACCGCATCGCCGTCGATTCCCTTGTATGCGTTGTACTCTTCCGGCGCATATTCCTTGGTGCGGAACACGGTCCACAGCACTGACCCCAACAGCACCGAGGCGCCGATATAGAAGGCCCAGATCACCGACGGCGCCACTTCCCCGCCGCGGGAGGTGTTCTCCAGCCCGATCACGTTGGTGAGGATAAACGGCAGCATCGAGCCCATTACCGCGCCGATATTGATCAGCAGGGACTGTACCGCATAGCCCACGGTGCGCTGCTCCGAGGGCACCATGTCGGACACCAGGGCACGGAACGGCTGCATGGTCACGTTGAACGCCGCATCCATCAGCGCCAGCATCACCCCGCCGAACAGGATCGGTGCAACAAACGCCACCGCGATTCCGGCATTGGGCATAAACGCCATGCCCAGGGCCGCGGCGATGGCACCGAACAGGATATACGGGTTGCGGCGCCCGAAGCGGCCCCAGGTGCGGTCAGAGGCGGAGCCGACTATCGGCTGTACGATCAGCCCCATCAGTGGCGCCACGATCCAGAACAGGGACAGGGAGTGCAGGTCCGCCCCCAGGTCGGACAGGATCCGGCTGGCATTGGCATTCTGCAGGGCGAAGCCGAACTGTACGCCGAGGAAGCCGAGACTGACATTCCACACTTGCCAGAAAGGGAGTTTGGGCTGTTTTTTCATCGCTGAGACCGCTCTGGTTATTGTATGCGTGAGAGGTGCCACACCCGGGTGCGGCACTCTGGTCATGTTCGGATTTTCTCAGCAGGGACAAGAGAGGCCATCCTCCCCGGACGGGGCGTAGAGGGCGCTGACCAACCAGTCTTGACGGGTGATGGCTAGGCGACGGCAGCGGAAACGGCCTTCCCCTCACCGCGAATACGCACGCTACTGACCAGCGACACCAGCACGAAGCTCAGCAACATCAGCAGATACCAGGAACTGAGCTTGGCCACGGAGACCATCTGCCAGCCGGTGGACTGATTGGGGTAGATCCAGATATTGGCGTAGGTCGCGATATTCTCGGCAAACCAGATAAACAGGGCCACCAGGAACCAGCCCAGCAGCAGCGGCATGCTGCGGTGCCGGCGCACGACGCGGAAAAAGATCTGGGTGCGATAGAACAGCAACACCGTCACTCCCACCAGTACCCAGCGCAGGTCCCAGATAAAGTGATGGGAGAAGAAATTCACGTAGATCAGCGCCACCAGTACGATTGTCGCCACCCTTGAGGGATAGTGGGAATACTCGAACTCGAAGATCCGCCATACCCGCGCCAGGTAACTGCCCACCGCGCTGTACATAAACCCGGTAAACAGCGGCACATTACCAATCCCGAAGATATAGTCTTCCGGGTACACCCAGGAAGCGATGGCATCGGAAGTCTTGAACAGTTCCATCACCGTCGCTACGAGATGAAAGACGATGATGACCACAGACTCCCGCAGCGTCTCCAGTCGCGCCAGCAGCAGAAACACCTGGAAAACAATCGCTGCGAGGAATATGAAGTCGTAGCGATGCAGCCCCTCGATGGGATACCAGATCCTGGTGACCAACATCACCGCCAGCAGAAAGCCGCCAAAAATGCAGGCATAGGCCTGTTTGAGGCCGAAGATCCAGAGTTCGCGGATAAACGTTTTGATTTAGCTTTTCCCTATTCTTATTCAATCCGTTGACTTCGCCGGTCGATGGGCAATGCTAGTGCCTGGAGACACCTTTGCGCGGGCGACCAAACAGCACGCGCAACTCATCCTTCGCCTGCTCAAGGATCTCGATACGCTCCTGCGGCAGATTGTGCCCGGCCCGGTTTATGTAAAAAGTCAGCATCGACATGGCCGAGCGGAATGGATCCGATTTGCGCCGCTGGCTCTGTTCAGCCGACAGCTTCAGTGAGCGAGCGATCTGTTTCGGGTCCTGAAAAGTAAATACGCCACTTTCCAGATCCAGCGCGTCACTGTTCTCGGTAACCTGCTGCGACCAGTTCTTTTTCACGGGTATTTTTTCTGGAGGTTTCATTGCAGAAAATCTCCCCACAAAATAAAAAGCCCCGCATTGCGGGGCTTGCGGTACAGCCTTAGCTCACCTCTGCAAGGTTGCCCTTGGTTTCCAGCCACTGTTTGCGATCACTGGCGCGCTTTTTGGCGAGCAGCATATCCAGCAGCTGATTGCTGTCGTCGCCGGCGTCGATATACAACTGGACCAGGCGGCGGGTATTGGGATCCATGGTGGTTTCCCGCAGCTGCAGCGGGTTCATTTCACCCAGCCCTTTGAAGCGGGTGACCTGGATCTTGCCTTTCTTTTTCTCCGCCGCGATGCGGTCGAGAATCCCCTGACGCTCGGCATCGTCCAGAGCGTAGTACACCTCTTTGCCGATATCGATGCGGAACAGCGGCGGCATGGCGACGTATACATGGCCGTTGGTGACCAGCGGGCGGAAGTGACGCAGGAACAGCGCGCACAGCAAGGTGGCAATGTGCAGACCGTCGGAGTCCGCGTCCGCCAGGATACAGATCTTGTTGTAGCGCAGGCCTTCCAGGTTGTCGCTGCCGGGGTCCACACCGAGGGCGACGGCGATGTCGTGCACTTCCTGGCTGGCGAGGATCTCATTGGAATCCACTTCCCAGGTATTCAGGATCTTGCCGCGCAGGGGCATGATGGCCTGGAACTCGCGGTCGCGGGCCTGTTTGGCGGAACCGCCGGCGGAGTCCCCCTCTACCAGAAACAGTTCCGAGCGGGAAGTGTCGCCACTGGAACAGTCCGCCAGCTTGCCCGGCAACGCCGGGCCCTGGGTAACTTTTTTACGCGCGACTTTCTTGGCCGAGCGCAGGCGCTTCTGCGCGTTGCTGATGCACAGCTCCGCGAGCTTGTCGCCCTCTTCCGTGTGCTGGTTCAGCCACAGGCCGAAGGCATCCTTGGCCACGCCGGAAATAAAGGCGGTGGCCTCGCGGGAACTGAGGCGCTCCTTGGTCTGTCCGGAAAACTGCGGGTCCGCCAGTTTTGCCGAGAGCACGTAGGAGCACTGCGCCCAGATATCCTCCGGCCCGAGCTTTACCCCCCGCGGCAGCAGGTTGCGGATTTCGCAGTACTCGCGCATGGCATCCAGCAGGCCGGCGCGCAGGCCGTTGACGTGGGTGCCGCCCTGAGCGGTGGGAATCAGGTTGACGTAGGACTCGGCGGTAACCTCGCCGCCTTCCGACAGCCACTGCACCGCCCAGTCCGCCGCTTCGGTCTGTGCGGAGAAGTTGCCGACAAACGGCTCCGCCGGCAGTACTTCCCAGCCCTGATTGGCGGCCGCCAGGTAATCCTTGAGGCCGTCCTCGTAATACCACTGGTCGGATTCACCGTCCTGCTCGTTGATAAAGGTAACGCTCAGGCCCGGACATAGTACCGCCTTGGCGCGCAACAAATGGCGCAGGCGCGGCACGGAAAATTTGGCGGAATCGAAATACTGCGGGTCCGGCAGGAAGCGGATACTGGTGCCGGTGGTGCGTTTGCCGCACTCCCCCACCACTTCGAGGTCGGAGGCCTTGTTGCCGTTCTGGAAGCCGATGCGATGGACCTGGCCATCGCGCTGGATGGTCACTTCCAGCACCTTGGACAGGGCGTTCACCACGGAAACACCCACCCCGTGCAGCCCCCCGGAAAACTGGTAGTTCTTGTTGGAAAATTTACCGCCGGCATGCAGGGTGGAAAGAATCACTTCCACCCCGGGGCGCCCCTGCTCCGGGTGGATATCCACCGGCATGCCGCGGCCGTCGTCACTGACGGAAATCGAGTGATCCTTGTGCAGCACCACTTCGATTTTTTTCGCGTGTCCGGCAAGGGCTTCGTCGACACTGTTGTCGATCACTTCCTGGGCCAGGTGGTTGGGGCGGGTGGTGTCGGTATACATGCCCGGGCGTTTGCGCACCGGGTCAAGCCCCGTCAATACCTCGATATCTTCTGCGGAATAATTGGCCATAGCGTCTGTTCGCCGTGCTCCGGCGCCTACTGCAATTCGTTAGATGTTGTTATGGATTCGATTCTAAATAGTATTTTGCGGAAACAGGAAATCTACCAGTGCGGCGGTATAGCGGGCAAATCCCTGGAAGCTGTGGTCGCCCCCATCCTCCACCGTTTGTCGTTGGCCCGCATAAAACTGCTCCGCCTCGCGGCAGTCCAGGGTTTCGTCGCCGCGCTGGGCCAGCAGCCAGTAGCGCCCGCTCAACGGCTGCGACAGCGACTGCTCCAGCTGCGCCATGGTATCCACATCCGACGGCTGCAGGCGATAGGTCTGCATCTCACCGCTGTAGGGCCGCAGCTCCTGGCCGACGTAGCCGGGCATAAAGCGCGAGGGTTTCACCGCCGGATTGACCAGTACCGCGGGCAACTGGTGCCGCTCCGCCAGCCAGGTACTCCAGAAGCCGCCCATGGAGCTGCCCACCAGGCCGATGGGGCCGGAATGCAGGCGGCAGAAGTCGTCGAGCATGGTGGCGAGCGCGGTGGCAGCCTCACCGGGATAGGGCGACACCAGCGGTGCGTAAAACACAATTTCCGGATGGTGCTCCCGCAACCAGTCTTTCAGCAACTGGCACTTGTAGGACTGCGGCGAAGACAGGAAGCCGTGCAGGTAGATCAGCAGCGGGCGGGTTTGCAGGGTATTGTCCTGCCGGATTTGGGATGGTTCAGACATGGGCGGGGATTATAGCCGCGCCGCCGGCGGATGTACCGGCGGCGCGCCCCGAATTGCACGGTCAGCGCAGGGATTTGTCCAGGCTGGCGAAGGCGCGGCGCATATCGACCTTCATATCGCTCCAGAAAGTGACACTGGTGAAGCGCTCGAAGCGGCCATTGGGGCCGAGGTTGCCGAAGTTTTCCCCGATATCCCGGCGATCACTGAAACGCATCACCGCATTGCCATCGCGATCTTTCAGCTCACCGGACAGTACCCCATAGGCACTCTGGTCGGTATACACCCGCCACAGCCACGGAGTGGGATCCAGCGGTGCGCCCAGAGAGAAGCGGCTCAGGTCCAGCTGCATCACGTAGTCGGCCTCGGCCCGGTTCGCCACCAGCTGGCTGTTGCGCGGCATAAGGAAGCGCTCACTCAGGGTTTGCCCCATCAGCTCCTGCAGCTTGTCCAGATCCCTGTCATCCAGCTCGTAGTCCTTGGCCCGCAGTGGCGACCCCGCGCGACCAAAGCGCTTGGTGTATTCCACCTGCACCGGCTCCAGGTACACCTTGGCACCGCTCATGTCGAAGGCATAGGCGGCGCTCACGCTGTCGAGACCGGTCTGGCGCGGCACCAGGCCATCCTGTGTGGCGGTCTCCGCCGCTGCGCTTTCACTTGCCGGTTGCTGTGCGCAACCCGCCAGCAGGGCCAGGGGCAGGAGCAACAACGCCAGTAATTTATTCTGTTTTGGTTGAGACATGATCACCTCACTTCCTGATAAAGGGTTTGCGGCTGCAGCGATATCCACAGGGGGCGGGTCGATAGGGATAAAACCCTACCCCGATATTGGGCCCCGAAACAGCCGGGAAGATTCCTGTGCCATTTTAGGATGTGAAGTCATCAATGACAGGTGGCAGAGTCGACAAATGGACAGACGGTCGCATTTTGCCGACGGGCGCGCTCCGCTGCCGGCAAAAACCGGGAAAGGTGATCAGTATCCGGAGGAAGCCAGATCCACGCTGTATTCGGTAATCGTAACCCGCTCGACGCCGGTCTCGTAGCGGCCGTCGTCGTACAGGTCAAACCAGCGGTAACCGGGCATTTCGCTGTCGATCGAGAAGGGGCCGCTGCCGGGGGTGAACTGCACCGAGGTGGAAGGTGTTGCGTGCAGACCAATACTGCCGAGCTCACTGTCGAACTGCTGGTGGACATGCCCCCAGGCGATGGCCCGCACATTGGCGGCCCCCTGCACCAGCTCGATAAAGCGCTCGCGCCCCGCTTTCAGCATGTGGCCATCGATCCAGTTGCTGCCTACCGGCACCGGCTGGTGGTGCATCATCAACAGCAGCGGGTGATCCGCATGCTGCTCCAGCAGCTGCTCGATACGCGCCAGCTCGTGCGCCTCAAAGCCACCGCAGATCTGCCCGGGTACACTGGTATCCAGTAACAGTATTCGCCAGTTGCCGACACTCGCCACTTCCGGCCGACGGCGGGCTGCCATCTGGTCCATGCGCTCGGGATCGTCGTGATTGCCCGGCAACCAGAACCAGGGCGTGGGGAAGGACTGCATTTTATGCAGGAAACGGCGGTAGGCGGCCTCGCTGCCATTGGCGGAGACATCGCCGGTCACCACCATCAACTCGGCGTTTTCCGGTTGCGCGGCGACGGAATTGAGCACCTCTTCCAGGGTGTGACCGGTGTCGAGGCCCAGCAACTGATAATCCGGCCGACCGCCGATATGGGGGTCGGTAATCTGTATCAGTCTGCGTACGGATGCTGCCTCAGTTGCCACTATCTCACCTTGTTAAATACGTCCCTGTGTGCCCGGCGGCGCTCAGAAACGCTGACCACCCAACTGGATGTCGGCATCCGCGCGGCCATTTGCCAGGCAGTGCGCCAGCCACTCGCTCAGATAGCGGTTCACCTGCTGGCGCTCGTCTTCGTTGTGCATGGCCGGATTGGGATAACGGAAATTCAGCCCGTCGCCTCCCACCGGTCCCTGGCCATCTACCGCAACCACTTCCGCCATACGCGCATCGTGGTAGAGGCGCACGGTAATGGGCGGCGGGTTCAGCCAGTTTGTTCTGTGTTTGCTGCCATTCTCGGCAGCGCACGCCTGCAGGCTGACCTCCGTGGTGTACCTGCTGCGCTCAACCACTGACACTTCCAGGGTGCCTTCCGGCATCCGGTAACGCCAGCTGTGATTGCTTGCGAGTTCCGGCATCAACTTGCACAGGCGCAGATAATTGGCATCGCAATCGGCGTGGTAGTTGGGCAGATCCACCTTGTAGGCGGGCTTGCCGCGCCTGCTCGCCGCCGCTGTGCCGGTGCCTGCCTGCGCTGCGGACCCATCGGGGTTCGAGCTGCGTTGTGCATTGCGGTCTGTATTTACCGGAACTGCCATTATCGACACTCCTGTTGACTTCGCGCCGTGATTGATCTCTCAGTTTGCACCCGGGGGGATGCACATTCGTCGCAAATGCGCCCGGACTCCGCCAACAGTGGCAGCTCCCCGGAAATAATGCCATTTGCCAAATTCTATCGGCCCGGTTGCGCGATTTTTGCATCCCCACGGCGCCAGCGGGACATTCAGCCGCACAGCCGGTCGCGATGCAGTTGCAGCCATTGCAGGCTGATGATGGACGCCGCATTGTCGATCGCGACCGCCCCCTCATCCAGCGCCGCCAGCAATGCGGACAGCGGCAACACCCGCAGGCGGATATCCTCGTGCTCATCGGCGAGCCCGAAATATCCCTCCACACTGCTCAGGTCCGCGGTGGCGCAGAACAGGTGCATGCGCTCGCTGGAGCCGCCGGGGCTCGGGAGGTAACTGCGGATATAGTGCAGCTCCGCCACTTCCAGACCGGCTTCTTCCTGCAATTCCCGGTGGGCGACATCTTCCAGGGACTCCCCCACTTCCACCATGCCGGCAACAATTTCCAGGCACCAGGGGCCGGCCTCCCGTTCCAGTGCGCCGATGCGGAACTGCTCGGTGAGGGCGACCTGCTCCCGCTTCGGGTCGTACAGCAACACCCCCACCGCGTTGCCCCGCACGAACAGCTCGCGCTCCATTTCGCCACTCCAGCCGCCCCGGTACAGGCGGTGGCGCAGGCGCAACTTGTGCATTTTGAAAAAGCCGTCGTAGACGGTTTTGCGCTCGATGATATCCACAGCGCCGCGGGTAAAAGGCGGCTGGAGATCCGTCTTGTCGCTGCTCATTGTTTTCCTTTAGCGGCCCTGCCAGGCCGCACTTCAGTCATATCCCACGTCGTTGTAGGGCGGGAAACGGCCGATGATCAGTGCGGCCTCTTCCGCAAAACGCTGTTGCTGGTATACCGGATCTTCATACCGCGCTGCGCTGGAAGGCAGGCTGCCCCGCCACAGGGGGGCCTCTTCCGGAGACAGCATATCCACTACCAGGGAGCTCTCGCGGTACTGGCGCACCCGCAGCGGGGGGCGCCAGCCAAATCCGAAATATCCGTAGCCGCCATACAGACTGTAGGGATTTTCGTACACCGCAATCTTGTCACTGCTCAACAACTGCACCCGCACCAGAAAGTCCGCCGCTTCGCGACTGTCTACCTTGCGGTAGCGGCCGCGCAGCTGGCCGTCCACTGCCTGACTGGCGCGCTTGATCTCAAACGGCGAAACCTGGCCGCTGGCAAATGGGTCCAGCAGGTAATAACTGCGAAGAGTAGTGAATTTGAATGCGGGGTCGTAATCCACCGCGACCGGATTGGGGGTTGCACAGCCGCCGAGCCAGAGGGCGAGGGCGGCAACACAGAGAGTTCTCAGCAATGAAGCCATGTTTTCTCCCGCTTTGCGTTGAGATTACCGGCTTCCCTGCCGAAATTGAAAGTAACAGTTTGTAGCCTCGATACCCGCCGGGCAACGCCAGTCAATTTACTGGGCCGGGGGCAGATCCTGCAACAGTTCCGCGACGGCCCGGTCGAGAATTCGCTGGCGCTCAGCCTTGTCCTCCGGGCGGGTGATCAGTTTGGTGGCGCTTCCGCCCCACATGGGCATGCCGTTCTGGGGGCCAATACCCACCGACAGCGTGACCCGCGGGGCACCGATACGGGATGGCAGCTCCACCACCCCAGAGGGGGCATTGCTGTCGAACTGGGCATCCCAGCTCTCGTTCTGGGGATCGCCGGAAAATTCCTGTTCGAGGATGGCAATCTGGTAATCCACCACCATCTGCGCGCGGTCCACGCTGTCGACCTGGCGGTAACCGCGGCTCGCCATCAGCGCACCGACCACCTGGCGCAGCTCCGTATCCAGCTCCACCAGCTGTGCGGACGAACCCGAACTGGCGGTTAAAGCCTCGGTTCCCCAAGCGTAGGTGGAAAACGCCACCGGTGCGGTGCGCGGCTTGATCTTTTCGACCTGGGTTGGCGAGCAACCCGCGAGACTGGCCAGTGCCAGCAGTGCGGCCATCAGGCCGGCTATTGGAATTCGCATCCGTTCTCCCTTTCCGCGTGTGCGTTCTTGTGTGATCGCTTTGTATTACTTGAAGTTGGTCGCTTCGTCCGGGTACAACTCTATTTTAGGACTCCACAGCAGCCATTCGGGTTTGGCCTTGCCATAGAGTGGATAGTGGCTGCCGGACTCCACTTCAAGCCCCATTTCCGCATTGTTCGGCGTCGCGAATGCAATACCGCCTGCCAGCAGCGCCTGGGTGGACTCGGTGTGCACATCCAGGCCGGTCTTGAGACCAAAGTTCACTTCCACCCCGCTGGCATTCCAGAAAACCGTGTGCTCCCGCACCAGTGTGCGGAAGCGGGGCTCGATATATACATAGATGTAAACCCGGTCCGCCAGTTCCCCGAGCTGGTACCCGGTCACCTCGCCGACCTTCACCTGGCGGTAGTACACCGGGCTGCCGCGCTTGAGGGAACCGCGCCGCGGTGCATTGAGAATCAGGGTCAACCCCGGCCGCATCATGGTATCCGCCAGGTCCGGTTCCGGCTTGGCCGGCATCGCCATGAACTCCACCCGCACCTCGCCCTGCCCGGGGTCCAGCTCCAGGAAGGGCCCGGTAATCAGCGTATCCAGGTTATCCACGCCGCCGAGACCGATTTTCGCGTCCACCACCCACAGGCGGGTGCCATCGCGGGCAAAGCGCTCTGCATGCCGGTAGAGCCGCGCGCGAGCGCGCACACCATCCAGCCCCGGGTTCAGGTACATGCGGGTGATCTCCCCCACCTGGATGCCGCGGTAGCGCAGCGGCGCCCCTACCTTGAGCCCCTCGTCACCCTGCAGCGCAATATAGATGGTGATGCCCTCTTCCAGCGCGTCCTCGCGGCTGTCGTACAGGCGGAAGCTGTCGCCGGTTTTTGCCCGGCTGGCGGTTTTGGCGGCGCGGGGTCCGCTGCCGAAGGCAATGCCGCCGCGCACCACCGACAGCAGGGAATCCGCCTCCACTTCTATCCCCTGCAGGCTGGCGCTGGCGCGCATGCCGCTCACATTCCAGAAGCGGCTCTCGGAGTTGACCAGGTGGGCGTAGGCGGGTTCGATCACCACGTAAACCTCCACCCCGGAACCGTCGCCCTTCAGCTCCAGCCCCTGCACCCGCCCCACCGGCACCCGGCGGTAATACACCGAGGCGCCGCGCTGCAGAGAGCCGGTATTGCGCGCGGTCAACTGCAGGTGCAGACCGGGCACCCGCGGGTCCCGCGGCGGTGGTTTGGAGGCCGCGCGGTAACTGCGCTGGGAGCGCTCGCCCGGGCGCAGGTCGACTTCGATACGGTTGCCCTGCAGCAGGTCATTGACCCCGGAAGAGAAGTCCAGTGTCGGCGGCGCCAGCCAGAATCGGGTGTTCTCGGTGAGCAGGTCGTCGGTGATGGGGTCCATCAACACCTCGACTTCCATGCCGTCGATATTGCGATTGGCCTTGGCCTTGCTCACCTCCCCCACCAGGATTCCCTGGTAGATCACCTGGGTACTGCCGGCAGTGAGGCTCACACCGCGATCAAAATGCAGGGTCACCGGGATCCCCGCATCGGCCTCGGCAAAACTCTTGTAGAGCTTGTATTCGTTGCCGTCCATTGCCAGCGGCGACTGCCGCTGGGACTCCGGGGTGTAAAAGCTGATGCCACCGGCAATCAGCGAGGCGAGGGATTCCAGCTCCACGTTCACGCCGCTGATGCCGCCCTGGACGGAAATCCCCGAGGCGTTCCAGAAGCGACTGCCGCGGTGCACCAGATTGGCGTGCTCGCGGCGGATAAACAGGTCTATCTCCACCTTGCTGGTGTCTTTCGACAGGCGGTAATTCTCCACCTGCCCCACTTCCAGCTGGCGGTAGTAGACCGGGGAGCCGCGATTGATGGATCCCAGTCGCGGCGATTCGAGGGTGATGCGCAGGCCGTCCCCGCGCACATAGGAAGGCGGCTCCGGTACCGCCACAAAATGCTTCTGCGGCTCGCCGCTGCCGGGCTCAACAGCGATGTAGTTACCGGATACCAGGGTTTCCAGCCCGCGCACCCCGGTGAGGGAAACCTCGGGCTTTACCAGCCAGAATTTGCTGCCCTTGGTCAGCAGGAAAGACGCGCTGCGATTGAAGCTGACCTCGGCCAGCACGCCGTCCTGGCCGTCGAGCTCGGCGGCATTCGGCATCAGCCTGAAATCTTCCACCACGCCGATATCCACCCCGGAATATTTCACCGCGGTCTTGCCCCGCACCAGGCCGTCACCGGTGGAAAACAGGATAGTGGCCTTGATGTCACCCTGGGTGAAATCCCGGTACAGCAGCCAGGCGGCAATGATCGCTGCCACCAGCGGCAACAGCCAAACCAGCGACAGGCCGCGACTGCGCCGGGCCAGGCCTTCGGGCTGGGCGTCGTACTCCGCTTGCGGCTCGCTCATCCATTCTCCGTGTGATTATTCTGGGTATCCGGCGCGGTCTCGGGGCGCGCTGCATCCTGCGCACTCAGTGTTTCACGCTCGCGCGCCGCCACCATGTCCCACACCAGGCGTGGATCAAACGCGCGCACCGCAAACATGGTGACCACTACCACCGTGGCAAAGGCGGTACTGCCGGGGCCCGCATGGACCTCGGCGATGGCGCCCATATCCACCAGCGCCACCAGGATTGAAATCATGAACAGGTCCAGCAGCGACCAGCGGCCGATGGCATTGACCACCCGGTAAACCCGCATCGCCTGCCGCGGCGATACGTCCAGGCGCAACTGTACGATCAGGCACAACATTACCAGACCCACCAGTTTCATTACCGGCACTGCAATACTGGCCACAAACACGATCAATGCAATACCCCAGAGCCCCGCGTGATACAGCTCCAGGGCGCCGCCAATGATGGTGCTCGGCTCACCGGACCCCAGGTAAATCACCGTCATCACCGGCAGGATATTGGCCGGGATCAGCAACAGTGCACCGGTAATCGTCAGCGCCCAGGTGAGCATCACGCTGCCCTCGATGCGCGGGTGCACCCTGGCCCCACAGCGCGGGCACAGGCAGCTGCCAGCGCCCTTCGGCGGGTCGATCAACTGCCGACAGCTGAGACAGACCCACAGCCCTTGCGACAGTGCGCGCGCGGGACGGTTCACTGTTCCACCTCCGGCGACGCTGCCCCTCGCCCGGCATCCGGCCCCGGCCGGCGCCGCGCCAGCCGCGCCCATACCACTTCCGGATCAAAGGAAACCTGGACCGCACTGGCCACCACCATCATCGCGACAAAACAGTAGAGCCCGGGCCCCACCTCCATTTTCCCCAGATCGGACATTTTCACCAGCGCCACCAGAATGCCCAGCATATACACATCCAGCATGCCCCACTCCTGCAGGTGCAGGTACCAGCGTACCGCCTTCGCCACCGGCTTGCGCAACCGCCACCAGGCACTGCCCCAGCTGATAAACGCCAGCAACAGGAATTTGCCCAGCGGCGCCAGCACGCTGCAAAAAAGTACGATGCAAGCGAGCCAGATATAACCCGCTTCAAACAGCGCCTGCACACCGTTCATCAGAGTGTTTTCGGCACCGAAGGTGAACAGGGAAAATTCCAGCAGAGGCAGGGTCGCAGTGGGGATAAACAGTAACAGGCCACTGACGCTGAGCGCAGCGGTATGCGCAATACTGCGTTCCATATTGCGGTGCTGGGAGGCGCCGCAGCGCGGACAGAGTAGCTTGCAGCCCACCGGTGCTGCCTGGCGGGTCAGCAGCAGGTCGCACTGGTGGCAGGCGCGGCGCCAGTGGGTCGCAGCGGGCAGGGACCCGGTTTCTGGCTGCCCACTTGTTGGCGGCTGTGTTGCTGGCGACTGCGCCATACTGCTTCCTGTGCACTTGGGGTTGCAACCCGCCGGTTCGCGCAGGCAGGATTTGCCGGACTGCAATCCGGGGCCTGCATCCGTTTGCAAGACGTGTGACGTCTACTTCGGTAACAGGGCCGGCTTCACAGGGTTTTTTACAGCACTTCGCCAGCGGCAGTATTTTCACTGCAGGCAAATGCTGAAAAAATGCACGGTTCGACGGGCAGTTATTCAATTGTGCTACTGAACGCACTTTCGCGTCAGTTTAACGAAGATATACCAAAACCCGCCGATCGTCGCCTCGACGCTCCTGCAAGCGGGAGGTACACTCTCGCACCGTCGGCCCTGTTCGCGCCTTCAGCGCGCGAAAAGTACAACATTCGGGGCCAAGCCAGCACCGCCACCAGAGCAGCAATATCAGACTGGCACCATGGTTTACAGGCAAGCAGGCCACAGGCCTGCGGTGGCCCCAACCGCCACTGGACCCGGTACCGCCGGATACTTGAAGACCGTCGCCGTCACAGGAACTGAATCGTAATGACAAGAAGTGCACAAGGGCGCGCACTGCGTCCGCTCAAATCTCTGCTCGCCGCCGCCGTGCTGGGCCTCGGGGCCATGCAGGCCCAGGCCGACACCCTGTGGGAAATCTACCTGCAGGCACTGGACAACGACCCGCAACTGGCCGCCGACCGCGCCGCCTACCGCGCCGGACTCGAGGCGGAAAACCTCGGCCGCTCCGCGCTGTTGCCGCAGATCAATGCCTCAGCGGAAGCCAGCAAAACCAAGACCGATTTCGAATCCATCGGCACCCAGTTTGACAACAGCACCGGCGCCCTGCTGGGCTTTGTCACCAGTGGCGATCGAGAAATCGACACCAGAAGCTACGGTGCGCGACTGGACCAGCCCATTTTCGACCTGCCCGCCTGGTTCGGCTACAAGCAGGGCAAGACCGCCAGTGAGCAGTCTGCCGCAGAATTCAGCTTCAACCAGCAGGGCATGATGGTGCGTGTCGCCACCGCCTACTTCAATGTGCTGCGCGCCAACGACGTACTGGAAGCGGCCATTGCCGAGGAAGAGGCCCTGGCCAAGCAGCTGGAGCAGACCCAGCAGCGCTTCGAGGTGGGTCTGACCGCGATCACCGACGTGTACGACTCGCGCTCCGCCTACGACAGCTCCCGCGCCCGCCGCCTTACCGCCCAGGATGACCTGCTGAGCAATTTCGATGCACTGTCGGTACTGACCGGCAAATACCACGAAAATGTGGCGCCGCTGGTAGACAGCTTTTCGGTGGCACCGCCGGTGCCCGCGGATCGCGCGGCCTGGGTGGAGTTTGCCCTCGCCAACAACTTCGACCTCAAGGCCGCGCGCCTGAATGCGAACGCAGCCCGCCTCGGCGCCCGCGCCGCAGCCGCCGAGCACCTGCCGACGCTGACCGGTTCTGTGTCCTATACCAATATCGACGACAGCGGCGACCGCAATTCCACCACCACTACCGAGAGTGGCAACACGGTGAACTCATCGGTACCCATCGATGACAGTACCGAAGTTACCTTTGCGGCGATCAACTTCAATATGCCGCTCTACACCGGCGGCCGTCTCAGTGCCAGCCGCCGCGAGGCGCGCAACCTGGCCTTCCAGGCAGAGGACATCCGCAACCTGACCGAGCGCAATACCATCCAGAACACCCGCACCCTGCACCGCGCGGTCACTACCGATGCCTCCCGGGTAGACGCGCGCGAGCAGGCGGTGATCTCCGCCAAGAGCGCGCTGGACGCCACCCAGGCCGGTTACGAGGTGGGCACCCGCAACATCGTCGACGTGCTGCTGGCCCAGCGCACCCTGGCGCAGTCGCAGACGGACTACGCCAACGCGCTGTACGACTATGTCATCAACACCCTGAACCTGAAACAGGCCGCCGGTCTGCTGGCCCCCCAGGACCTGCAGGATCTGGACGCCAGCCTGAACCCCGGTGAGCCGGTGGTACGGGTCGCCGATAGCGGGGCCCTGCCGGTAACCAAATAAGGCAGGTGACAGCACTTTAAGCATAAAAAAACCGGTGCCCAGGCACCGGTTTTTTTATGCTTCCAATCGATGAATCGCGTCAGTACTCTGCCGCCAGCGCCTCCACTTCCCGCACCAGTTTCTGCAGCGCACCGCTGTTCTCCGCCGCCACTTCCCGGGCGCGGGCGCCGGCGGCGCGACGCGCCTCCTCGTTACCCAGCCACAGCGCCAACTGCGCCAACAGCTGTTGCGCATCCTCCACCACCGCCATGCCACCGGCGTCCCGCAGCATTTCTGACACTGCGGCAAAGTTGTGCAAGTGCGGACCGCACACCACCGGCACTCCCCAGGCGGCGGGCTCGATCATATTGTGCCCGCCCACCGGTACCAGGCTGCCGCCCACAAAGGCCACATCACAGGCGCCGAAGAAACGCAGCAGCTCGCCCATGGTGTCCCCCAGCAGCACCTGCACCTGTGCAGACGGCACGCCACCATTGCTGCGCCGCTGCAAGCTGAAGCCGCGCTGCTTGACCAGGCGCGCCACCTGGTCGAAGCGCTCCGGGTGCCGCGGTACCAGCACCAGCAGCAGTTGCGGGAACTGCGCCTGCAGGCCGGCGAAGGCATCCAGTATCTGTTCGTCCTCGCCAAAATGGGTACTGGCCGCAAGCCACACCGGGCGCGGGGCATCTTTGCCACCACTCCAGTCGTGGGCCAGGGCCTGGGCCTCGCTTTCCAGGCCGAGGTCGATGTGCAGGTCAAATTTGATATTGCCGGTGGTGACCACCCGCGATTCCGGCAGCCCCAGGGCCACGAAGCGCTGAGCATCCGCCGGATACTGGGCCACCACCCGGTCCAGGTCCTGCAGCATTGGGCCGGTAAGGCGGTGCAGGCGCTGGTATCCGCGCGCGGATTTCTCACTCAGGCGGGCATTGGCCAGAAGCGTGGGAATGCCCCGCTCGCGACACGCTGCCAGCAGGTTCGGCCACAGCTCGGTCTCCATTACCACCAGCATCTGCGGCCGCAGCGCATCCAGGAAGCGCCGCAGGCACCCCGGCAGGTCGTAGGGCGCATAGAAATGCAGCAGGCGCCCCCCGAGCACTGGCAACAGCGAGGCGTGCACCCGCTCGGAGCCGGTGGGCGTGGTAGTGGTGACCAGCCACTGCCAGTCCGGGTGCCGCGCAGCCAGCTTAGCGATCAGCGGCACCGCCGCGAGGGTCTCCCCCACCGACACCGCGTGCACCCACACCAGGCGGGCGCGGCTGGCCCTGGCAGGCACGCGGCCAAAGCGCTCGCGCAGGCGGCGACGATAGCTGGGCTGGGCGCGGCCGCGCCACCAAAGGCGCAGAAGAACCAGGGGCAGAGTAAGGCGAAATAGCCAGGTATAGAGGTGGCGCATCAATATCTAATACGGCGGTTGCAGACAACGTTGTGAACGGTTTTGCGCGGGGCGTGAAATAAACCCGCCGAACACCGCAAACTGGGACAAATTGCGTGGTTTTACACCGCGCGTTTGGTAGCATTCTAACCCATCTGCATCCCACTACGGGGCACAAAAACTGCGAACTGTTTCGATTCCCGCTGTATCCGAGTCGACTCCCCATGGACATACTGAGGGTCAGCCAAGAAGTAACCCATATGACCTCGACCCCTTCTCAAACTTCCACCAATAGCGCCGGCCTGCTATCCGCTGGCACAGCGCTGCCCCTGTGGCAAAACAACTGCCTGATGCGGCCAAAACCCTGGCTGCAGGTTGCCGGCGCCCTGGCGTTGCTTGTGTATGCCTTTTTTGGCATCGCCCTGGACTCGCTACCGGAAAAAGCGGCCCTGCTGGCCAACCTGTTCGGCCTCGCCATGCTGGCGTTTTACGGCGGCCCGGTGCACGGGGTGTCCCTGCGCAAGTCCACTATCGTGTGGCTGGCAGTGGCCGCTATCGGCGTCGCCTTCATATCCTGGGTCGCCTCCTGGATACTGCACCCGCAGTGGGCGGAGTCTTCGTTCAAGGTGCACCGCCTCACCACCTGGTTCGCAATGATTCCGGTGGCGGCGATCCTCGGCGGGCGGGAGCGCAACGCCCACCTGTTGTGGGCCGTGGCCCTGGTGGGACTGCTGCTGTCACCGTGGATAGCCGGCGGCGGCTTCGCCGAGTGGCAGCGCGGCCTCTCCGGCGAGCGCATTGATTTCAATCTGCTGAATGCCCAGCACACCGCGATGCTGTTCGGTACCGCGGCACTGGGATTGCTGGCCTTCGCCCCCCGCCTGCTGACTGCGCCGCGCTGCAGCTGGCTGTGCCGCGGGTTGTGGCTGCTGGCGCTCGCCACCTGTATCGCCGCCATCATCACCACCCAGACCCGCGGCGTGTGGGCGGGATTTGTGGTCGCGCTGGCGGTGCTTGCCATTGCCGCGGTGGTGGCCCTGCGCCAGCGCTTCAAAGCCCAGCGCAAACTGATTGCGAGCAGCGCCATTGCCGCCTGCCTGTGCGCCCTGGCGCTCGGTTATTTCACCCTGGGGGATATCGTCAACAAGCGCCTGGCGGTGGAGCACGAGACCCTGCAACTGGTACAGCAGGGAGACCTGGACAAGGTGCCCTACACCAGTGCCGGCATCCGCCTGCACACCTGGGAGGTAGCACTGCAGTGGATCGGCGAGCGGCCGCTGGTAGGCTGGGGCGGCAACGGCCGCAGTCTGATCTTCGATCACTCCACCCGCCTGCCGGAAGATATCAAGCAACGCTTCGGCCACCTGCACAACAGCTACCTGGACCTGCTGGTAAATTTCGGATTGCTGGGGCTGGCACTGCTGGCTGCGCTGGTTTACTGGCTGGTCAGCCGCTGCCTGCGCTATTACCGCGCCGGCCTGCTGCCGGGCAGCAGTCTGGTGTTCTGCCTGTCTTTCGCTACCTTTTTCGGTGTGATCAACCTGTTCGAGTCCTACCTGTTCTACGACAGCGGCCGTCTGGTGCTGGCCATTGTCGGCGGCGGCCTGCTCACCCAGCTGTGGGCGGCCAAGCGCGCCGCCGCCAGCGCCCCGGGCGAGGCACCGCGCCCCTGATCACCGCCTCGCCAGAAAGTCGGCCGCGCTTTGCCCTATAATGCGCGGTCAACTTCAACCCGGAATCGCCTCTGTGAAAGTCATCCAGTTACTGCCCGCCCTGAATTCCGGCGGTGTCGAGCGCGGCACCCTGGACCTCGGCCGCGCGCTGGCCAGCGCCGGCCACCAGTCCATCGTCATCTCCAGCGGCGGGCGCATGGTGGAACAGCTGCAACTGGAAGGCAGCCGCCATATCTCGATGCCGGTGCATAAAAAGTCCCTGTGGAGCCTGCGCCAGGTGCGTCCGCTGCGCCGCCTGTTCGAGGAACTCAAGCCGGACATAGTGCACGTGCGCTCGCGGGTACCGGCGTGGCTGACCTACCTGGCGTGGAAGAAGATGAATCCGCAGACCCGCCCGCGGCTGGTCAGCACCGCCCACGGCCTCTACTCCATCAACCGCTACAGCGCGGTAATGGCCCAGAGCGAGCAGGTGATCGCGATTTCCCAATGTGTGAAAGACTACCTACTGCAGAACTACGCCAACTTCCTCAAGGCTGAACCGCAGATCATCTACCGCGGCGTGGACACCGGGGAGTTCTCCGCCGATGAACCGCTACCGGAGGGCTGGCTCGACGGCGTCACTGCGGCATTCCCCGGCCTCGCCGGCAAAAAATGGCTGCTGCTGCCGGGCCGCCTGACCCGCTGGAAAGGGCAGGAAGATTTTATCCAGCTGATTGCCGAGCTGGTCAAAACCCGCGACGACGTGCACGGTGTGGTGCTGGGCGGAGCGGAAAAAAACAAACAGCACTATGCGGAAGAACTGAAAACCCTGGCGCAGCAACTGGGGGTAGCGGATCACATCAGCTTTGTCGGTCGCCGCAGCGATATCCGCCACTGGTACAAGCAGTCCGCCATCGTCTACAACCTGTCGAAAAGACCGGAACCCTTCGGGCGCACCGTGATCGAGGCCGCTGCCATCGGCACCCCCATCGTCGGCTACGATATCGGCGGACCGGCGGAATCCCTGCGCGCCTGCTTTCCCGCTGGCCTGGTGGAAAACGGCAACGCCCGGCAACTCAGGGAAACCTCCCTGGCCCTGCTGGACACCGACGTCCGCGCGGTACTCGCCCCGGAATTCACCCTGGACACCCTGGTAGAACGCACGCTTGCCCTCTACCAGCAACTGCTCGATAAACCGCGGACTGCCTCTTGATCGATCTCAGCACCTTGCAACCCTTTGCCAGCGGCGGCAACCGCCACTGCTACCGTCACCCGCAGTACCCGGACCGCTGCGTGAAAGTCATGCTCCCCGGGCGCATCGACCAGCTGCGCAAGCGCGCCCCCTGGTACAAGTCTTTCCTGAGCGACGACAGTTTCGATGACAATGCGCGGGAAGTGGAAGGCTACAACCAGCAGGTATTGAAAAATGCGCCTGCAGACAGCCCGGTATGGCAACACCTGCCGCGCTGGTACGGTATGCAGGAGACCACTGAAGGGCCCGGTGCGGTTTCCGAGCTGATTCTCGACGCCAATGGCGAACCGGGAGAAACCCTGGAGCACTACCTGCAAACAAAAGGGCTGGATGCGCCGATCCGCGGGGCGCTGGAGCGCTTTGTCGCATGGCTGCGGGCAACCCGGGTCATGACCAAAAACCTGCTGCCCCACAACCTGGTGATTCGCGAGGAGCACGGGCAGCCGGAACTCTACCTGATCGACGGCCTCGGCCGCGCCACTTTCCTGCCCATTGAGGAATTATTCGAAGGCGCCAACGCCCGCTATATCGAACGCAGGATCGAGCGTATGTGGGCGCGAGTGGAATGGGAAGTTTCCGATAAATCCCTGACGTGGAAACAGGCAGAGAAAGCTAGCCGGCGGCGCTTTTAATCTGCACCTGTATATTCTGATCACCACCAGTGGCAGCTGAGCACCGGGATAAGCCTTTCGAAAACGCTGTGAATACATCCCTGTAAGCTCCGCGGCGACGTCCTGTCGCCGACGGTTTCGAAAGGCTTATCCCGGCACTCAGCTTTCAATTCAGCGCGTAAAGCTTCGTATGAAAGCCCGCAAAGATCTCACCCCTCAAGCGCTTTCAGATACACCCGCCAGGTATCCCTCGCCATGGCATCCAGCGTCAGTCGCGCGCGGGCGCGGGCGAAGTAAGGGGCATAGCTGTCGCGCAGCTTGCCCGGGTCGCCCAGTGCGGCGGTAATCAGCACCGCCAGCGCCTTTTCATCTTCAATCGGCACCACATACTGCGCGGGGATGTTTTCCGACACGTAGCCCACATTGGTGGAAAGCACCGGGCAATCCGCCAACAGCGCTTCCGCCACGGTATAGGGACCGCCCTCGTGGCGCGATGCAATCACCATCATGTCCGCCACCGGGAACCAGTCCGCCACCGCGCGCTGGAAACCGACAAAACGCACGCTGTCCTCAACCCCGAGGGACTGCACCTGTGCCTCGACCTTGTCGTGCAGCGGGCCGTCACCCAGCAGGTAGAGCACCGCATCGCCCACTTCCGCGCGCGCCCAGGCATTGATCAGGATGTCGATCCCCTTCGCCGGCACCATCCGCGCCACCGACAGCACCGCCGGGCGGTTCTCGTCCAGCAGCCCGCGGTAACTGTCGCCGGTTTCCGGTATCTCGGTACCGTTGGGGATGATTTCCCACTGCAGTTGCGAGTTCTTTACCGCGCGCTTGCTCACCGCGATCCGGTTGCGGAAATGCTTCGACACCTTGTCTTTCGGATTGCCGGTATTGTGCCGGGTAATGATCACTTCGGCGGGGATCAAGCCCTGGATACGCTGCATGATCTGCGCCGGCTTGCCGCCGTGGGCATGCACCAGATCAAACGCGTGGCGACGCATCAGGTAGACGAGAATCGCGCTGAGAATCGGGTTGCGGCGGCCGCGGTCGGTGTTCACCGCCAGGAACTGTACGCCCTCGTCAAACATGTGTCGGTAGCGGGGGTGGGCGATCACAAACACTTCCGCATCGGTATTCGCCAGCTGCCAGCGGCACTGCTCCTGCACGTGTTTTTCCAGGCCGCCGATCTCCTGGCTGGAAAACAGGTGGCAGATACGGTGCCTGCGCGGTGGGGTCTCCGGACTTTTGTGTTCGCTCATGCGGGCTCCTGATTCGGGAGCGGAATGCCGCAGCGGTGCAACAGTGCGCGGGCGCAGCTCACCTGCTGGTTGAACGGCTCTCTGGGCTGCCAGTTATCCCTGGAAAACGACCCTATGCGGTCCCACACCAGCCCCTGGTCCACCAGGCGCTGTACCGCGCCGCGCACCTTGTTGGCGGGCTTGCGGCTGGGCAGCGGGATAATCCCCACCTGGGCGCGGCTCTGCAGCGCCTCAAACACCATGGAAATACTGTCGCCGGTCACCCAGATACGCCCGGCGCGGGCCATCTGCTCCGCCAGCCAGCCCGGCGGGCAGCGGTGCCAGTCCCACAGCTCGGCGCCGCTGTCGGCCAGCTGTGTCAGGGTACCCTCTGGGGTGCGGCGGCTGTCGGACACCACCCACTGCAGCGGCTGCCTGAGCAACTGCTCGGTGGCGGTGGTTACCGCCTGCACATCCCAGTGAAAGTGCTTGCTGGGGCCGCCGAACAGCAGCAGTCCCCGGCACGGATCGGGATCCAGCGCCGGCAGCGGCTCGGTGAGTGCGCCCTGGGTCAGGATCACATTGGCCAGCGGCTGCGGGCGGTCGTGTTCGGGGATGATGGCGAAATCGAACCAGTGCAGCGGCAGGCTCGGCTTCATGATCACCACACTGCGGCCGCCGAAATGCCGCCGCGCACGCAGTACCGGCCAGTGGCTGCGGTGGCCGGCGCCGACGACAAAGTCGGGCTTCGGCAGAGTATCGAGCACTGCGGGCACGCCGCCGAACAGGGAAAAGCCGGCCTCGCTGCAGGGGATATCGTGGCAATCCACTTTAGCTTCGCCCAGGCAGCTGCGCAGCCCGCTCAGCAGCGCGGCACTCTGCTTTTCATGGGCGCGATTGCCGTCGAGAAAACGCCAGATGGTAAGCGGCAATAGAAAATCTCCAGATAGCCGGCGGCCGCGCAACTGCGAGCGACCACCGCTGACTGCGGTAAGTGGGCGCATGCTACCGCAGCCGGCGGGGCGAATGAAGCTGCGCCGGGATGTACACAGTGTCGAGGCGTTCATTTGAAGGCCCGCAAGCGCCCAGTATAATGCCCGCTCACTTCCCGCGGCCCGCCAACGCTGGCCCCTCACCGGCAGTAGACCCCATGCGCATTATCCACGTCGACAACCACCAGCAACGCAAGTATGGCCACACCCGGGTCAGCTGGGCGATCAAGCTGTACACGGGGCTGGTGCGCGCAGGCCACAACGTCCTCGCCTTCAGCGACCGCGACGTCGCCGCCTTTGAGGCGCCGCTGCGCATCCGTGAACTGGGGCGCAAGAAGACCAACCAGCGCCTGCTGCAGACCGCAGAGGCCTTCGAGCCGGACCTGATCGTGATCGGCCACTGCGACCTGATCGACAACGAAACCTTCGCCGAGATCCGCCGCCGCAACCCCAATATCATCATCGCCGCGTGCAACAATGACCCGCTGTTCGTGCCTACCAACGCGGCCAATATCGCCAAGCGCTGCGAGATAGCCGACGCCATGTTTGTCTCCACCGGTGTCGACGACCTGCAGATCTTCAGCGGCAAGCGCGCCAGGCTCTGGCATATGCCGAATCCGGTGGACCCGGCGGTGGAAAGCGCCGACACCAGCGCACTGGCCGCGGACGACCCGCAACTGCAAACCGACCTGCTGTTCTGCAGCAAATCCCAGCAGCACACCGAGCGCGGCCGGCTGGTGACCGAGCTGAAGCAGGCGCTGCCGGCGGACTTCCGCTTCCACACCCCGGGCATGTTCGACCAGCCCACCCTGTGGGGGCGGGACTACGACCGCAAACTGGCGGCGAGCAAAATGGGCCTCAACCTGAACCGCCAGGAAGGCTACCAGTGGTACTCCTCCGCACGCATTGCGCAGATGGCCGGCAATGGCCTGCTGGTATTCACCCACGCCGCCGCGCGCTTTGCAGACTTTATGCCGGCAGAGACCCTGACCTATTTCGACGACGCCGACTCCCTGATCCAGCAGGTGCGCGAGTTCCACCACGACGACGCCAAACGCCGCCACTGGGCCGGGCGCTGCCGGGAATTCTTCCACCGGGAAATCAACAACACCCTGTACGCCCAGTACATCGTCGAGGCCGCCAGCCAACAGCCCTTCAGCCACGACTACGTGTGGCAGCGCTAGATACAGCGACTGTCACAAATCCGTTATATAGTTTCGGGATTTAAGCCGTCGCAACACAGGTTTCTGCAGCGGCGGCGCCCGCTCAGCAAGATTTGCAAGGGAAACACCTATGAATGTCACCGTATTTGGCACTGGCTATGTCGGACTGGTTCAGGCAGCGGTGCTGGCAGAGGCCGGCCACCGGGTTGCCTGCATTGATATCGATGACGACAAGATCCAGCGCCTGAAGCAGGGGCATATTCCGATCTATGAACCGGGCCTGGAGCCACTGGTCAAACGCAACGTGGAATCCGGCAACCTCACCTTCTCTACCGATGCCGCCGAGGGCGTCACCCACGGCGAACTCATCTTTATCGCCGTCGGCACCCCACCGGACGAGGACGGCTCCGCAGACCTGCGCTATGTGCTCACCGTTGCGCGCACAATCGCCGAACACATGCAGGACAAGAAATACATCATCAACAAATCCACCGTGCCGGTGGGCACCGCCGACAAGGTGCGCGAGGAAGTCACCCGCACCCTCGCCGCCCGCGACGCCGCACAGCTGGAATTCGATGTAATCTCCAACCCGGAGTTTCTCAAGGAAGGTTCCGCGGTGGCCGACTGCATGCGCCCGGACCGCATCATTATCGGCACCTCCGAAAAGGCCTCGGAACAGAAGCTGCGCCAGTTGTATGCGCCGTTCAACCGCAACCACGAAAAGATCCTCGCCATGGACACCCGCAGCGCGGAACTGGCGAAGTACGCGGCCAACTGCATGCTCGCCACCAAGATCAGTTTCATGAATGAGATGGCGGTGATTGCGGACAAGGTGGGCGCGGATATCGAGGCGGTGCGCCAGGGCATCGGCTCCGACCCGCGCATCGGCTACCACTTTATCTACGCGGGTATCGGCTACGGCGGTTCCTGCTTCCCGAAAGACGTGCAGGCGCTCAAGACCACCGCCACCCAGCTGGGGATAGTGCCGGAAATTCTCAACGCGGTGGAAAGCCGCAACCAGCAGCAGAAACACTACCTGCTGGACAAGATCGTGCAGCGCTACGGCAGCGACCTTTCCGGCAAGACCTTTGCGCTGTGGGGATTGTCCTTCAAGCCGAACACCGACGACATGCGCGAGGCGCCGGCGCGGGTACTGATGGAAAACCTGTGGCAGATGGGCGCAAAAGTGCGCGCATTCGATCCGGAAGCGATGCACGAGTGCGAGCGCATCTACGGCAACCGCGAAGACCTGCAGCTGTGCGGCACCCGCGACAGCGCCCTGGCCGGCGCGGATGCGCTGATTGTTGCCACCGAATGGCAGCAGTTCAAGACCCTGGATGTCACCACCGTGAAAAACAGCCTGAATGATCCGGTGGTTTTCGACGGCCGCAATCTCTACCACCCGCTGGATATGGCGGAAGCGGGCTTCGAATATTTATGCGTCGGCCGCCCGCAGGTGGCGAGCGCCCAGTAATTCAGCGTGCGGTTCCCGCATTGCCATTTGCGCTTCGAACAGAGGCAGTGGCGGTGTCGCTACCGGGGGGCAGCCTTGCAAGACACGCCGTGAACCCGTCCATGGGGGCTCTTCCGCGAGGTCCCTCTCGCGGAAGGTCTTGCAAGACTGCCCCCGGCATCGACACCTTCACATCAAATTATTGCGCATGTCCGAACTTTGAAAACTTAAGGTTAATCAATCTAACAGTTTGTATAAGTCGTAGTGCGTAAACACATCGCGGATCTTGCAGTCATTGCCGCCGCGCTTGCGCCAGTTTTCCCGTTTCAGCGCGGTACTCTGGGTTCCTCCCAGCGTGAAATAGCGTTCCGACCAGTCCCTCGCATCCCGCACTTTCGCACAGGGCGTGCCCTGCAACAGACTCATTGCCTTCAGCCAGACATCGTCCGCCCGCGGAGACAGGCGCATGAATTTTTCCCTGTCGAAGGCATCAGCGTGCAGCGAACCGGGAAAATACAGCACGCCGCCAACGCCAGTGGGGAACACCATAGGCGATGGTTCGCCGCCGATATCCTGCCCGCGCCACTGGGATTGCCAGTCGTCGTAGGGCAGCAGCTTGCCGCGTTTATCCAGCAGCATCTTGTGCGCCCGCTGACAATGGATATAGGTGGGGTTGCACAGGTAGGCGCGATACAGCTGATCGATCATATCCGGCGGATAGAGCACATCGTCATCCACCGTCAGGATCAGGCTGCCGGGAAATTGCTCGAACGCGTAGAAGTATTTGGTGTAGGGCCCCAGGTCCTCCACAAAGAAAACCTGCAGCCCCCGCTGCTGCTGCCTGACCAGGCTTTCCGGCAACTGCCGCCCGGGAAACTGTGTTTCCGAGAGCCATAACACCACCGCGTCCGCCTTCAGCCACTGCTGGAACAGACTCTCGATGGTGAGGTAAAGGTTGTCGATACGCCGATCAAAGGAGGTCAGGGAAACGACGATACTGTGCTCGCGGTCATTCCCCACTCCCGATCCATCTCCCGCCAGCGCCAGCTGCTGCAGCCGTTGCGCCCACATGATGGATTCCAGTTTGCGGTTGTTGACCGCATCGTGCTTGCGCAAGCGCTTTTTCAGGAAATATTGAAGCATGCAACGGCACCCGCTATGTGACAGCGGGACATTCTACGGGAAGAGACAGAGGGGAACTATACGAAGCCGGAGGCCGGTCGACCTTGGCAGGATCAATGAGCGCTGCCACTGGCCCGCGGGGCGGGGCCAGCAGCAGTAATCAGGGGAATGTCAGACTGCCGCCAGGCGATCTTCTGCAAGGCCGGAATCGGAAACATCGCTCAGCCAGCCCAGGTGCGCCTGGCTCCTGCCCTGCACCACGTCAAAGTACAGTTGCTGTAACCGCCGGGTGATCGGGCCGCGGCGGCCGGCGCCAATGGTGCGACCGTCAAGCATGCGGATCGGCAGCACTTCCGCGGCGGTTCCGGTAAAGAAGGCCTCGTCGGCGATATATACCTCGTCGCGGGTGATGCGCTTTTCCACCACCTTGTAGCCGCACTCGTGGGCCAGCTGGATCACGGAATTGCGGGTAATACCGTCCAGGCAGGAAGTCAGCTCCGGGGTGTAGATCACGCCGTCGCTCACCAGGAAGAAGTTCTCACCGCTGCCCTCGGCCACATAGCCTTCCGGGTCCAGCAGCAGCGCTTCTTCACAGCCGTTGCGGATCGCCTCCTGCAGCGCCAGCATCGAGTTGATGTAGTTGCCGTTGGCCTTCGCCTTGCACATGGCGATGTTCACGTGGTGGCGGGTGTAGGAAGAGGTGTTCACCTTGATGCCCAGCTCGCGGGCTTCCGGGGTCATGTAGCTCGGCCACTCCCAGGCGGCAACGATCACGTGGGTCTGCAGGGCGTCGGCGCGCAGGCCCATGCCCTCGGATCCGTAAAACACCATCGGCCGCAGATAGGCTTCCTTGAGGCCGTTCTCGCGCACCACCAGGCGCTGGGCCTCGTTCAGCTGCGCCTCGTCAAACGGCATCGGCATGTTCATGATCTTGGCAGAGCGGAACAGCCGGCGGGTATGCTCGTTCAAGCGGAAGATACTGGTGCCGCCATCGGCGGGTTCATAGGCGCGCACGCCCTCGAATACGCCCATTCCGTAATGCAGAGTGTGGGTGAGCACGTGAACCCGGGCATCGCGCCAGGGAACCAGTTCACCGTCAAACCAGATAACGCCGTCTCTATCGGCAAAAGACATGGGAAACTCCTACAAAAAATCGTTAACGCGCTTTGTAGGAGCGGCCTGGGGAAGGAGCGGGACGGTCTATACCGGATCGAGCCTGTTCGCCTGCAGGCAGGCTCCTACAGCACAGAGCCTGATGAAAAACAGTTTAATCGGGCAGCGCACAGTCATCGGGCGGACGCGACTCTCTCGCGGCCTTTCACCCAAGTATCTGCTGCCAAGTTGTTTCAACGGTCTTTCTTTCCGCTTCGAATTGGTCACCGGATACAACCCCCGGCAGCTGTTGTAATGCCAGGCGATGACCTTCAGATCGGTAGGCTTTGTAGGCGTCGATCAAATGCGCGGCTTGGTGGGCCGGCATCAGGCCCGCCTCGGTGAGGCTTTCAAGAATGCGGATATTATCGGTATATCGCACGATTGAAGGGGCGCCCTGCGCCCAGGCCAATGCAGCATATTGAACCATAAATTCGATATCGACAATACCGCCCGGGCCGTGCTTGAGGTCGAATTGCCGATCATTGCTCTTATCGAGGTGCGCACGCATCTTATTGCGCATTTCCACCACCGCTTCACGCAATTTCTGTTCATCCCGCCCGCTGCACAACAGTGTTGTGCGCAGGGATTCGAAGGCCTTGCCGAGGCGCTCGCTGCCGGCAACCGGGCGCGTGCGCACCAGCGCCTGATGTTCCCAGGTCCAGGCGCTCTCGCGCTGGTATTTTTCAAACGCGGTAAGCGAGGTCACCAGCAGGCCGGAATTGCCGGAGGGACGCAGGCGGGTATCCACCTCGTACAGCGGCCCACTCAAAGTGCGGGTCTGCAGGATGTGGATCAGGCGCTGCGCGAGACGGGTATAGAAGCTCAGGTTGTCGATGGATCTTGCGCCATCGGTGTACTGCTGGGGTTCGGCGTCGTGCACGAATACGATATCCAGGTCGGAGCCGTGGCCCAGTTCCAGCCCGCCGAGCTTGCCGTAGGCGACGATGGCAAAGCGCATATCCTCGGCGCTGGCCCCCTGGGGGGCGCCGTGCTTGTCCGTCACCTGCTGCCACGCCAGGGTCAGCGCCTGCTGCAGGATCGCTTCGGCGAGCCAGGTGAGGGAGTCACTCACCTTCATCAATGGCAGCGCGCCGGTGACTTCCTGGGCGGCAATGCGCAGGCTCTGGCCCTGCTTGAACAGGCGCAGGGCTTCCATCTGTGCTTCCAGGTCTTCCGGGTCCACCCGCAGCATTTCCTGGCGCAGGTCGTCGGCAATGTCCTGCGCGGTGGAGGGCTGCAACAGGCGGCGCTGGTCGAGCATTTCGTCCAGCAGGATCGGGTGCCTTGCCAATTGCTCCGCAATCCACGGCGAGGCCGAGCACAGCCGCAGCAGTTGCGCCAGCACCAGCGGATTTTCATTGATCAGCACCAGGTAGGCGCTGCGGCGCAGGATGGAACGCAGCAGCGGCATTGCCCGCTCCAGCGCCAGTAAAGGCTCACTCACTTCGGAAGCCGCCGCCAGCAACAGCGGCATGGTCTGGTCCAGGCGCTGGCGACCGGACGCCGGCAGCGCATTGACGATGCGATCACCGTGCAGGCCGACCAGCGCCTCCAGCGCCTTGGCTGCGGGCTGGAAACCGGTGTCGTGCAGCAGTTCGAGCCAGCTGTCGCGGTCCTCTTCCCGCTCGCAACCGGCCCACAGCATTTGCCACTGGTCACTGCTGGAGATTTCCGCGCTCTCTTCCGGCGGCGCGATCACCAGGTCAAATTCACCCTCGATGGCGGCGCGCGCTTCTGCCAGTTTTTGTTCCAGGGCGCTCCAGCCGTCATAGCCGAGGGCAAAGGCCAGCTGTTGCCGTCGCTCCATTTCCGGCGGCAGGGTCTGGGTCTGTTGATCGCGCTCCGCCTGCAGCGCGTGCTCCACCCGGCGCAACAGCAGGTACGCCTGCCGCAGTTTTTCGGCACTGCCGGTGGGGATGTGGCCATCGCTTTCCAGCAGCGGCAATACCCTTAACAGGTTGCGCACCCGCAGGTCCGGTTCGCGGCCGCCGCGGATCAACTGGAACGCCTGGGCAATAAATTCCACCTCGCGGATGCCGCCGCGGCCGAGCTTGATGTTGTCCACCAGGCCGCGGGCGCGCACCTGGCGCTGGATCAGGGCCTTCATTTCCCGCAGCGCCTCGATCACGCTGAAATCGATATAGCGGCGGTAGGTAAACGGCCGCAGCAGCTCCATCAATTCTTCCGAGGCCTCCGCCGCGCCCTGCCCCGCCGCGGCCACCGGGCGCGCCTTGATCATGGCATAGCGCTCCCACTCGCGGCCCTGGGTCTGGTAGTAGTCCTCCAGTGCCGCGTAGTGGCTAACCAGCGGACCGCTGCCGCCGTAGGGGCGCAGACGCATGTCGACGCGGAACACAAAGCCGTCGGCGGTGACCGCATCCAGGGACTTGATCAGGCGCTGCCCCAGGCGCTGGAACCAGGCCTGGTTTTCCAGTGGCTTGTCACCGTCCGATTGCCCGGGCTCCGGGTAGGCAAAAATCAGGTCGATGTCCGAAGACAGGTTCAACTCACGCGCCCCCAGCTTGCCCATGCCGAGCACGATCATCGGCTGGATATTGCCGTCGCGGTCGCGGGGCTCGCCGTGACGCTCGACCATTTTTGCGCGGTGCCAGTCCAGCGCACTCTGGATACACACCTCCGCCAGCTGGGTGAGACGGGCGCACACCGCGGGGATATCCCACTGGCCGGCGAAGTCCCGCCAGATCACCTCGGCATTGGCCCGGTTGCGCAGCTGGCGCAGGTTCCGCTCCAGGTCCTCTTCAGATTCAATCTGCGCGATATCCGGCGCTGCGAGCCCGCAGTCATCCTGCTCCAGCAGTTGCGGTAACAACTCCGGCATGCGACTGCACTGCTGCATGAAGAAATCCGAACCAGCCAGCGTCCGCGCCAGTGCCGCACATTTGTCGCCGTCCGCCAGCAGGGCTTGCACCCGTGAAATTACCGGTTCCCCATCCATCGCCGCGCACCAGGAATCCCAGCGCTGGCGCACTAACGCTTGGTGTTGCGGTGGGCAGTGATCGGTCAACGGCATGGGGTATGACTCCTGTTGCAGGTTGCAGGCCGGTTCGGTCAGGGGTGCAGCAACCTGCCTTCGCCCATCTTGATCACGTTGCCGCCGATGCGGCAGCGCACTTCCTTGCCGGGCTTTTTGTCGAACTCCGCGTGCAGCACACTCTTGCGCGAGTCCAGGCTGCCGCGGTCAATGGAGAAAGTATGGGTGCCCGCAGCGGTTTCCTGCTGCTCCGCCAGGTAGGCGACGAATTCCGGCATCACATTGCCGATGGGCGGGAACACGTCTGGCGGCAGGTTCGGGTTCAGCAGGCGGCCGTGGAATTCGGTACCACCGGTAATGGAACCCGGGGCGAACAGGAACAGTTCCGAGGTATACATGTCGCCGAGCAGTTCTCCCCAGCGCTCCGGGTTCAGGCTCGCCGCCAACACATGCTCGGGACGGGTGAAGGGCACGATCAGGGTCGGGGTATCCACGCTCACCACCAGCGGCTTGTACTTGCTGAAGGTGATGTGTTTTTCCTCGGTATTGAGCGCCGCGGCGAGGCGGGCAATTTCCGGGGTATAGCGGTCGCAGGTGGGCGAGAGCACGCGGGCGAACTGAATATTTCCCGGGGTGCCACCGTTGTCGTCGATAAAGCTTTCGATCAGGCCGCTGTCCTGCTGCAGCAGAAACGAGGCGAAACTGCCCTCGCTCTTTGTCAGTCCCAGCTCAAATGCCATGAAGGAGGCCGCGAGAATGGTGTGGGCGCCGAAGCGCTGCTGCCCGCGACTGCTGTAGACGCTCGCCGGCACCGCCTGTTGCGGCTCGATAAAGACCGTCTCCGATTGCTGGAATTCGCTGGCGATGTCCCTCTTGGCCGCCTCATCCAGCGCGCATCCGGCCAGGTTCACCACTGCTATTTGAGAGCCCTGAAATGGTGCGTCAGCAAAAACATCGAGTAATGCGTATTCAATCGTCATCTTTATCGTCCTTTTTATTGGTTTCCAGTTGCTTCAGTCACTTCCCTGACTATGACGTATTGGCGCACCAATGAAAATGCGCGACATCAAGATCAGAAAGCGATATCCGGCGGCGGCGCCACCCGCAAAACTTCCTGCACGGTGGTAATACCCGCCGCCACTTTTCTTGCCCCGGACAGGCGCAGGCTGTTCATGCCCTCGCGCATGCCCTGCCTGCGCACCTGCTGCAGGTCGCAATCGTGGGTGACCAGGCTCTGGATCCCCTCGCTGAACGGCAGTATTTCATAGATGCCCTGGCGGCCGCGGTAACCGGTGTTGCGGCAATCGAGACAACCCTCGGGCTGGTACACCACTTCCGGTTTCGGCGCTTTCCAGGGTTTCACCAGTGCCTGCCAGTCCTCATCGCTGACCTCCGCCTTGCGCTTGCAGTTGGGGCACAGGGTGCGCACCAGGCGCTGGGCCATAACCCCGAGCACGGTGGATTTCAGCAGGTAATGAGGCAGGCCGAGATCCAGCAGGCGCGTCACCGCGGTGGGGGCGTCGTTGGTGTGCAGGGTGGAGATCACCAGGTGGCCGGTGAGCGCCGCCTGTACCGCCATCTGCGCGGTTTCCAGGTCGCGGATCTCCCCCACCATGATGATGTCCGGGTCCTGGCGCATCAGGGTGCGGATGCCGGCGGCGAAATCCAGGCCGATGCTGTGGTGCACCTGGGTCTGGTTGAAGCTGTCCTCCACCATCTCGATCGGGTCCTCGATGGTGGACACGTTCACTTCTGTCGACGCCAGCTGCTTGAGCGCGGTGTACAGGGTGGTGGTCTTGCCCGAGCCGGTGGGACCGGTGACCAGCACAATGCCGTTGGGGCGCCCGAGCATGGTCTGCCAGCGGGCCAGATCGTCGCCGGCAAGGCCCAGGTCGTGGTAGGAGCGCGCCAGTACTTCCGGGTCGAAGATCCGCATCACCAGTTTTTCGCCGAATGCGGTGGGCAGGGTCGACAGGCGCAACTCCACCTCGCTGCCGTCGGGGCGCTTGGTCTTGATGCGGCCGTCCTGGGGTTTGCGCTTCTCCGCCACATTCATGCGGCCGAGGATTTTCAGGCGGCTGGTGACGGCGGCATTCACCTGGTCCGGCAGCTCGTGGATCGGGTGCAGCACGCCGTCGATGCGGAAGCGGATGCGGCCCACGCCGCGGCGGGGCTCGATATGGATATCACTGGCGCGCTGGTCGAAGGCGTGCTGCAGCAGCCAGTCGACGATATTGACGATGTGCTGGTCGTTGGCTTCCGGGTCCTTGAGGTTGCCCAGTTCCAGCAGCTGCTCGAAGTTGTGCGCCCCGGAGCTGCCCTTGAGGCCGCTGGCGCCGGAGATGGAGTTGGCCAGGGAATAGAATTCGGTGCCGTAGCGCTTGATATCCGCGGGGTCGGCCACCACCCGCTGTACCGCGCGGCCGCTGGTGTGCTCCAGCTGCTCTTCCCAGCCACTGGTATAGGGCTGGGCGGTGGCCACCAGCAGCATATCCTTGCTGGCCTCTACACACAGGATCTGGTGGCGCTTGGCAAACTGGAAGCTCATCACCTCGGTCACCGCCGCCACATCCACCTTCAGCGGGTCGATATGGTAAAGGCCGTGGGAGGAAGTATCCGCCAGCCACTGGGTCAGCGTGGCCGCATCGAGAATCTTGCCGGGCTTCTTCTGGTTCTCCAGCTCGCAGCTGGCGATATAGCTGAGCGGGTGCATCTGCGCCTGCTCCGCGGTGCGCGGGGTGCCAATCAGGCGGTTGGCATCCAGGCGACTGACATAGCCCTGGCTCACCAGGTCTTCCAGTAGCCCCGGCAGGTCGAGTACCCGGTCCGCCAGTTTGCTCGCCATAGTTACTTCCCCGTTGTCAGCTGCGGTCTAATCTTTATTGGAAGGCGCATTGTAGCTCTATTGACCGCCGGCGACAGTGCGCCTTTCGACAAAGGCCCGATCGCGGATTAGCTGTGAAACCGAAAGGTCACTGTGACCTGTGCAAAGGTTGGGGTACCATGCCGCCACCCGGCCGCCTCGGCGGTCATTTTTCAATCTGTCAGGACCGGAAAAAGGAACAGACCATGCCCCTGTCCAACATCGCCAACCTGTTCGGCCGCTCGCCGATCAAGCCGATCAAGGAACACATGGCAACTGCCCACGAGGCGTCAGCGGATCTGGTGCCCTTCTTTGAAGCCCTTATGAAGGGGGACTTCAGCACTGCCAAAAGCATTCAGCAGCGCATCAGCGCCGCAGAAAACCGCGCCGACGACATCAAGAAAGACCTGCGCCTGCACCTGCCGGACAGCCTGTTCATGCCGGTGTCCCGCTCCGACCTGCTGGAATTGCTGCACGCCCAGGACAAGGTGGCCAATACCGCCCAGGATATCGCCGGCCTCGCCATCGGCCGCCAGATGCAGGTTCCCGAGTCCATGCAGTCGATGATGGGCACCTTTGTGGAGAGCGCCGTGGCCGCCTCGGCCCAGGCACTGACCGCGATCAACGAACTGGACGAATTGCTGGAATCCGGCTTTGCCGGCCGCGAAGTGGATATCGCCCGCCGCATGACCGAAGAACTGGATGACCTGGAGCGCAAGTCCGACAAGCTGGAAGTAGAAGTGCGCGCCACACTGTTCAAAATAGAAAAAGACCTGCCGCCGGTTGACGTGATTTTCCTCTACCGGGTAATCGAATGGATTGGTGTGCTGGCGGACGAGGCCCACGGCGTGGGCAACCGATTGCAGCTGCTACTGGCGCGTTAAAGGGGGAGACAATTCGTGGAAATCATTGCTCAGTACGGCCACATCTTTCTGATCCTGGCCTGCGTATTCGGCTTTTTCATGGCCTGGGGTGTGGGTGCCAACGACGTCGCCAACGCCATGGGTACCTCGGTGGGCTCCCGCGCACTGACCATCAAACAGGCGATCGTGATCGCCATGATCTTCGAGTTCGCCGGCGCCTATCTGGCCGGCGGTGAGGTAACCTCCACCATCCGCAAGGGGATCATCTCCCCGGACCTGTTTAACGACAATCCCGAGCTGCTGGTGTACGGCATGCTCTCCGCGCTGCTCGCCGCCGGCACCTGGCTGGCCATCGCCAGCGTGCTCGGCTGGCCGGTATCCACCACCCACTCCATTGTTGGCGCCATTGTCGGCTTCTCCGCGGTGGGCATTTCCGCCGACGCGGTAGCCTGGGGCAAGGTGGGCAGCATCGTCGCCAGCTGGGTAGTATCCCCGGTTCTGGCGGGCACCCTGTCATTCATGCTGTTCCGCAGTGTGCAGCGGCTGATCCTGAACACCGAGGATCCCTTCGCCAACGCCAAGCGCTACATTCCCTTCTACATGTTTGCGGTGGGCTGGATGATCGCCATGGTGACCCTCACCAAGGGCCTCAAGCATGTATTCAAGGATGCCGACATCGTGCTGAGCTTCTGGCAGGATGCGCTGATCGCGGGGATCGCCGGCCTGATCGTGATGGGTATCGGTATCGCGATGCTCAAACGCATCAAGCGCGACCCGGAACGCGAACGCCACAACCGCTTCGCCAATGTCGAGCGCGTATTCGCCATCCTGATGGTATTTACCGCCTGCGCCATGGCCTTCGCCCACGGCTCCAACGACGTGGCCAACGCGGTCGGCCCGCTGGCGGCAGTGGTCAACACCGTGCAGCAGGGTGCGGTAACCGCCAAGGCCACCATGCCCTCCTGGATATTGCTGGTCGGTGGTGCCGGTATCGTTGTCGGTCTCGCCACCTACGGTTTCAAGGTAATGGCCACCATCGGCCGCAAGATTACCGAACTGACCCCGAGCCGCGGTTTCGCCGCCGAGCTGGGCGCCGCCGCCACCGTGGTACTGGCTTCCGGCACCGGCCTGCCGATCTCCACCACCCACACCCTGGTAGGTGCGGTGCTGGGTGTCGGCCTGGCCCGCGGTATCGGCGCCCTCAACCTGAGGATGATCACCACCATCGCCGCCTCCTGGGTAGTGACCCTGCCGGCGGGCGCCGGTCTCGCGATCGTGTTCTTCTTCTTCTTCAAGGGCGTGTTTGGCCCCTGATGGCCGGGCGGTAATAGAAACTGCCGCCGTCACCTGTTAAAAAGGGAGCTTCACGCTCCCTTTTTTATTTTCTTTATTTTCTGCTTTGCTGGCATTGAGAGAAGGAAACTCCCATGCAACTGCCCATCTATCAGGCCGACGCCTTTACCTCCGAACTGTTCAAGGGCAACCCCGCCGCCTATGTACCGCTGACCCGCTGGCTCGAAGACCGGCTGCTGCAGCAGATCGCCGCGGAAAACAATCTCGCCGAAACCGCGTTTACCGTGCCCGCCGGCAACGGCTTCGAACTGCGCTGGTTCACCCCCGGTGAGGAGGTGCCCCTGTGCGGCCACGCCACCCTGGTCACCGCACACCTGCTGTGGAGCGAGCTGGGATTCACCGATCCCGAGATCCACTTCTTCACCCGCAGCGGCGAGCTGCTGGTGCGCCAGGAACAGGCGTTGCTGACCCTGGACTTTCCGGCCCAGCACAATGCGGAAATCAGTCTGCCGCCGGAATACGCACACGCACTGGGCGCGGAGCCCCTGAGCGCACTGGAGGTGACGGGTTCCGATGACCAGTTGCTGCTGGAGTTCGCGAGCGCCGCACAAGTAGCGGAACTGGCCCCGGATATGCGCGCCGTCGCCGCCCTCCCCTACAAGGGCCTGATCTGCACCGCGCCCGGCGAGGGATACGACTGCGACTTTGTCAGCCGCTTCTTCGCCCCCGCCATCGGCATCGACGAAGACCCGGTCACCGGCTCCGCCCACACCCGGCTGGTGCCCTTCTGGGCGCAGAA
>NZ_CAJXKH010000026.1 GCF_913055755.1 uncultured Microbulbifer sp.
AGGACCGCTGTGAACCCATCCCTGGGCGCTGCGGCGCAAACATCCTGTTTGCGACGCTCCTGAAAACCCGCACCCGGTACTCTGCCTTCGCATTGTGTTTATGTACTTCGTAGCTTGTGGCTCCGAAAACTGCACTATCTGACGAAGCTTAAGGGTAAAAGTTAAGGTGAAGTGCCGGGTGAAAGGTTTCAAAAGCGTCGGCGCCATGGACGGCGCCGACGCAGCTTACAGGGATGTATTTACAGCGGTTTTGAAACCTTTCACCCGGTGCTTCACCGCCACCGATCCTGCAACAAAGCGAGAAGCGGTGGGTGCAGATCAAGACAGGCGACCTTTAAAGTCCTCGTAGCCAAACTCTTTGATGAGTCGAAGCTCGTCGGTCCTGGAATTCCACAAAGCGATCGCGGGCAGTGGAATGCCGTTGAAGGTGTTGGTCTTGACCATGGTGTAATAGGCCATTTCTTCAAACACGATCCGGTCGCCGATTTTCAGCGGGTCGGTGAAACTGTATTCCCCGATCCGGTCGCCCGCCAGGCAGCTCTGTCCACCCAATTGGTAAGTGTGGGGCAGTTCGTCCGGCAGCGATGCGCCGGTGATTTCCGGGCGGTAGGGCATTTCGATCACGTCCGGCATATGGCAGGTGGCAGAGACATCCAGGATCGCCTGGTTTTTGCCGTTCCACATCAGGTCCACTACTTCTCCAACCAGCACACCGCAAAACAGCGCCACGGCCTCGCCGGGCTCCAGGTAAACCTGCACCCCGTGTTTTTCCGAAAAGGCCTTTACCCCCGCAACCAGCTCGTCCACCTGGTAATCACAACGGGTAATATGGTGGCCGCCGCCAAAGTTGATCCACTCCATCTGCGGGATCAGATCTCCGAACTTTTCTTCCACCGCGGCAATGGTGCGCTCCAGCGGCTTGAAGTCCTGTTCACACAGGGTGTGAAAATGCAGACCGCTGATGCCGGTGAGATCTTCGCCTTCAAACAGGGATCGCACGATACCCAGCCGCGAACAGGGTGCACAGGGATCGTAGATCGGCGTGTGCCCCTCGGAGTGCTCCGGATTGATACGCAGGCCGAAACGCAGCTCGGGGCGCTTTTCCTGGGCCTGCAGGCACAGTGCCCGGTAGCGCTTCCACTGGGAAAAAGAATTGAAGATCACATGGTGGGCGAAGCCCAGGATTTCCTTCAGTTCTTCTTCCTTGTAGCCGGCGCTGAAAACGTGCACTTCCTTGCCCAGGTCCCTGCCGCCGTACTCCTCGAAGCCCAGTTTGGCCTCGTTGATACCGCTGGCGCAGGTCCCGGACAGGTATTCCGCCACAATGTGGCCGATACTGAACATGGAAAATGCCTTGAGTGCCGCCAGTACCTTGGCACCGCTGCGCTGCTGTACATCGGCGAGCACTTCCAGGTTGTCACGCAGGGCAATTTCGTCCACCACGAAGCAGGGGGTGGAGACTCGGGTCGGGTCGAAATCACCGAAGTAGTCTTTGCGGGGAGTCAGGTCCATAGAATTTGTCTTGCTGCTCTATTTGGCAAAATCCCGGGCTTTTAGGCCCGGGATCGAGGGGCTCAAACGAACGGCTTGTCGAGCCAGGTTTCCTGCCAGGGCAGGCCGTATTTGTTCAGATCGGCCATGAAAGGATCCGGATCCAGCTGTTCCATATTCCACACGCCGGGTTTCATCCACTTGCCTTCCATCATCATCTTGGCGCCGATCATCGCCGGCACACCGGTGGTATAGGAAATGGCCTGGGACTGCACTTCCTTGTAGCACTCCTGGTGGTCGCAGATGTTGTAGACATAGTAGATCTTGTCTTCACCGCCACCCTGCGGGATACCCTTGATGATGTTGCCGATACAGGTCTTGCCCTTGGTCAGCGGGCCGAGGCTCGCCGGGTCCGGCAGCAGCGCTTTCAGGAACTGGATCGGCACTATCTGCTGGCCCTGGAATTCCACCGGCTCGATACTGGTCATACCGACGTTCTGCAGTACTTCCAGGTGCTTCAGATAGCTCGCCCCAAAGGTCATCCAGAAGCGCGCGCGCTCGATTTCCGGGTAGTGCTTGGACAGGGATTCCAGCTCCTCGTGGTACAGCAGGTAGAGGTCTTTCTCGCCGATACCCTCGGGGAATTCAAATACCCGTTTTTCTTCCATCGGCTTGGTGGTGACCCATTTGCCGTCTTCCCAGTAGCGTCCGTTGGCGGTAATTTCACGGATATTGATTTCCGGGTTGAAATTGGTCGCGAACGGCAGCCCGTGATCCCCGGCGTTGCAGTCCAGAATGTCCAGGGTCTTGATGCGGACGAAGTGGTGCTTTTTCGCATAGGCGGTAAACACGCTGGTCACACCCGGGTCAAAACCACTGCCCAGCAGCGCCATCAGTCCGGCCTTCTCGAACTTTTCCTGGTAGGCCCACTGCCATTTGTATTCGAACTTGGCCTCTTCCGGCGGTTCGTAGTTGGCGGTGTCGAGATAGTGCACTCCGGTTTCCAGGCAGGCATCCATGATGTGCAGGTCCTGGTATGGCAGGGCCACGTTGATGACCATGTCCGGTTTGACCTTCTCGATCAGCGCAACCATTTCACTGACGTTGTCGGCGTCCACTTCCGCGGTGTTGATCTTGCGCGGCAGCATATCGGCGATCTTGTCGCATTTGGATTTCGTGCGGCTGGCGAGAGTTATGTTCTCGAATACTTCCTCTACCTGCGCACATTTGTGTGCAACCACCTGACCGACGCCGCCGGCGCCTACTATCAGAACGTTGGCCATTTAGGGATCTCCTTATTTTTGGGTGTTTCTGAACACACAAAATAGTGGTGCCGGATTGTGGGGCAGCCACTAGATAGTTTAATGGCAGGCCTGCTGCCGGTATTTGTTTGCGGGACACGCCGTGAACCCATCCATGGGGGCTCGGATGCGGCCGTCCGGGCCGCATACGGTCCCGCAAACAAATACCGGCAGCAGTCCTTTCACATCAAGTTATTCACTTCGAATCAGCCAAGAATGAATAGCTACGAAGCATAAAAGTACAAAGTTAAGGCAGAGTGCCGGGGATTGGTTTTCGGAAGCGTCGCAAACAGGATGTTTGCGCCGCAGCGCCCAGGGATGGGTTTACAGCGGTTCCGAAAACCAATCCCCGGTGCTCTGCCGCCACCGGACTGGCGATAGAACGTACCACCGGACCAGGTCGAAAATACAAATTACTTTTCGAAGTAGGTGTACCCACTCATAGATGCAGTGTAAGTATGCAAAATATCCTTCCGCTGCTGCGCCGTAATCCGCTTTTCCTTCACTGCCCGCTCCGCCAGCTTGCGGAAACGCTCAAACAGATCCTGCGGTGAGTACTCCACGTAACTCAACACATCCGCAATGCTGTCGCCGTGAATCTCGCGACTGTAGTCCACATGACCGTCTTCATCGATACGCACGCTCACCACATTCGTATCACCAAACAGATTGTGCAGGTCTCCCAGTGTCTCCTGATACGCACCCACCAGGAAAGTTCCGAGAATATATTCCTCACCTTCTTTCAGCGGGTGCAGCGGCAACGTCTTGCGTACATCCTGTCGGTCGATAAAACGGTCGATCTTGCCGTCGCAGTCGCAGGTAATGTCCGCAATGATCGCCGAGCGCGTCGGCGCCTCGTCCAGGCGATGCACCGGCACCAGCGGGAACAGCTGGTCGATCGCCCAGATGTCCGGCAACGACTGGAACACGCTCACATTTGCGTAATAAATATCCGACAGCACTTCCGGCAACGCCTGCAGATCCACCGGTACCTGGGCCACCTCATCCAGCAGCTTGCGGATCTTCTGCGCACACTGCAGGAACAGGTTTTCCGCCAGCGCGCGGTCGCGCAGGCTTACCTGGCCGTGGAGGTATAGTGCGCGGATCTCGTCGCGATAGTAGAGGCCGTCGTTGTAACTCTCCTGCAGGTTCTTTGGAGAAACACTCTGCAGCGCATGCTGCAGATTTTTCAGCATCGGGTGCGAATCTTCGCCGATGCGATCCTCCTCCAGTTCGATTGGCTCGAAACTGGTGGTGTCCAGGATGTTGAACAGCAACACCGAGGAATAGGCGACGGTGGCGCGGCCGGATTCGGTGATGATCACCGGGTGTTCCACGCCCTCACTGTCCAGGGTGCCCATGATGGCTTCCACCACGTCCACGCAGTACTCGTCCAGGGAGTAGTTCTTGGAGTGGGTGTAGTTGGTCTTGGAGCCATCGTAGTCCACCGCCAGGCCGCCACCCAGGTCCAGGTAGCCCATGGCCGCGCCTTCCTCTACCAGGTCGGCATAGTAGCGGCAGGCTTCCAGCACCCCGGTGCGGATATCGCGGATGTTCGGCACCTGCGATCCCAGGTGGTAGTGCAGCAGCTTCAGGCAGTGCAGCATGTCGTGGTCGCGCAGTTTGTCCACCATCGCGATCAGGTCGTTACTGCCGAGGCCGAAAATACTGCGGTCGCCACTGGTGGCATTCCAGTAGCCGCCAACCTTGCTCGCGAGCTTTACCCGCACGCCAATGTTGGGCTCCACCTGCTCGCGCTGGGCGCAGTGAATGATGGTGTCGACCTCAGAGGGAGTTTCCACCACGAAAAATACCTGCACGCCGAGGCGCTGGGCCTGCAGGCCCAGGTTGATGAACTCCTCGTCCTTGTAGCCGTTGCACACGATCAGCGCGTCGGTGTTGTCGAGGATCGACAGCGCCGCAATCAGCTCCGCCTTGCTGCCCGCTTCCAGGCCGTGGCCGAACTGGCGACCGGCCTTGGCAATCTCCTCGATCACCTGGCACTGCTGGTTCACCTTGATGGGAAACACACCGCGGAACACATTCTTGTAACCGCAGCTGCTGATCGCATTGCGGAATGAGTTGTTGATGCGCGCTACCTGGGCGTCGAGCAGGTTCTCGAAACGCACCAGCAACGGCATGCCGAGACCGCGTTCAGTGGCACCGTGGGCAATGTCCAGCAGGGAGACGGAACTGGTGTCGCCGGATTCATTTTTGATCTCAACAGTGATTTCACCGGACTGGTTCAAATTGAAATAGCCGGCACCCCAGTCGCGGATGCCGTAGAGCGCTGCGGAGTCTTCGCAGGTCCAGTTTTCGATCTGTTGTTGTTTCATGGCGCCTCGTTTTTGGGCAAGGATCTGTGGGGGTTACAGGGGCGCGAATCTTGTAGTCATAGTCTGCTGAAAGCAATAACTATAGAAAAGAAAAATAGCTTTTTTTAAGGCAACAAAATTAAATTTTTGTTCGGTTTTTTTACGCCGGGTTCGGGGCGGGTTGTAAGCGGCCGACAAAAAATAAAAAAAAGGCGACTCAAAAGAGTCGCCTGGGGAAATAACCGAATTAAGCTTCGGTTAGTTGGGGTTGGAAATCCGACAATGGCACGTTGAACATCTGGCTGCGCACCGGGCGCTCAATACCCTCAATAAAAGCCGGGGTTGGCAACCACCCGGTAACCGCGGCGGTGGCTGTCCCAGCGGTAGTAGGTGTCGTAGGCCACGTAGTAGCTGAGGCCGCCGAAGCTGACACTGACCGCGGTGCCGGGCAGGTTGTAGACAATGGCGCCAACCGGAGCCTGCGCAACCACATAACCCGGGCCGTAAGGACGGTAGAAAATACCGTCACTGAAGTAGTAGCCGAGGCCGCCGAACGTCAGGCTGACATAACTCTTGGGCAGGCGGCTCCAGCGGTAACCGTAGTGGTAGTGGTTCGGGCGCCAGCGGTGCTTGTGCGGGCGGTGAACCGGCTTGTAGTACTTGCGATGGTGATCGTGGCCGCGGTCCCGCCAGCCGTGGCCGCCCGCGTAGCGGCGGCGGTCGCGATCGTGGTGACCGCGGTCGTTGTAGTCGTGTCGACGGTCACCGCGACGGTGATCATTGTCGCGGCGGTGGTCGCGGCCGCGATCGGCTCTGCGATCACTTCTGTGGTCGCGGTCATTGCCGCGGTGCTTTGCCTGGCGCTGCCGGTCCTGGCGCTTCTGGAAGCGGGCTGACTGGCCGTGCTTGATGGCGTGCTCGGGGCGGCCCTTGTGACCCTGGCCGCGGTCGTCGCGGTCGGCCAGCGCCGGGCTGGCCATTGCCAGCAGGCCGGCCGTGGCGAGGGCGGCGGCAAGTGTTTTCACTGCGGATTTGTATTGTCTGCTCATGGCTGGGCTCCAGGGCCGCTTGGCGGCGTTTTTCTGTCTCTGGCGATCAGTTGGGGCCAGTTTGCCCCGGGGACACTGAATCCTTCCTGAACCGGGGAAAGAATTCGCGAATCCGGGCAAAAAAACCGAATCGGGCCAATGTTTCGCAATTTGTTCCCATTCGCGGCGGGGAGTATTATGCCGCCCGAGCAAATTCCGGCGGATCCACGCTTATGCAAGTCTTTCACCATGTGGCCACCCTGCGCGAGGCGCTGGCAGCGGCCCGCCGCGATGGCAAGACCATCGGTTTCGTGCCCACCATGGGCAACCTCCACGACGCCCATATCCAGCTGGTCAACCTGGCCCGGCAGCAGTGCGATGTGGTGGTGGTGTCGATCTTCGTCAACCGCCTGCAGTTCGGCCTGAACGAGGACTGGGACACCTATCCCCGCACCATGGAACAGGACATGGCGAAGCTGCGCGCAGCGGAATGTGACTACCTGTTCCATCCGGAAGAGGGCGAGATCTACCCCAACGGTATGGACCAGCAGACCCGCGTGGTGTGCCCGGCCATGACCGACGTACTCTGTGGTGCGAGCCGCCCGGGGCACTTCGAGGGGGTGACCACGGTGGTGGCGAAGCTGTTCAATATCGTGCAGCCGGACAAGGCGGTATTCGGAATCAAGGACTTCCAGCAGTTGGCGGTGATCCGCCGCATGGTGGAGGACCTGTGTATCCCGGTGGAGATCGTCGCAGCCCCGGTACACCGGGAAGCCGACGGCCTTGCCATGAGCTCCCGCAATGGTTACCTGACCGAGGAGGAGCGCCCCAAGGTGGCGGTGCTGAATCAGTGCCTGAACTGGGCGAAGGAACAGATCGAGTCGGGCCAGCGGGACTTTACCGCACTGGAGGCCGAGGCCAGGTCCCGCATCGAAGATGCGGGCTTCAAGGTGGATTACTTCTCCATCTGCAACAGCAAGGACCTGCAGCCCGCGGCCAACGATGACCGCGAGATCACGCTGCTGGGGGCGATGTACACCAGCGGAGCGCGTTTGATCGACAATGTTTCTCTGACGATGTGACGGGAGCGATTCCATGCAAATCGAAATGCTGAAAGGCAAACTGCACATGGCGGCGGTGACGCAGGCGGAACTCTGGTACGACGGCTCCTGTGCCATTGACGAGGACCTGGTGGAGCTGGCGGGCCTGCGCGAGTTCGAGAAGATTGATATCTACAACGTCTCCAATGGCGAGCGATTTCACACCTATGTGATCCTGGCGGAACGCGGCTCCGGCATTATTTCCATGAACGGCGCGGCGGCGCGCCGGGTGCAGGTGGGAGATCGGATCATCATTGCGGCCTATGCGCAGATGTCGGAATCCGAGGCCGACCAGTTCAAGCCAAAGCTGGTTTATCTGGACGAGAACAACCGCGTTGAGCGCAGTACCAATACGATTCCGGTGCAGATGGCTGAGCCCGCTTAGCCGCCTTCTGGTCTAGTGGTTTCCTTCCAGCCTGGTCCGGTGGCGGAAAAGCGGCGGGTATCCGTTTTCGAAACCGCTGTGAATACTTCCCTGTAAGCTGCGTCGGCGCCGTCCATGGCGCCGACGCTTTCGAAAACAGATCCCCGCCACTTTTCCTTAAATTCAAATTCTTTATTCTGTTAGTCCCAAAGGATGGTTTCACGGCGCGTCTCGCAAAGCCATACAAGGTAGCAGGACCGCCACAAAATTTAATGTGGGTCCCGTTACCGAGCGGGGCTTGTGACTGTCGGGCCATCTGCCTACCATGACCGGATCAAGGTAGGAAACCACCCGCACAAATGTCATCCCTGACTCACCCGAAAACCGGAGAATCCCTCCCCTGGGACCAGTTGCTGAAAAGTGGCTGCCGGATCTTCGTCGGTTCTCACGCCGCCGTACCCAATGCCCTGATGGCAGACCTGATTGCCAACAGCCGCGGGCTGCACGATGTGGAAGTCGCCCAGGTATTCACCCTGTCGGACAACTTCTGGGCGGAGCGCAAATACTCGGAGTTGTTTACCGTCAACGCCCTCTATATAGGTGGCGAAACCATACGCCAGGCGGTGGCGGAGGGGCGCGCAGATTACACGCCGACCTTTCTCTCCGAAGTGCCCAAGCTGTTCAGTGACCACATATTGCCACTGGACGCCGCCCTGATCATGGTCGGTCCGCCGGACGAGCTGGGTTACTGCTCCCTGGGGGTCAGTGTGGATGTGGTGTCGTCCGCGGTAAAAAATGCCAAGACCGTGATCGCCCAGATCAACCCGCAGATGCCCCGTACCAACGGCCACAGTTTTATCCACCGGGATCAGATCCACGCGTGGATGACCGCCGAAGCTCCCATCCCGGAATCCCCGCCGCCGGAAATGGACCAGGCCGTGGAACAGATCGGCCAGTATGTTTCGCTGCTGGTGGAGAATGGCGCGACGCTGCAAATCGGCATTGGCCGGATTCACGATGCCGTGTTGCGCTATCTGGGCAACCACAAAGACCTGGGGGTGCATTCGGAAATGATTTCCGATGGCATCGCGCGGTTGATGAAAGATGGGGTGATCAACAATCGCAAAAAAACCTTCCACAAAGGTAAAACGATCACCACCTTCTGCATGGGCACCAGGATGCTGTACGACTTTATCGACGGCAATCCCCATGTGGAGTTTTATCCGGCAGAGCACGTTAGTTCACCGGTAAAGATTGCCCGCAACGAAAAAATGGTTTCCATCAACAGTGCCATCGAAGTGGATCTGACCGGGCAGGTGGTTTCCGACTCCATCGGTTGCCATTTTTACAGCGGCATCGGTGGCCAGGTGGATTTTATCCGCGGCGCGGCGCTGAGTAAGGGGGGCAAGCCGATCATCGCGCTGCCTTCGACCACCAGGGACAAAAGCGGTAAGAAAATATCCCGCATTGTCGCAGCGCTCACACCCGGCAGTGGTGTGGTGACCTCCCGCGGGCACGTGCACTACGTGGTGACCGAATACGGCATCGCCTCCCTGCGCGGCAAGAGCGTGCGCGAGCGGGCGCTGGAACTGATCCGTATTGCACACCCGGATTTTCGCCGCGAACTGCTGGAAGAAGTGCGCCGATATTACTGGGTGCCGGAATACCAGCAACAGGCGCCCACCTCGGTACCGGAGCTGGGGCCGGTGGAACAGAAGCGCTACGTATTCGGCGGTATCACCTATACATTGCGGCCACTGCGGCCGTCGGATGAACGCAGGCTGCAGGAGTTCTTTTATACCCACAACAAGGAAACCCTGTTGATGCGTTACAACCACCAGGTAACGCAGATGTCCCGGGAAACCTCTTGCAGCCTGGTCAGCGTGGACCAGAGGAAAGACCTGGCCCTGTGTTTTACCGACCGCGACGGACAGCGCGAGGTGATTCAGGGGGTCGGGCGATATTATTATTACGAAGCCAGCAACAGTTGCGAAGTCGCGTTCGTGATCAAGGAGAGCCGGCGCGGCAAGGGCATCGCCTCCACCCTGCTGAAAGAAATGGAGGCGGTGGCGCGCAGTCGCGGCATCGCCACCATGTTTGCCTGTGTGCGCCGGGACAACAAACCCATGCTGGCAATATTTGACCACAACGGTTTTGTCACCCGCCCCGGAGACAGCATGGATGAACTCTACCTGGAACTGGATCTCACCAGCGCCGCAGATCAGGAATAAAAATGGCCACCGTCGGAATCTTTACCAGCCCAGCCTGCAGCCTCCACGATATGGGCGACGAACATCCGGAATCGCCCGCGCGCCTCGACGCCATCCACGACCAGCTGCTCAGCAGCGGTATCGAATACATACTGCGCTTCTTCGACGCGCCGCAGGCCACCCGCGCGCAACTGCAGCTGGTGCACACCCCGGAATATGTAGAATCCATCTTCGCCCGTGCGCCGCGCGAGGGTATCGAGGCGCTCGATGAAGACACCCGCATGTGTCCACACACGCTCAACGCCGCCCTGCACGCCGCCGGCGCCGCGGTGAATGCGGTGGACAAGGTCATTGTCGGAGAAATAGGCAGCGCCTTCTGCTCGGTGCGCCCCCCGGGCCACCACGCCGAGCGCGACAAGGCCATGGGCTTCTGCCTGTTCAACAACATCGCCATCGCCGCCGCCCACGCCCGCGCACAACACGGGCTGGAGCGGGTGGCAATACTCGACTTCGACGTCCACCACGGCAACGGCACCGAAGACTTCGTCGCTGGTCGTGAAGGCTACCTGCTGTGCTCCAGCTTCCAGTCCCCCTACTACCCGTTCACCGGCACCGGAGAACTGCCGGACAATATCCTCAATACACCACTGGAAGCGGGTACCGAAGGCGCGGTGCTGAGGGAGCTGGTCGCAAACCAGTGGCTGCCCGCACTGGAAAAATTCCAGCCGCAGATGCTGTTCATCTCCGCCGGCTTCGACGGCCATATCGAAGACACCATGGCGCAATTGCGTTTTCGCGAAGACGATTACCGCTGGGTGACGGAAAAACTGCGGGAGTTCGCCGACGCCCACTGCGCGGGTCGCATCGTTTCCGCACTGGAAGGGGGCTATGCGCTATCCGCGCTGGGGCGTAGTGTGGTGGCGCATCTGAAGGGGTTGATAGGGAGCTAAGTGTTTTCTCGAAAGATTCCCCACAAAGCTGCGCGGTGAATCGCGAAGGCAAAGTGCTGGGGCAGGTATTTCGAAACCGTCAGCGCCATGGACGGCGCTGACGGAGCTTACAGGGACGTATTCACGGCGTTTTCGAAATACCTGCCCCAGTGATTTGCCGCCACAAAACCGGCTTAGTCGGTTCGAGGTTAGAGCTACTCTTCGTAAATAGCGTAAAACTTCTTCACCGATCCAATAGTTTCCCAGGTTCCCTCGAACCCGGCGGGAATACAGAATGCATCCCCGGCAGAAACCTTCTCGCTCACCCCGTCGGCATCGGTAATGATCGCCTCGCCATCAATGATGTAGCAGAACTCATCCTCGCTGTAAGTGAGTGTCCACTTGCCCGCATCCGAAGACCAGACGCCGCAAAAGAAATTCTCCTTCGCATTGGTAAAAAAATGCTCGGTAAGCTGCTGGGGCATACCGGACAGCACCTTTTCTTGCACCACCGGGCCCGACTCCACCGCACCTTCGCCCTCGCGAACCCGCAACAACTTCACCGACATAATGGTCTCCAATAAAATGTGATCACTTTTTGCGGCTATTGTGCACGGCTCCGGGAAAAAAGGCACGGTATTCCAGACGCGGGCTGGGAATCCTCAGTTGTGGCGGGCTATGATGAAGTGAAAGGATAGTTGACAGCGTTGTCATTCAGCGGCTGCCAGTGGTATAACTGATCGGGAAAATACGCGGTCAAAACTGCGCAAGGTGCGCACCTGTAGCCGGGTAAAACCGGAAATGATCTCGCGGGACAGGGCTCTGCCCGCTGCAGACGGTGCGCGCGCAAAACCCGATAATTCTAATAAGGGAGAAAACGATGTCTGAAGTGCACATCCATCCGGTGCCGGAAGCCTTTGCTGCCGATGCTCACGTCAATAAAGACGACTACGAGCGCATGTATCGCCAGTCCGTGGAAGATCCCCAGGCCTTCTGGTCCCAGCAGGCCAACGATTTCCTGCAGTGGAGCAAACCCTTTACCAAAGCCTGTGAAGAAGACCTGAGCAAAGGGCACGCTGTCTGGTTTGCCGATGGCGAACTGAACGTCAGCGTGAACTGTATCGACCGCCACCTGCCCGCGCGCGCGAACCAGACCGCGTTTATCTGGGAAGGCGACGACCCCGCCGACAGCAAGACCATTACCTACGGCGAACTGCACGGGCATGTGTGTCGCCTTGCCAACCTGCTCAAGGAGCGCGGTATCCACAAGGGTGACCGGGTGTGTATCTACATGCCGATGATCCCGGAAGCTGCCTACGCCATGCTTGCCTGCGCGCGCATTGGTGCAGTGCACTCGGTGGTGTTCGGCGGTTTCTCTCCCGACTCCCTCAAAGATCGCATTCTCGACTCCGACTGCCGCCTGGTGATTACCGCCGATGAAGGCGTGCGCGGCGGCCGCAAGGTGCCGCTGAAAGCGAACGTGGACAAGGCCCTGGCCAGCTGCCCTGACGTGCACACCGCCATCGTGGTGAAGCGCACCGGCGCCAATATCGACTGGGACAGCAAGCGCGACATCTGGTACGCGGAATCCGTGGCCGGGCAGAGCGCGGATTGCGTGCCGGAAGCCATGAACGCGGAAGACCCGCTGTTTATCCTCTATACCTCCGGCTCCACCGGCAAACCCAAGGGTGTGCTGCACACCACCGCCGGCTACCTGCTGATGTCCACCATGACCTTCAAATACGCCTTCGATTACAAGGAAGGCGATGTGTTCTGGTGCACCGCGGATGTGGGCTGGATTACCGGCCACAGTTACATTGTTTACGGCCCACTGGCCGCCGGCGCCATCTCGCTGATGTTCGAGGGGGTGCCCACCTACCCGGACGCGTCCCGCTGCTGGCAGGTGGTGGACAAGCACCAGGTCAATATCTTCTACACCGCTCCCACCGCGATTCGCGCGTTAATGGGCGCCGGCGACGACTTCGTCACCAAGTGCGACCGCAGTTCCCTGAAACTGCTGGGCACCGTGGGCGAGCCGATCAACCCGGAGGCCTGGGAGTGGTATTTCAAGGTGGTGGGCGAGGAGCGCTGCCCGATCGTCGACACCTGGTGGCAGACCGAAACCGGTGCGCACCTGATCACCCCGCTGCCCGGGGCCATCGACCTCAAGTCCGGTTCTGCGACCAAGCCGTTCTTCGGGGTGCAGCCGGCGTTGCTGGATGAGAAGGGCAAGGAGATCGAGGGTGAAGGCGAGGGGGCACTGGTGATGAAGGCCAGCTGGCCGAGCATGATCCGCAGCGTGTACGGTGATCACCAGCGCATGATCGATACCTATTTCTCCACTTTCCCCGGCTATTACTTTACCGGTGACGGTGCGCGCCGCGATGCGGACGGCTACTACTGGATTACCGGACGTATCGACGATGTGCTCAATGTGTCCGGTCACCGCCTGGGCACCGCGGAAATCGAAAGTGCCATTGTGCTGCACGAGGATACCGCGGAGGCCGCGGTGGTGGGTTACCCGCACGATATCAAGGGGCAGGGCATCTACTGCTACGTGACCCTGAAGAATGGCCGCGAGCCTTCGGAAGAGTTGCGCAAGGAGCTGATCGATCTCTGCGTCAAGGAAATCGGCCCCATCGCCAAGCCGGATATCATCCAGTGGGCACCGAGCCTGCCGAAGACCCGCTCCGGCAAGATCATGCGGCGTATCCTGCGCAAGATTGCCTGTAACGAGCTGGATACCCTGGGGGATACCTCCACGCTCGCCGATCCTTCTGTGGTCGACGAGCTGATTGATCATCGGGCTAACAAATAGCCCTTCCTTCTGCCGCTAGCTCTGCCTGGCCTTAGCAGGTGCAGTGGCGGTGGAGCACTGGATATTCGTTTTCGAAACCGCTGTGAATACATCCCTGTAAGCTGCGTCGGCGCCGTCCATGGCGCCGACGCTTTCGAAAACGAATACCCAGCACTCCGCCTTAACTTCCACACATATACTTCGAATTGCTTTTTGTTGCCGGATGATTGGTTCAACGTTTAGGGCTAAAGACAAAACGGGTCCTCGGTGATTTAATGGGGCAAAGGTATTTGCACCAAACCGCATCGGAGGCGTCATGCAGAATATTCTCGTCATCCTGGACAAACCCAAGCACGAACAGATCGCATTGCAGCGGGCGCTGGAGCTTGCAGAAAAAACGGCGATCAACCTGCATCTGGTGAGCTTTGTGTACGAGCCGGTGATAGGACTGCCGGTGCTTGCCGGTTCGCTGCTGGACCTCAGCGAACAGCTGCAGAAAGAGCGCGCCAACTGGCTGCAGGAACTGGGGCAGGAATACAGCCTGCCGGAACAGACCACTACCGAGGTGGTCTGGCACCACGATATTCCCACCTGGGTGGGCGACTACCTCACGACAAAACCCTGTGACCTGGTGCTGAAAACCGCGCAGAAACAATTTGGTCGCGGCGGCTTCGGTTCCATTGACTGGCGACTGATCGAACAGACGTCGGTGCCGCTGTGGATTGCGGTCAATACCCACTGGATCAAGCGCGACCGCATGGTGGCGGCACTGGATCCGGCCCTGGACAATAAACTGCACGTCGCACTCAATCACCGCCTGCTGCAGCAGGGCGGGGCGCTGGCGCAACGGCTCGATGCGGAGCTGGAACTGGTTGCCTGTATGCCGATTCCGGAGATGATGGTGGAATCCGCCGCGTTCCGCGAACAGCTCGATGGACTCAAGGATTTACTGAAAAACATGATCGACGAGAGTGGTGCCAGCAGCCGGCAAACCCATTTCGTTGTCGGCAAGCCGGCGGCCGAGATCAATCGTTTAGTGGACCGCACCAAGGCGCGCATGATTATGGTCGGGCGCGGTGTGCGCAGGGGGCCGCGTGGGTTTGTACTGGGCAATACCGCCGAGCGAATCCTCGGCCGTTCCAATACCGATGTTTTGATTGTTCCCTGAATATAAACAGGGTGAGGAAAAATTCAGTAGCCGTGTTGGGCGCCAGGGGAATTCAGGGGAAGTAAATAGTGAATGAACAGCAGTACCTCTGCGAGCACTACCGCTTCAATGCGGAGCAGCGCCTGAAGGGGTTTAATTTTTTTGTCGTGCTGTCGATGTTTGCCGATGGTGGTGTATTTACCGCGGTGGAAAAGGGTTTTGCCCCACTGATCCTGGTACTGCTCGGTGGCTTTGTGGTGATCGTATCCGCGGTGTTCTGGGTGGTGGATGCCCGCAGCCGGCAGCTGTTGAGTCTCGCGGTGCCGGGGCTGAGGGCGCTGGAGTTGAATTTCCCCGAAGAGGCGCGCCTGTTTGCCCTCGATGCCCGCTCCCACGGCCGCATTGTGCGCTACACCTTTGCCATTCGCGCGCTGATCCTGGGGCAGTTTGTATTTGGTTGTGGTGTCGTAGCCTACGGCGCCCTGAGTCTGTTGCACCTGCTATGAACCCGGATGGTTTCGCTATTGGCCTGCCCGAAATTGCCGTTTCCACTGATCCGGAATTGCGCCTGCGCTGGCTGACGGAAGCCGACCTGCCAGCGTTGCAGCAGATTTTTTCCGCGCCGGAAGTGGTGCGGTATATGTCCGGGGAACTGCAGGATACGGAGCAGAAGTCGCGGGAATACCTGCTGTCGATCCAGCAGGGGTTCCTGACCGGTGCGCTCTATCAGTGGGGGCTGGAATGGTGCGGGGAGGTGGTCGGCACCACCACCCTGGCCGGTCTGGAGCGCTATCCCGGTGGAATCTATCAGGCCGAAATCGGTTTCGCGCTGGCACCCGCGCACTGGGGCTGCGGGCTGATGCGACAGACCCTGCCGGCGCTGCTGGAGTTTGCCTTTTCCCGCCTCGGATTGCGTCGCATCAGTGCGGATGTGGACCCGCGCAACCTGGCTTCCCTGCGGCTGCTGGAGTTCCTCGGCTTTCAGCGCGAGGGGCTGATGCGCCAGCGCTATTTCCATCTGGGTGAAATCCAGGACGCGGTGATTCTCGGCCTGTTGCGGGATGAATGGCTTTCCCGCCAATCCTGATCCCGCCTGCACCTGTCGGGCCCCATTTCATCGACCTCATTCCCATCAACTTCTGCTCCATCAACTTCCGCTCCATCAACTACTGCCACCTATACTGCTTATCCGGGCCCCTGGTGCGGCACCGGCTGCCGCACGCCCGCAGGCAGAGACGACTTCAGAGTGTTTGGAGACCACCGGAATGCTGGATCATATCGGGCTGATCATTCACGACTACGAGCGCAGCAAGAAGTTTTACCAGTTTGCCCTGGCTCCACTGGGTTACGAGCTGGTGATGGAAATGGGCGACTGGGCGGGCTTTGGTTGGGGCGACAAGCCGGAGCTGCTGATCAAGGGCGGTTCCAGTACCGCACCGGCACTCCACATCGCCTTTCGCGCCGAGGACCGGGAGACGGTGCAGGCGTTTTACCTCGCGGCGATACAGGCCGGCGGCAAGGAGAAGGATGCGCCGGCTTTGCGCCCGGAATTCCACCAGGGCTATTACAACGCCGTGGTACTGGATCCGGATGGACACAAGCTGGAGGTGGTCTGCCATATCCCCTCCGACGCGTTCGAATAGGTGGCCGGGAAGCCCGCAGGGGGCTCAGCTGTCTCCTTCCTCATCCAGCCTTGCCAGCAGCTGCTCCGCCCAGCGAATCCAGGTCTTTTCCGTTTCTATCCCGAGCAGCAGTGGCTGGTGGGCGAGCCACAGGCGCTGCTGGTGTTCCGGATCGCGGCTGTAAAAGCGGCGGTTCTGTTCCTGGTAGGTTTCCAGCAGGGCCCGGTGCTGCTCCAGGTGCCGTTCCAGCTGGCGGCGCATTTGCGCGCTGGTGAGGCGGTGACCGGCAAACAGCTGGATCAGGAAGGGCTCGCGGATTTTCTGCGGCGCCGCCGGCTTCTCGGCCCACTCCTGTAGCGCCGCGCGCCCGGCATCCGTCAGGCTGTAGACCTTCTTGTCCGGTCGGCCTTCCTGGGGCTGCTCGGCACAGTCCAGCAGCCCCTCCTGGTGGAGCTTGTGCAGTTCCCGGTACATCTGCTGGTGGCTGGCGCTCCAGAAGTGGGAAATGCTGCGCTCAAAACGGCGCTTGAGGTCGTAACCGCTGCCCGGCTCGATATCCAGCAGGGTGAGGACGGCAAATCGCAGGGACATGACTGCTCCAGGGGTGGCCGCGGAAGGGGCAAGTTATGCAACTGTTTGCATAGCTGGGGAAAGTCTAACGTGCAACCCCGCCACCGTGACAGGCCGCTCCGGGATCCAGGGAGGTGGTGAAGGGGGGCTTTAGCTCAAAATTAGCCATTTTCCGGATGTGTATTTTGATTTTTCGTATAAATTAGGATGAATTATGGATATGTAATAATTTTTTAATCTATATAGCCTAGCTTTTCCGTCTCCGATGAATATAATCGCCGTCGCCCGGTAAAACTGGGTAAATAATGAGCGATCAATGTGAGACTGATGCAGACATGTCCCCCCAATCCCTGACCCAGGCCACCGACGCCATCCCGGTATCCCCTCCGGTGATGGTGATTGAGGAGGAGCAGCCGCAACTCCACGACGCCCCCAGCGCGCCGGTGTCCCGCCGCCGGGAGTGGCTGCTGGATGTGTTCGCCATGAACAGCTTCTCCTGGCTGATCGCTATCCCCATCGAAGTGGTGCTGGCAGGTATGAGCTGGCACGAGCACCTCAAGGTGCGCCTGCTCGCGGTGCTGTTCAATACCGCCATTGCGCGCCCGTTCAGCCTGTACCGCAACTGGGTAGTGGGGCGCTTCGGCCATCGCGGTGGCCTGCACAGCTACGGGGTGGATACCTTCGTCTTCCTCAGCTTCCAGCTGCCCCTGTATATCCTCAATATGGTGCTTGGTGGCGCTTCCGCAGTGGAAATTCTGACAGCCAGTGCTACCTTCGTAGTGATCGCCGGAGCTTTGGGGCGTCCGTATGGCATCTATCTCGACTGGCTGCGCGGGATCTGGTTGCGGGGGCCCGAGCACGGCGTACTCGGCCCTGCCGAAGCGGCCCGGAACTGACAATCCCTACTGTTTACTTGACCTGCGGGAAGGACCGGTCATATAAATGGCAATAATTGCCCGCGGCGCCAGCCTGTTTGTAATATTTTGAACCGGTTGGCGCTTTCAGGCTTGCCTGGTGCCAGGATTTGGATTATTTAGGATTCCGGATTAGTGTACGGAGCCGGCTGGCTGCGTGAACCGCAGCGGGCAAGCGGGTTAAAAATCGAACACATAACAGTAGTGATACAAGAGCAATAAAGGCTCCCTTGTGTCAGCGGGTCGCAGGATTGACCCGTCACTTCTCTGTGGTTGCAAGGAAGACATGACCATGACCTACGGCCGTTCGGCGGGTGGCTGCAATGCCAACGCCAGCGCAAACAGCTCCCGTTTCTATCAGGCCCAGCGCGCCTTGTTGGGCCGTAAATCCCCTCCGGTCGCCTGGCTGGCGGTAATCGCTGCCTGCTGTCCCCAGGTTGCTGCCGCTTTTCCCGGGGAGTCGTTCCTGCTGGATACCCGGTTGCCGGTTATCTGGGTGCTGCTCACGGGGCTGGCTGCGCTCGCCGGCCTCGGCGGTTTCCTGGCCAGCCGGATGCGTATTGCCGCCATCGAGGAGTCCGCTTCCGCCAAGGTGGCAGACCTGCAGGCGGAAAATGCCAAACTCTTCCGCCAGGTACAGTCCCGCAGCCACGAACTGATGGCCCGTGACAAGGCGCTGGAGAGCGCCAGAACCGAGCTGGAGCAAGCTCAGGAAGAGCAGCGGGACTTTCTTTCCATCACCGGTCATCGCATGCGCAAACCGCTGGAAACACTGGTAAGCACCATGAGCCTGTTGTCCCGCGGGGAAGATAGAGACACCCGTCAGCTGGCGGAAGCGGCTCTGGGACAGTGCCGCCAGTTGCGCAGCGGCGTGGAGGAAATCCAGCGCAAGGGTCAGGCTGCCTCCCAGGAGCCGGCCCCGGAAAACGCGCCGGAGGAAAATCAGCGCGAACTGCAAATTCTGCTGATCGAAAACGACGCCCATCCATCACTGCGCGCGCGCCTGGAGGCCCACGGTCACCGCGTGCGCCGTGAATCCAACGGGGTCGACGGCGCCGATGCTGCGCTCCGGGGGCAGTATGACGTGGTAGTGGTAGATGTGCAGTTGCCGCTGATCGATGGTGTGGAAACCGCGCGCAAGATCCGCGGCGACTACGTCAATGAATCACTACTGATTTTCGGCCTGGTGGAATCGCCGACACAGGCAGACAAGGAGCGCTTTGTCGCCCGCGGTCTGACCGGGATTCTCCCGACCAAGCCCAGCGAAGGTCAGCTGGTGCAGTTACTGAACTGGGTAGACGAGAAAACCCGCCGCCGTGCACCTTCCGGGAAGCCGATGCGGGCGTCCAAGGTACTGAATCCGGTCACTCTCGAGCGCCAGCGGGACACTCTGGGCCACCTGGCATTCGCCGAACTGGTGGGCGACCGCCTGTCGAACCTGCCAAAGAAAATTACCGCGTTCACCAGTGCGCTTACCGGTCGCCACTGGATCGACGCCCAGCACCAGGCCCAGGCCATTGCCGCGGAAGCGGAAAGCGTGGGACTGGAAATGGTGGCAAGCCGCCTGAAGGCGGTTGCCGCGCGCCTGTCCATCGACAGTGAGCGGGATTACTGCCGGCACCAGCGCTCGGAGATTCTCGGCCTGATGCGCAGCTCGGTACAGCAGCTGAAATCCTGGCGGGAGAAAAATGTGCACACCGAGTGGGCGCTGCGGTGAACACCGTTGCTGTCGCGACCAGTTGCACCGGAAAGTGGTTATCCTTAACTGCGAATTCCCCGTAAACTAGGTCTGGAATTCACGAGCGGAAACGAGTCCATGTCTGAGCAGTATCCGACCCCTGCGGCCCAGGAGCGCGAGCGCTCCGCGCGGGATATCGCCACGCTGGTATACCTGATCCAGGCCATCAGCCTGTTCACGGCGGTGCCCTTCTTCGTGGGGGTGCTGATCAACTATGTAAAGCTTGGTGATGTGCGCGGGACACTGGCGGAATCCCACTTTCGCTGGCAGATCCGCACCTTCTGGTACAGCCTGTTGTGGTTTGTGGTGGGCTGGGCGACGGTATGGATCCTGGTGGGCTTTGCGGTCTGGGGGATCAGCTGGGTATGGATGGTCTACCGCGTGATTCGCGGCTGGCTGACCCTGGCGGACAACCGCCCCGCCTACTCCTGAGGCTGACACGCCCGAGGGGAAAAGATTTGAGGTAAAGCCGGTAAACGGTGAGAGAAAGCTCGAGCGGCCAGCTGGCCGCTCTTTTTTTTGCCTGTAAAAAACTACCCGGCCGTAGCCGGGCAGTTTTGTTCGGCGTTAACGGAAGAAGCGGCGACGGCGCAGGACACCAGCGATGCCAAGCATCAACAGCATCCAGGCTGAAGTCGAACCACCGGACTTCTTCTTCTTGGTTTCCACAGTGCTGCTGTCTTCGCTGACGGAAACCGTGACGGTCTCGGTCGCGCTCAGCTCGCCGTCACTGACGGTAACTTCAAAGACATAGTCTCCCGCTTCACTCGGGGTGAAGTTGGCAACGGCCTGATCGGCACCTTCCAGAGAGACGGACGGGCCATCAACCTGTGCCCAGCTGAAGCTCAGCGGGTCGTTGTGCTTGTCAGAGGAGCCGCTGGCATCCATCTGGATGTTGCTGCCAACCTTGCCATTGCTGACGGATACCGCCACTTGCGGAGCGGTATTCACCTTGTTGACGGTGAGGGTGAACGGCTGGCTTGCGGCGTCGCTCGGTGCTACCGAGTCCCGGACCACCAGCATCACTTGCTGTTCGCCGTGGAAGCCCTCTTCCGCCGTGATGGTCACGGTGCTGCCGGACTCGTGGCCGCTGACTTCGTAGCTGAAGCCTTCACCCACCAGCTCGATGATATTGCTGACGTTGTTTTCGTCGGCGTAGTTCACCGTAAAGCTGGCGGATTCACCCTCATCCAGCACGATGTCATCCACCGGGGACAGCTGGATGTTTCCGGTTACGTCCAGGGTCACTTCCAGTAGTTCATTCTCCGAGCCAACCAGCCCGTTGTTGAGGGCAATGGTGTGAACGGCACCGGCAGCCTGCTGGGACACATAGCCCTGGAAGTTCACGTAGAACTGCGATTGTTCCGGACCGGTGTAGTCCATACACACCACGGTCTCGTTATCGATCGCGCTGCTCACGTTATCGAAGGCAACACTCTCACCCGCGGATACGTCGACCGGAATATCACCATCCACCAACAGGCGGCCGATATAGGACTTGAAGCCGATGGAGCCCTGATCGTCCGCGAGGTTCAGGTTGTCGTATGCAAACAGCATTTCATACTCACCCGGCTCGTAGGTGATTTTGGTGCGCAGGAACATTTCGAAGTCCACCAGGTGGCCCGGGGCGTTGCTGCGCTCGACGTTGTCCCATTCCAATACCAGCCACTCGCGGTCCCAGGTATAGGTGGGCGTTACACCGGCGTTGAGGTGGTGATTGGGATAGACGCTGTCGTAGCGGGTCAGCATCTGGTCGCCGACCCAGAAGGGGGCGATGATGTCTTCCGGCATCGGCATGAAATAGGCCCCGTCGGGCATTTCCAGGTGCGTCGAGGGCATACGGCGGTTGCCCCAGAACACCGCACCGGCCGGGCTGATGTTGATGGTGTCGTACTGCTTGGTGTTGAAGTAAGGGATGGTCACATCCTGGTCGGTCGCCATCAACTCCTTGAGCGAGTACTCGGCAGCGTTGTAGTAGCGGCCTTCCACCCCTTCCAGAGTGCGCCATCCGAGGGGGCGCAGATCCAGGTAGCCCGGGTAGGGGGATTTGGCTGCGGTCAGGGAGCACATCGGGTCGTTGTTGGAGGTGGTCACCTTGTAATTGCGCACAACGTCGCGGGTGGTCTCCTGTACACCGTCCAGCATCAGGCTATTGTCTTCAACAGTTACTTCTGCCGGTGTCGCTGCGGATGCAACGATGGAGTCCGGGATGATTTCGATACCTTCCGGGAAGCTGGTATCCAGGGTGAAGGCGCGCGCCTGCGCTTCATTGTTGGCGATGACCTTGATGGAGAAATCCACAGTATCGCCGGCTTTCGCCTTGGACTGGCTCGCGGTAAAGGTCACATCGTCATCCACCTGCGTCACGATTACCGGAACATAGCCGATATTGCCCGGGTCGCTGGCATTGTTGCCGACATCGAAACCACCGAAATAGTAATCACCAATTTCCATTTGCGGCAGGTTGTAGCTCAGGTCTATCTCATACTCTTCGTAACCGGAAACCTGGCTGGGCGCCGATACAGACAGTTGGCCGTTGTCCGCACCGACCACACCAGTGGCCAGCTTGATTTCGAGGCCTTCATCGGTTGTACCGTAGGGAACCGGAGTCAGGTTACTGACCACTGTCCAGTAATCACCGGCGAGCGGTTCCTGGATGGCACAGAAGTTGGCGGCATCATACATGGTGGACATGCACAGCATTTCATCGTCGGATGGCAGGCCGTCGCCATTGCTGTCCATACCCATGAATACCAGAGTGCGGGAGGTGTTTTCACCGGCAACCTGGGAAACAACCATCTTGCTGCCTTCACTTACCGGGGTCATGGTGACCATGACCTGCTCGAGATCATCGAAGGGGTTACCACCGGTGGTGTCGCTGTAGACCAACTGGCTGGTGATGTCGCCCTTGACCATGCCGAAGGTGCGCGCAGTAAAGTCGGAAATATCGCCGGACTTAATCGGGCCCACGGAAACTACGCCGGATGTGCGGTGCGCTTCCACGCGAACGTGGTCCGGAAGCCCTGCGCTGTCGTCATAGGTCCACACCGGCAGTTCCAGCACCGGGGAGGCGGTATTGGCCGGGGTCAGGATGACCTGGCCCTGGTTGCCGGTAAGATCGGTGTACTGGGCAGTAGAGGCAGTGTCCTGAGTGGTCGCGGTAACGGTGATGGAGACCTTCTCACCCTTCTTCACGGTAAAGCTGGCGGGCTCGACGGAAATCTCGAATTCACCGATAAAGGTTTCCGCACTGGTAGTCCAGCTGCCATCTTCGGTAGCGGTAAAGGTGCGCACCCAGGAGCACTCACTTGTGCAGGTGTTGTCCACCATGTACGCGGTGTTAAGGCGCTTCGGAAACCCGCCCAAGTTAGGGTCGGCTTCCGCCATGTTTTCCATGGATTCATCCAGTACCAGGCCCGCCTTGTTGGCCATGTCCACGCGCAGGCGACCGGCGCCGGCATCCTGCAGGCCTGAATCAAAGCCATCACTGGCGTAGTTGTTCAGGAAGCGGGCATTTTTCAGGTCGTTGCTGGCGGTCATCATCAGCGCGGACTGCACTTCCATCGGTGTCCACTCAGGGTGTGACTGTCGCAGCAGTGCGGCCGCGCCGGCAATGTGCGGGCTGGCCATGGAGGTGCCGGACATCGTCGTCCAGTCGGATGTGCTGGGATAGCTGGTAAACGGCTGGTCGTCAGAGGCCGGTGCGTAGATATCGACCCCGGGGGCGGCGACATCCACCAGCAGAGTGTCGATACCGAAGTAGGACGGCCCGCGGCTGGAGAAATATGCAGTGTACTGCTCGGACAGGTCTTCCAGATCGGCACTGGTTGGGGTAATGGTGGCGGTGTGACCGGAACCGCTGGACAGCCAGCTGGTCAGCTTGGTGCCGTCGACATTCTTGATGTGGATCGCCGGGATCGGATAGGTGACGTCGGGAATGATTTGGGAATCAAGGTAGGACGACTGGTTGTAGATGACGATACCCTCGGCACCGCCGGCGGCAACATTCTGTGCCTTGTAGACAAGCGGCTGGGAGCTGCGCTTACACACCACAATCACATCTTGCAGGCTTTCATCGATATCGGTAGTGAGCGGGTCGTCAGCAAAATCGAAGAAACCAGCCGGATACTCGCTGTCGCAGTTGGCCTGCGCATAGCTGTAATTTTCGTTGGGGTTGGTGAAATTGGCCGCATTGACCACCGTGCCGGTCAGGGACTCAAAATTGGTACCGCGTCCGCCAATGGCTTCCGGCGGGGTGGTGTCGCCACCTACCATGGCGTTGAGCTGCTTGTCGGAGTAGGTGACGGTGTTCAGCGCGGTGTGCGCGGCAACGGTGGTCAGCCAGGGCGAGGAGTGGTCCGCAGAGGCCAGCTCGGGGCCATTATTGCCCGCGGCTGCGGCAATAAACACACCGCTCTTGGCAGTGTTGTAAAACGCCTGCTCGATGGGGTCCAGCCAGGGGTCTTCTTCCAATCCGCCGATGGAGAAGTTGATCACGTCAACGTTGTCGATCGCTGCCTGTTCAATCGCTGCAATCAGGGAAATAGACGGGCAGCCCGCATAGGGGTCGCCGGAACCGCCGGGCCAGCATACCTGGTAGGAAATGATGTTGGCGTGCGGCGCCATGCCGGACACCTGCGCGAACTCCAGGTTGGTTTCAATACCACTGCCCTGGGCGGTGGATTCGGGCACCTTGTATGGCACATTCTGCAGAATGTTGCCGGCAGCGGTACCGGCGACGTGGGAGCCGTGGCTGTGGTAGTCCTCACCCACCGGTGGGCGGGATTCCTCGAACACCGGGTCGCTGTATGCCGCGGTAATTTCCGGGTAGGAATAAACCCCGATCAGCTTGTCGTTACACAGGGAGGGGTCATCGGCACAGTCGCCGAGGAATTGCTCACCGAGCGGATTGACATGCACGTAGCCGTCGCCGCCAACTTCGGCGAAAGAGGGGTGATCGGTATTGATGCCGGTGTCGATGATACCGACGACCATGCCTTCACCCTTGAGTTCTCCGGTGGTTGCGGCGGAACCTTGCCATACAGCATGGGCGCCGCTCTGTTCGATGGTGTTGTAGGTCTGCAGTTGCTTGATGGTGTTGCGGCTGATGCGTTTGATGCCGGGAACCTTGGCCAGGCGCTTGGCCTCTTCCTGGGTCAATTCGGTGGTGAAACCATTGAGTGCCACAGCGAAGCTGTTTTTCACCTTCAGGGACAGGCCCTGTTGCTGCATTGCATTGTTCAGCACATTTGCGCGCGCCTGCTCCAGGTGGTTCAGGTAGCCGGCAATTTCGGGCTGCTGCAGGTTGAGCGGTCCCCTTTGCTGGCGCGCGCTCTTGACCAGGCTGGAGGTGGCTGGCTGACCTGCAATCCCGCCCTCATAGGTGGAAAGGGGGGCGCCTTCGAGCTGCACAATATAAGTGTGTGTGCCGCGCAGACCTTGCTCTTCGCTAAATACGCGATGCTGCTTTTTCACCTGCTGGTTGGGTTGTCCCTCCCAGTCATACTGCTCGATGGGGTGGATAGTTTTTTGCTGATCCGAGGTTGCCCACGCCGCCAGGTTCTCTGAGACAAAGCCCGCTTGCGATGCGCCTACCGAAGCACTAATCGTCAGTGCGGAGGCGATGGCTACAGCCATTTTCTTTTTATTAAACATAACAGTCCTGATTACTTTGTTAACTCGGGGCACCAACCCAGTACTCTCGACGGATATCGATACATCTTGAATTGAACGTCGATGATCACGGATGGCAGTGCGCCTGCTGGTTCATTCCAACAAAACACATGACGAACAAGTCGGTGACGTTCCGCGCACGTGTGACAAACTGTTACTTCGGGTCTTTTTCTGTACAGAAATTTCGGGGGAAATTTTTATTGGTGGGAAAAGGTTTTTTATCTATTTGACGTAGGGCAACGAGAGCGCGAATTGGCGAGGGATGGTGCGTCGGGAGACATGATAGCAACAGGATGGGGCTGGAGAGCGAGGCGAAAAATAAACAGCAATTAAGCTTTAAGCGGGCACCGACCTTGATCGAAGCCGGCAACTTGAGACATTAAATATTGTACCCACGCCTTTAGTCACCGGGAGGGGCTAATGGCGTGGGCACAGGGGAGGTCAGAAATTTCCCGCCATGGCCAGGATAAACAGGTCCGCGGGCAGTGGCTGACCATTGACCTTGAGGTTGCCGCGATCCACCTCAAGGTGCATCGTCAGTTCACCGTTGTTTTCGATCAGCAGGCCGTACTGTTTCAGGGTGTTGGCCTGCATGATCAGCGGGGACTGGGTCAGCGCCTGTTCGGCGGCGGTGATGTTGGCGGTGCCGCTGAGGTTGTCGAGCCAGAACAGCTTGTCGTTTTTCACCGGGCGGTTGCGCGGCATACCCGCCCAGTCAACATCTGCCTGCAGTTGCACCGGTCCATTGGCCGTTTCGATATCCAGCTGCTGCTGCATTTTCAGCGGGCGCTCGAACACCTGTGCCCAGTTGCGCTGGGATGCCGGTGTCAGCAGCAGGCTGTACAGGTAGTGGTGCAGGTCGTCGTAGCCGATGGCCGGCAGGTGGATCTGCTGGGTCAGGGCGCTGGCCGGGGTTGCGGACTGGATTACCGGCAGGGACAGGTTGGTCTGAACCTTCAGGGTGCGCTGGGCCACCAGTTCGCCGGTATAGTCCAGCTGCACATCCTGCAGCTCCAGGGGGCCGGAATCGTTGTTCGCGCGCACCAGCGGCAGTGTTAGCTGCAGGGTGCCGGCACCATTGCCGTCGAGAGTGAAACTGCCCTCGCCGGATTGCAGGTACAGGGCCTCCCGGTGCCCGTCCATGCGCACGAACTCACCGAGCTGGAAGCTGCTGTCCTGCTGCTGGCCCTGGAAGTCCGTGACCAGCTGAATCTCGGCACCTTTGAACAGGATCCGCTGGTCGCCTTCGCTGCGCTCGATGGGCAGCAGATGCAGGGTGTTGGTGACCCGGTCGTTGGGACCCACCAGGGTTTCCAGCAGCAGCGGGCTCTTTTCCACCCCGGCCTCGAGGGGGCCGTAATAGGCTTCCAGCTGGCGCCTCAGGGCGGGCTCCAGCTGCTGGCCACTGAGGCGGGTTGCGCTGTAGATGACACCGATGCGGGGGCCGCCGCGGGTAAACAGTAGCGGGCCGTGCTGGATCTCGCTGTAGACCTCGGTGGCGCCGTCCTTGCCTTTCAGCAGGGTCAGAGCCTCGGCGCCAAACCAGCCGCGCTGGTAGCCGGTGACTTCGATATTGGGTTGCCGGGCCAGTTGCTGCTGCAGGGTCTCTTCGACTTTCGGGCCGATCAGGCCGGGCGCCACCAGGGCGGCCAGTAACAGCAGGGCGGCAAGGGTAAGCAGGGTAAAACGTAAGGCTTTCATGGGGTAGACATCGGGCGCTGTGCGTATTGGGTGATCAACGAGCGCCCGATGTTAGCAGATCAGGGTGAATACCGTGACTTTGCTTTCTGTTTAACCACTGATGGCCCTGGCCACCCGGGAGTTGCTCTCGCGGCCGAGCTCCGCGGAAATGAAGTTGCCGGCCTGCGCCAGTTTGCCCAGGTCGACCCCGGTATGGATGCCGAGTCCATCGAGCATGTACAGCACGTCCTCGCTGGCCACGTTGCCCGAGGCGTCCCTGGCATAGGGGCAGCCACCGAGCCCGGCCACCGCGGAATCCACCACCGCGACACCCGTCTGCAGGGCGGCATAGATGTTCGCCAGTGCCTGGCCGTAGGTATCGTGGAAGTGCACCGCGAGCTTGTCCATTGGCACCTTGCCCGCGACCGTCTCGATCATGCGCCTGGCCTTTTCCGGGGTGCCGACACCGATGGTGTCCCCCAGGCTGATTTCGTAGCAGCCCATCTCCAGCAGCGCCAGACTGACCTCGGCCACCTTGTGCGCGCTGATCTCGCCCTCGTAGGGGCAGCCCAGGACGCAGGACACGTAGCCGCGCACGGGAATGCCATCCGCGCGGGCCTGTTCCGCCAGCGGGCGGAAGCGTTCCAGGCTCTCTTCGATCGAGCAGTTGATGTTCTTGCGGGTAAAGCTCTCGGATGCCGCGCCGAACACGGCTACCTCATCCGCGCTGGCTTCCTTCGCCCGTTGGTAACCCACCATATTGGGGGTGAGAGCACTGTAGGTGATGCCCTGTTTGCGCTGGATGCCGGCGAGCACTTCCTCGCTGGCGGCCATCTGTGGCACCCACTTGGGGCTCACGAAACTGCCGGCTTCGATCACCTGCAGGCCGCTGTCGCTCAGCAGGTCGATCAGTTTGATCCGGGTTGCCACGGAGATGGGCTGCTTCTCGTTCTGCAGGCCGTCGCGGGGGCCCACTTCGACGATCTTTACACGTTCCGGAAGGTGCATGCTCAGGCCTCCGCTTCGAAGTCGATCAACAGGCTGCCACCGTCCACCAGTTCACCGGCGGCGCAGAAGAACTGGCTGACGGTGCCTTTGGCGGGGGCGCGCAGGGTGTGTTCCATTTTCATGGCCTCCATCACCAGCAGCGGCTGGTCTTTTTCCACTGCGCTGCCGGGCTCCACCAGCAGGGTGACGATGGTGCCGTTCATCGGCGCCTCAAGGCCGTGGCCGGATTCCGCGGATTCGCCAATATCCGCCGGCAGAATCCTGAAGTCCGCCTGATCGCCATTGATGAATACGGTTCCCTGTTCGCCATCGGACACGCTGGTGTAGCTCACGCGGCGGCCGTCGACGATGGCGATGCTCTGCCCGTGGCGGGAAGTAATGCTGCCGCTGTGGGCGTCGCTGGCAGCGGCGCACTGCCAGTCGAGCTTGTCATCGTTGCCGCAATAGCGGACTTCTACTTCCTGGCCGTGCACTTCAACACGGTGGCTGCGCCAAACGCTTAGGCCGTTGCGCCAGTTGCTGCCGCTGTGCCAGGGCGAGAAGGGGTCCGCCTTCGGCGCGGCGCGGTGCAGTACACGGTTATCGTGGTGGTGCAGGAACGCGGCAATACCGGCGCACTGCAGTGCGTTCAGCTGCTGTTCCTGCTGCAGGATTTCCTGCTCGTAATCTTCGATAAAGTGCGTGCTGACGCGGCCGTTGGCAAACGCGGAGTGGTTGATCACCTTGCGCAGGAATTCAATATTGTGGCGCAGGCCGGCAATCTGGTACTGCTGCAGGGCGCGGTCCAGTTTTGCCAGCGCCTCGCGGCGGTTGCTGCCGTGTACGATCAGCTTGGAAATCATCGGGTCGTAGTGCACGCTGATTTCGTCGCCGGTCTGAACCCCGGTGTCCACGCGCACACCTTTGTCTTCCGCCGGGGGCTGGTGCCGCAGCAGCTTGCCGGTGGACGGCAGGAAGTCATTGTCCGGGTCTTCCGCATAGATACGCACTTCGAATGCGTGGCCGACGATATACAGATCGTCCTGTTCCAATGGCAGAGCGTCACCGGCGGCGACCGCCAGCTGCCAGGCCACCAGGTCCTGGCCGGTGATCATTTCGGTCACCGGGTGTTCCACCTGCAGGCGGGTGTTCATTTCCATAAAGTAGAAGGCACCGCTGGCGTCCAGCAGGAATTCCACGGTGCCGGCGCCCACGTAGCCGATGGCGTGGGCGGCGCGCAGGGCGGCTTCACCCATTTTCTTGCGGGTTTCCGGGTTGAGGCCCGGCGCCGGTGCTTCTTCCACCACTTTCTGGTGGCGGCGTTGTACCGAGCAGTCGCGCTCGAACAGGTACACCCCCTTCCCGTGTTTGTCGCAGAACACCTGGATTTCCACGTGGCGCGGATTGACCACGTAGCGCTCGATCAGCATCAGGTCGTCGCCGAAGGCGTTTTGCGCTTCCCGTTTGGCGGCATCGAGTGCCGCATGGAAGTCATCGGCCCTGTCGACCCTGCGCATGCCCTTGCCGCCACCGCCGGCGGCTGCCTTGAGCAGTACCGGGTAGCCGATACGGTTGGCGTGGCCTTCGAGGATGCCGGGGTCCTGGTTGGTGCCGTGGTAGCCCGGCACCAGGGGAACGTTGGCGTCTTCCATGATGCGCTTGGCGGCGGATTTGGAGCCCATGGCCTCGATGGCGGTGGCCGGTGGGCCGACAAAGATGATGCCGGCCTCTTCGCACGCACGGCAGAAGCGGGCGTTTTCCGACAGGAAGCCGTAGCCGGGATGGATGGCGTCGGCGCCGGTCTGTTTGGCGGCGGCGATGACCTTGTCGATGTCCAGGTAGGATTCCCTGGCCGGTGGCGGGCCTAGGTGGACGGCTTCGTCGGCCTGCTGGACGTGCAGGGCGTTGGCGTCTGCATCGGAATAGACCGCAACAGTGGCGACACCGAGGCGGCGCGCGGTGCGGATAATACGGCAGGCAATTTCGCCGCGATTGGCGATCAGCAGTTTGCGAATCATAACTGGCTCTGGTTTTTAAATCGCTTTGTTTGGACCGTGCCACAGTTCCTCGGGAGCTCTGCTCCTGGGCTGCGGCGGCCGGCCACCGGGGATGGGTTTTCAGGACCGCTGTTAACCCATCCCCGGCGCCCGGCCTTCGATTTTAATTTCAGTACTTCGTTAGTTTGTGGATTCCGAATCACGTTCGGAATGACGAGCGCGCGCTGTGACTTGGCTATCGTCATCCCGGCCTTGAGCCGGGATCCAGTCTGCAGAAGTTATTCCTCGCTGGTATTCATCCAGCTGGGTGCGCGTTTTTCTAAGAAAGCGCTCAGTCCTTCCTGACCCTCCGGGGAAACCCGTACCGCCGCGATCAGCGCACTGGTCTGGCCCTGCAGCTCCTCATTGATTACCCGGTTGGACATGGACATGGCCAGTTGCTTGGCCATGGTGACCGCGTTGGGGCCGTTGTCGGTAATGCTGTTCACCAGCTTCTGTACCGTCAGGTCCAGGTCGCCCTCTGCAACCACTTCGGAAACCAGGCCGATTTCCTGCGCGCGCTCCGCGGAGAAACGCTCGGCGGTGACAAAGTAGCGCCGCGCCTGGCGGGCGCCAATGGCATTGATGACATACGGGCTGATGGTCGCCGGCAGCAGGCCGATTTTTACTTCGCTCAGGCAGAAGCTGGCGCGGCGGGTGGCGACGGCGATATCGCAGCAGCTCACCAGACCCACAGCGCCACCAAATGCGGCGCCCTGCACCCGGGCGATGGTAGGCGCGGGGAAATTGTCCAGTTTGTGCAGCATGGCCGCGAGGGTGGCGGCGTCGGTGCGGTTTTGCTCTTCGCTGTAATCCGCCATGCGCTTCATCCAGTTCAGGTCAGCACCGGCGGAGAAGTTCTTGCCGTTGGAGGCCAGAATCAGCGCCCGCACACCACCGCTGCGAGCGAGGTTGTCGAAGGTCTCACCGAGCTGGCGAATCAGGTCGTCGTCGAAGGCATTGTGAATTTCCGGACGGTTCAAGGTAACCGTCGCTACGCCTTCGTTATCGATTTCGCACAGCATTTTTTCGCTCATGTCATTTCCTTAGCTTTAATAGGCATGTAGTTGGCTGGTTCGAAGCCAGGAAGGACCTGATACCGGTATTTGTTTGCTGGACCTTCAAAAACATGGATGTTTTTGCAGAGCCCCCATGGATGGGTGCACGGCGTGTCCAGCAAACAAATACCGGTAGCAGGGCCCGCACTGAAGCCAGAACGGGCCACCATACTACATGCGGAAGACCCCGAACTTGGTCTCTTCAGGTTCTTTATGGGTCGCCGCCGCCAGACACAGTCCCAGCACGGTACGGGTATCTTTAGGGTCGATCACACCATCGTCCCACAAACGCGCGGAGGCGTAGTAGGGGTGTCCCTGGTGTTCGTAGTCGTCGATGATCGGCTGCTTGAACTTCGCGATCTCTTCCTCGCTCCAGTCCTCACCCCGCGCGGCCATCTGATCCTTCTTCACCTGCGCCAGCACACCCGCCGCCTGCTCACCGCCCATCACCGAGATGCGCGCATTGGGCCACATAAACAGGAAGTTGGGATCGTAGGCGCGGCCGCACATGCCGTAGTTGCCGGCACCGAAAGAACCGCCGATCAGAATCGTGATCTTGGGCACCCTGGCGGTGGCAACCGCAGTCACCATCTTCGCCCCGTGCTTCGCGATACCGCCGGCCTCATACTGCTTGCCCACCATGAAACCGGTGATGTTCTGCAGGAATACCAGCGGAATATTGCGCTGTGCACACAGCTCGATAAAGTGCGCGCCTTTTTGTGCGCTTTCGGCAAACAGGATGCCATTGTTGGCAACAATGCCCACCGGGTAGCCGTGGATACGCGCAAAACCGGTCACCAGCGTTGTGCCGTACAGCGCCTTGAATTCATCGAACTCGGAGCCATCCACTACCCGCGCAATAATCTCGCGCACATCGAACGGCTGGCGGGAATCCTTCGGCACAATGCCGTAAATTTCTTCCGGCGGATAAATCGGCTCGATCGGCTTGTGGATATCCAGCCCCGGATTCTTTACCCGGTTCAACCGCGCCACAGAGTTGCGCGCAATCTCCAGTGCGTGGGTATCGTTATTGGCAAAGTGGTCGGAAACCCCGGACGTCTTGCAGTGTACCTCCGCACCACCCAGCTCCTCCGCAGAAACCTCCTCCCCGGTCGCTGCCTTCACCAGCGGCGGACCTGCGAGGAAAATCGTCGCCTGCTCCTTCACCATAATGGACTCATCCGCCATCGCCGGCACATAAGCACCGCCGGCAGTACAGCTGCCCATCACCACCGCAATCTGCGGAATATTTTTCGCCGACAGATTGGCCTGGTTGAAGAAAATACGACCGAAATGTTCGCGATCCGGGAATACATCGTCCTGGCGCGGCAGGTTGGCACCGCCGGAATCCACCAGATAAATACACGGCAGATTGTTCTGCTCCGCAATCGTCTGTGCGCGCAGGTGTTTCTTCACCGTCAGCGGGTAGTAAGTTCCGCCCTTGACCGTCGCATCGTTCGCGACGATCACGCACGGCTGCCCGGCAACAGTACCGATACCGGTAAGTATTCCCGCAGCCGGCACGTCTTCACCATACACATCGAAGGCGGCCAGCTGGGAAAACTCCAGAAACGGGCTGCCCGGATCCAGCAACGTATCGATGCGGTCGCGGGGCAGCAACTTGCCGCGGGAAACATGCTTCTCCCGCGCGCGCTCACTGCCGCCCTTGGCGATGTTTTCAAGCTTTTCCCGCAGATCGTCGACGATCTTCTGCATCTGCTCGCGGTTTTCCGCAAACGCCGGATCGCGGGGATTAATCTTGCTCTGAATCTGGTTCATAAAATCTTACGAAGTTGATTCGTGCACAGTGCCAAAAGCGAAGGCGCTGATGCCGGTATTGGTTTGCAGGACCTTCAAAAACAGGATGTTTTTGCAGAGCCCCCATGGATGGGTTCACGGCGTGTCCTGCAAACCAATACCGGTAGCAGGGCCGCCTCGGAGCTAACAACGAAGCTCACGCGGACCCAATCAAGAACTTAGCGAGTCTCGTTAAACAGCTCGCGGCCAATCAGCATGCGGCGAATCTCGGAAGTGCCCGCGCCAATTTCATACAGCTTGGCATCGCGCAGCAGGCGACCGGTGCTGTACTCGTTGATGTAACCGTTGCCGCCCAGGGTCTGGATCGCCTGCAGCGCCATCTGCGTCGCACGCTCCGCGGTAAACAGAATCACCGCCGCAGAATCCTTGCGCGAATCCTCACCGCGATCACAGGCGCGCGCGACTGCATACAGATACGCACGGCTCGCGTTCAGGTCCGTATACATATCCGCAATCTTGCCCTGCATCAGCTGGAACTCACCGATCGCCTTACCGAACTGCTTGCGCTCGTGAATATACGGAACCACCACATCCAGACACGCCTGCATGATGCCCACCGGGCCACCGGACAGAATCGTACGCTCGTAATCCAGGCCACTCATCAGCACGCGCACACCGCCGTTCAGCTGACCCAGAATATTCTCCTCCGGCACCTCACAGTCCTCGAACACCAGCTCGCAGGTGTTGGAACCGCGCATGCCCAGCTTGTCCAGCTTCTGCGCCTGGGAGAAACCCTTGAAACCGCGCTCAACGATAAACGCCGTAATACCACCGGAACTGATACCCGGCTCGGTGCGCGCGTAGATCACATAAGTGTCCGCATCCGGACCGTTGGTGATCCACATCTTGTTACCGTTCAGGATAAAGCGGTCACCCTTCTTTTCCGCCTTCAACTGCAGGCTCACCACATCGGAACCGGAATTCGGCTCACTCATCGCCAGCGCGCCGATATGCTCACCAGAGCACAACTTCGGCAGGTACTTCGCCTTCTGCTCGTGGGTACCGTTCTTGCGGATCTGGTTTACACACAGGTTGGAGTGCGCGCCGTAGGACAGGCCGACAGACGCAGACGCGCGGGAAATTTCCTCCATCGCCACCGCGTGGGCCAGGTAACCCATATTGGTGCCGCCGTACTCCTCTTCCACCGTCATGCCCAGCAGGCCCAGCTCACCGAATTTTTTCCACATATCGGCGGGGAACAGATTGTCCTCGTCGATCTGTGCCGCGCGCGGGGCCAGTTCTGCCTGACAGAACTTGTAGACCATATCCCGCAGCATATCGATGTCTTCACCGAGGCCGAAGTTCAGGGTTGGGTAAGGAGTATTCATGGGCTGCTCCGCGATGAATCAGTCAGAGTATGGTTCGATTAAAAGTCAGTGAAATTTCAGTCGTTGTGTTCTTTCAGCGCCACCTCGGTGCGGGCGGTCGCCTCGTCCAGCTGCGCGAGCATCTTCTCGATATCCCGCTGTTGCTGACGCAGCTGCTGGCGCTTGGCGTCGATACGGTCGAGGAGCCGATTCAGCTGGTCCACATTGCCGTGGGCCGGGTCGTACATATCGATGATTTCCCGGCTCTCATCCAGCGAGAAGCCCAGGCGCTTGCCGCGCAGGATCAGCTTCAGGCGCACCCGGTCTTCCGGGGTATACACCCGCGTTTGCCCCCGCCGCTGGGGGGTCAGCAACCCCTTGTCCTCATAGAAGCGGATAGTTCGGGTAGTGATCCCGAACTCCTGGGCCAGCTCGGAAATGCTGTAGCTGTCGGCGGTGGTGCTCATAGGGCCATTCCTCAGATCTGCCCGAAGTCTAGTTGACGTTTACGTTAACGTAAACGTCAATCTGGGCCAAATTGTGACTGTGATACTTGATCTGGTTTTGGTGGTGACCCGTGGTGGCCGGGGGCGAGCGTGCAAAATTTTTGTAAGGTTTCGGCGCGGCTGGGTACAGTAAGTGCCAATACCCGCCTACAGCGGCCCTGAACACATGGATAGAAGAATCACGACTTGGACGCCCGCGAACAGATTTTTCAGCAACTGATCGAGGACTGCGGTGGGGGCATTGCGCGCCTGGCCGGCAGCTATGCGCGCAACCGGGCGGAGCAGGAGGACCTGACCCAGGAAATCTGGTTGGCCATCTGGCGGGCACTGCCCGGTTTCCGCGGAGACTCCAGCCTGCGCACCTTCGCCTATCGCATTGCCCACAACCGCAGCGTCACCCAGCTCACGCGCCGGCGCGATAGTGGCGACAGCGCGCTATTGGACGACCTGACCGATGAAAGCCCCGGGCCGGATATGCGCCTGATCCAGAGTCGCGATGCAGAGCGGCTGCTGCGGGCCGTGTCGCAGTTGTCTCTGGGGATGCGCCAGGCGTTGACCTTGCGCTTCGAGGGGCTGAGTTACAGCGAAATCTCCGAAGTGCTGGGTATCAGCGAGTCCAACGTAGCGGTGCGCCTGAACCGCGCCCGCGAGCGACTAAACGCGAAAATGCGAGAGACCGAATGAATCAGAACAAGGTTGACAAGAACACAGCGGACTTCAGTGGAGACGATGGACTGGATAGCCTCGCGGAGCTCTGGCAGCAGGCGCCGATTGCCGTACCGGTGCCTGCCGTCATTCGGGAGCAGGTGGGCAGGCAGGAGCGGCGCATGCGGTTGTTTGCACTGCTCGAGTGGGCCGGCTCCATTGTTGTCGGTATGGGTGGGCTGTACCTTATGCTGAACAGCGGGCTCAGCGATGCTCCCTGGCGTGCCTTGCTGGTGGTGATATTACTGACGCTGGCGATGGCCTTTTCGGTGTCCAACCGCCGCGGTTTGTGGGAGCCGCTGGAGGAGTCCACCCGCGGTTATCTCGATCTTGCCCGCCTGCGATTGGTGCGCAAAAGGCGCATGTTGCGCTTTGCCTGGTTACTGTTTGCGGCGGAGCTGGCTATTTTTGCGGTGTGGCAGTGGCTGTCCCGCTTTGGCTGGCTCGAGCCGATCTTTGTCGGCGATAGCGCGCAGGCTATCAGCTGGATACTCGCCTTTGCGATGGGTATGGGGGGCTGGAGTCTCTGGTACTGGCGACAGATCAAAAGCAGTGAGCAACAGATTGCCCGCTGGCAACGAGAAAATTTCGAATCCGGTGGAAATAATTTGTAAGGAACCTGATTGGACGGGTACTGCAGTAGGTGTGATCTAACAATTAACCCAATCAGAGACTGTCATCATGCTGTCAAACCTGGAACAAAAATTTTCTGAATTCTTCGGCCTGATTGCGCAAATGGACCCGCTGCAAACAGCCATTTTCGTTATCTTTTTCTTTGCAGTCTGGTTTTTGCCGAGTCTGATCGCGATTTTTTGCAATCGTAATCACCTGGGAAAAATCTTCCTCGCCAATATCCCGGCGGGACTTTCCTGGATTGCCTGGGTAGCGCTGCTGGTGTGGGCGGCTACCGGAAAGATGAGCGGCAAGCTGGTAAAAAAATATGGATCCCAGTCATCAGAGGCAGCACTAAAAGCCGGCAATTAATCATCTGGTTTCCATTCCCGTATTTTTCATTTCCGTATAAAGCAGCCTTCGCCTGCACATGACGCGGCGCAGGCGAAGGCTGGCAAACGGAGAATTACTGGTTGCTGGGCAGCATCTCCGGCGCCAGATACTCGCGGTAATAGGCGCTTGCCAGCAACTGCTTGGCCTCTTCGATATCCGGCGCGAAGTAGCGGTCCTTGTCATAGAAAGGAACGCGTTCGCGCAGGGCGGCCTTGGCGCTTTCCAGTTTCCCGGTGGTTTTCAGCGGTGCGCGGAAGTCGAGGCCCTGACAGGCGGCGAGCATTTCCACGGCGAGGATGCCGCAGGTGTTGTCGGCCATATCCCGCAGACGACGGCCGGCAAAGGTAGCCATGGAAACATGGTCTTCCTGGTTGGCGGAGGTCGGCAGTGAGTCGACGCTCGCCGGGTGGGCGAAGGTCTTGTTCTCGCTCGCCAGTGCGGCAGAAGTCACCTGCGCGATCATAAAGCCGGAGTTCACGCCGCCGTTGTCCACAAGGAAAGGCGGTAGGCCGGACAGGTTGGAGTCGATCAGCAGTGCCATACGTCGCTCGGACAGGGAGCCGATTTCCGCAATTGCCAGTGCCAGATTGTCGGCGACCATCGCTACCGGTTCGGCGTGGAAGTTACCGCCGGAAATGATGTCGGAGTTTTCCGGGTTCTCTTCATCGGTGAAGACCAGCGGGTTATCGGACACACCGTTGGCTTCCGCCAGCAGGATGTCGGAGGCAAAGCGAATCTGCTGC
>NZ_CAJXKH010000027.1 GCF_913055755.1 uncultured Microbulbifer sp.
AGCGATTTGCAACGAGCGCGCCAGCGCGAAGCCCGCAGGGGCAGAACAGCCCTTAGGCTGTTCTGATTCTTCCGCCTTCGGATGCCACCTCCCGTACATTCGCTCAGGTAATGGCCGGCAGTCAAAGCGAAGGCTCACAAAGAACTTTCACGATTCATCCACCTCAGAGCTCCCGCTCCGACTTCTCCCCCCCTAACCCCGAAATATATCGCCAAGCCCTCTATCTACAACAAATAACCCACAACCCATTGACTTTTAAAGCCATTGAAATATGGTCAATAGTCACTAATCGAAAAATTCATCTAGCTCAGCAGCTTTATATTTCGGACAAATACTAGCCACCGCGATCCAACCCACTGATATCAAACAGTTTTCTGCGAAATCGAAATATCGATCGGAAAAATAGTAGCCAAAGAGACATACAGCCATTGGCCTTTGAATAAATTGTTAACAACACCAACCATCGAAGAAAGGAGATGGCCATGAAAAAAATAGCAGGGTGGATCTGCATAGTATTCTGTGGAGTCGTCGTTAATGTTGCACTAGCTGACGAGGTAGAAATTCGGGCAAATCAGGTTATTTCATCGCCTGAAGCTATTCGTTATTTAGGTCAGGTAGAAATATCGATTGGTCCCGATTCGAATGTACGATTTGAGTCAGAGGCAGTGGAGCAAATGGAGACGCAAACGGTCTATCAAGGAAACGTGAGAATAAGTTTCGATACCACTACTATAAACACTGACAGTGTGGTCGTGACAAGACAAGGCGACTCGATGCAGTTAAGTATGGCCGATGCATCGGTGGACATTTCCCAGTAGTTGTTAACAAGGTACTTATATTGCCAGCAAACTGGCTGGGGCGACCCTATATGAACCCTTTCATTTTCGAAGAAAAGTAAATTTTGAAAAATCCATGAATATTAATATTGGGATCGTCCCTTACATACTTGTCTTTACTGCCGTCATTCCTGCATTGCTGGCATTTTTGGTTGCGAAGAAACAAGGGCGTTCAACTGTAGCGTGCCCGGCGGTTGCCCTGGTTTTAGGCTTGAGCTGGATCGGTGGATGGCTTTACCTGGCGGTACTAACTCTGTTAGCACCAAAGCAAGAGAGTAATTGAGCCCCATATAACAAGCAATAAAAGCAATTGCCCCACTGGTTTTACCGATGTTTTCACGCATTGCCATTTGCGGACAAATGGTAAAGTGGGTGAGTAAAAATAATGTGCTGTCATCTGATCACGCAGAATTTCAAAAAATAGATTGTAGAAACTACTATTAGCAAGCTCGCGGATTACACTGGGACCTAGCTGCGCCCAAACCGGACCTGGAAAATATCGAGAAAATATGGGAAGCAGGGTTGTGTTTGCCTTGGCAATAATGCTGTATATCGGGGGAAGCTACCGACTCAACACTTCCTTTCCAGATCCATACGCGGAAGAAGCAATCTTTCCCACTGTGATTGTTTTTTTACTATTTGTCGTTTTCCTGTGGAGTGCCTTGGCCCGGTGCGCTGCTATAGGCTGGTCAAGATGGAGAGTTCTTATTCTCGTCATACCCATGGTTAGCATACTTGCATTCGGTATACTTTTGACCCGGAAATCGGCAAAACTTTCTGGCAAGCAGCTATTGCCGCCCCGATGAGGTTGAGAATCCCTTTCCACAACCTCGCAATTCCATGACCGCCTCTAAACCGGATACCAGGTGATCACCAACTAAATGAAATTTTTTTATGCATTCCTGGCTCTTTGGATCATGCTGATAGGCATGTACTTTGTTAATCCATTGGGGCCAGCTTCGGCCGATCCTCGCGCCAGATTGTTTGGATACATGGCGTATAGCATCCCCTCTTCAAGTATGGCGCCGTCTATTGAAGCCGGTAGCCATATTGTCGTAGGTACATTTGCGTATGCTTTTTCCGAACCTGAAACTGGCGATATTGTTGCTTTTAAGGCGCCGCACGTTGACACAACATTTTTGGGTCGAGTAATGGGGCGTGCTGGGGACTTTGTTGCGGTTAGAGATTCAGTTGTCCACCTGAACGGTCGCGCTTTAGAAGAGCCTTACATTAACGCTGAAATCACTACTTGTCGGTATAGCGAATATCCGGAAACCGGCATTCCTGAAGGACATCTCTTCATTCTCGGGGATAACCGTTGTAACAGCTTGGATTCCAGAGCATATGGGTTCGTCCCGAAAGGGAATTTAGTTGGAAAGGTGGTTTTTGATTAAGCCTTAGCTAGCGCACCTGTTTGCAACGGTGTTAACTCGGCCAAGTTATCCACGTCCCCATTCAGCATAAATTCAGGTGTATGATGCAGAATACACCACCACGAACTCTCACCAGGAAGCAGAAGACCATGAACAAGTCCCTGATCGCCGCCGTTGCCAGCCTCGCTTTCACCGCTCCGGCACTGGCGGACAAGCCCGAAGCTGCCGGCAAGGAAGTGATAGAGAACAAGGCCCCGGCAGAAGTCCAGGCCCGCGTCGACGAAGCCCGTGCCACCGCTGAGGAGAAGCGACTCGCCGCGGAAGAAAAGCGACACGAGAAACAAGAAAAGCACCTGAAAAAGGAAGAGAAACGCCTCGCAGCCGAGGAAAAACGCCTGCAGAAGGAAGAAAAGCGTCTCGGTGCAGAGGCGGAGCGCCTGGAAGCCGAGCAGGAGCGCAAGGGCTTTGAAGAGCAGAAGATGAAGAAGGCCGAGCAGGAACGCAAGGAAATGGGCAAGGGCTCCGAGAAGGGCCAGGCCGCGCGGGAAGAGCACAGCAAGAAGTGGTGGCAATTCTGGAAGTAACTTCCACCATTCCAGAGTAAAAAAGCCCGGGGAGTTTCCAGTGACTGCCCGGGCTTTTTCGTTTTAGGCCTCAGCTCACTCTTCCACCGTCCCCGGCCAGATCACCATCCTTCCATCCGGCTCCCTGAACACCCGCACCGGCAGCGACTGCTCCAGCATCGCGACCAGGGTATCCGCCTGATCGACGGTGAATGCGGTGGTGACCCGCAGGTTTTCCAGCTCCGGGGTACCGATCACAATGCGCTGTTTGCGGTAGCGGTTGGCATCGGCAACGACTTCCGACAGTGGTGCATCGCGGTAGCTGAATACGCCCTGGCGCCAGCTCGCGACCTGGCTGGCGTCGACAGTCTTCACCTCGCCAAACCGGCGCCGGATGACCTGCACCTGCTCGCCCGCCTGCAGGCGAACCTTACTGGCATTGCCCGCCGCGACCCGGCTATCCGTGGGCGCGACGTCGACGATACCCTCTTCCACGGTCACCTTGACCCCCTGCTTGGCATCGCGGCTGCTGCGCACGTCAAAGCGGGTGCCTACCACACGGATCTCTGCACCTTCGGCGTTGACATAGAAGGGCCGGGACGGGTCCCTGGTGACGGTGAAAAAGGCCTGCCCGCGCAACAGTTTCACCCCGCGGCGCTCACCATCGAAAACGCTCTCGATGGCCGAGTCGCCACCCAGTACCACGGCACTGCCATCCTCCAGGGTAACGGTGCGGGTCTCGGCCAGTTCGGTTGCATAGGCTTCCCCTCCCTGGTCCTGCGACGGCGCGAGATAAACCACTGCCACTGCCAGCATCATCACGCAGGCAAAGGCGAGGCCACTGGCCGGCGTGAGGAGCAGGTCCCGCAGCCTTTCCAACGTTGCGCCAATGCCGCCGCGCTGGCGCAGGCGCGCGCCCTGTTCACCGGCGGCAAGCGCGGCGAGGCTGCGGTCTATCTGTTCCAGGCGCTGGAAGCTTGCCCGGTTTGCGGGCTCCTGTAGCCAGTTATCGAAGTCGGACTGCTCCGCGGCGGTAAGCGGGCGCTCGCTGCACAGCATAAACCACGCGCGCGCCGCGGCTTCCACCTGCCGGATATCAGTCGCTGTCTGGCGGTTGCCAGTCGTCATTACAAATCTCCACCATGCACACGCAGCGCTTCCTGGCACCCGGCCAGGGCTTTCGCCACATGCTTCTTTACTACGGTTGCCGAGAGCCCTTCCCGCCGCGCTATTTCCGCGTAGGAGAGGCCGTCGACACGGTTCATCAACAACAGCCGCCGCCGCTTGTGGGGCATATTCCACAGCGCGCGACTGATCAGGCCGAGAAACTGACGGCTGCTCGCCACGCGCTCGGGGCCCAGGTTGTCCTGATCCCGCTCGGGATCCCCCTGTACCGACTGCGCGTAGCTCTCGCGCACCTGCCCCTTGCGCAACGCGTCTATGGTGGCGTTGTGCACCGAGCGATACAGGAAGGCCCTGACATGCTCGACACTGCCGTCGCGAAACTGCGGCGCCATGCGCGCGAAAGCCTCCTGTACCAGGTCCTCGGCTTCGCTGTACGACAGCCCGAACTTGCTTACCGCATAGCGACACAACTCCTGGTGGTACTCGCGGTAGTAGTAATCCAGGTTCTTGTCGTTATCGGCCGTCAATTGGTTCGCCCATGCTGTCGCCATGGATTCTCTTCACCATCGTCATTTTTGTTGTATTTGTGTGTATTTTTTCGGTTTTCCACTGCCTACTGCCGCGGAAATTTCCTTCTCTCGTCGATAGGACGGGCGGCCCGGGGCGATCGTCTCCCCTGTACTCAAAGAGCTGGCAAAATCAGTTGAATTGCAGCCCGACCCGCAGGCCGAAGGTGCGCGGGGCACCGAAGTAGTATTCCGGGGCGGCGATGTCGATATCCTGCACATTGTTGGCCACCGCCTGGTTGGTGAGGTTGTCGCCGTAGAGATCCAGCCACCAGGCTCCGCCGGCGGGCTCCAGCCTGAAGCCGGCACTCCACAGGGCAAAGGCGGGGCGGCGGTCGATATCCCGTGCCGCGCCATTGGGATCCTCGACCCACTCGCCGCTGCTGTTGTCCAGCAACAGGCCACTGCGGTCGCCGCGGTTGGCCTCATTGAAGTACATCTCGCCGGCATAGCGCAGCCCGAGCCGCGCGGTGGCCCGCCCCCAGTCGCCCAGCGGCAACCGGTGACTGTAGTTGAGACCGAGGCTGAGTTCCGGCACCTGCTTCAGCTGGTTGCCGCTGAAATCCACCACATCCGGGATAGCGGTATCAACGGCGGCGGGGTTCCAGGTCTGGCCATAGCCGGGGAATACGTTGTCCACCGCGAGGAAGTGCTGGTAGTGGGCATCCAGTGCGGAGAGATAACCGGTCAGCCGGCCGTTGGCGCTGCTGGCCCAGTTCAGCTCCAGTTCCAGGCCGCGAATGATGGCAGAGGGAGCGTTGGTGCTGCGCACCAGCTCGGTGCCGTCGTCTGCCACCGCCACCCCGGATACCTGCAGATCGCGGTAGTGCGTATTGAACAGGGCACCATTCAGGGTCATGGCCCCATCCAGCAGGCCCAGCTTGAACCCCAGTTCCAGGTTGTCGCTGGTCTCCGGGTCCACATAGGCCCGGTGGCGATCGTCGCTGCTGTTATTGCGCGCGATGACTTCCGCCAGCGCTGCGCGGTATCCGGGATCGTCGGTGCCAGCGAAGGTTCCCACCAGCTTGCCGCCATCTTCGACAATGCCCGGTTTGAAGCCCTCGGCAAACAGCAGGTAGAGCAACACATCGTCCGTCGGGCGGTAGCTCAGGCGGGCCATGGTGGTGGTGCTGTGCCAGGCGTGGGCAACGTCGTTGTAGTTGGCAAAGAAGCACTGCCCCGGCGCCGCCGACTCGCGATTGACCGCGACGATACCGAAGTCGCCGCCGCGATCCGCGTTGATCAGGTCCGGACAGGCGATATTGCGGCCGCCACGGTCGTAGCGCCGGTCGCGGCCGCTGCGGGCGCCGGCGGAGATCTGCCAGCGCTCGCCGAGGTCGTAGTCGAGCTGGCCGTAAAAGGCACTCAGGCGGCTGCCGCGATCCGGCTGCTGGAAGCTGTGGGCCGGCGCCCCGCCCCAACCACTGCCGTCGGCGGTCTGGTGCTCAAGGTCGAAGCGAATTCCGCTCTTTTCACTGAAATCGAAATAGGCCAACAGCCAACGCAATGACTGCTCATCGTCGCTTTTCAGTTGCAGTTCGTGCTGGCGCGCGCGGTAGCGGGACCACACGGTGCGGTTGCTCTGGTGGTACTGCTGCAGGTCGGTCTCGCTGCCGACGGCACCGGTGCGGTCGCCGTCCCAGTCCTGGCTGCGGTCCATCTGGCTGACGCCGCTGATATAGGCGAGGGTTATGCCGTCGGGCAGGGTCCACTCCAGGCGGCTGCGCAGGGTGTCCTGGTCCAGCGCCACGCTACCGGGCGTGTCGATGGTGACCGGGGTGGAGAAATCCACCACCGGCAGGCTGCCGGCGCCGCGGTCTTCAAAGTGTTCGTAGCTCAGCCACCAGTGCAGCGTGTCGTGCATGCGCCAGGCGGAACTGAGGCGGTGGCTGAACAGGTCCAGGTTATTGTAGCGGTCGGCGCGATCCGTCGGGATCGAGCCCTCGCGGTAACGGGTGTAGCTGTCCGCCCGCTCGGATACCCCGGCCCAGCGCAGGGCCCAGTTGTCGGTGATCGGGGCATTGGCCATCGCGCTGAATTTCTGCTGGCGGTAACTGCCCAGGGTCAGGGAGAGATCGGAAGACCAGACCGGCTCCGGCCGCGCCGTGTGGTAATTGATCACGCCACCGGTTGAGTTGCGCCCGAACAGGGTACCCTGGGGGCCGCGCAGCACCTCCACCCGGTCCAGGTCGTACAGCAACACCGATGATCCCTGGACCCGGCTGCTGTAGATACCGTCCACATGGGTGGCCACGCCGGAGTCGCCGGCCTCGGTGTGATTGTCGGAGCCGACACCCCGCAGGTACAGCAGCGACGCGGTGTGGTCGCCGTTGCGCGCCACCTGCAGGCTGGGCACCTCGGCGACGAGTTGCTGCAGGCTGTCGATATGCCGGTCCTTGAGGACGCCGCCGCTGATTGCGGTCACCGCCATCGGCGTGTCCTGCAGGTTGGTGCGACGTTTGCTCGCCACCACCTGCACCTCTTCCAGCAGCTGCGGCTCGGGCTCGTACCGGGGTTCTGTTATTGCTGGCGACAGCGGCGCCCTGGGCGGCAGGATGACGAGGCCCTGGCCATCCACTTCACGGAAACGGAATCCGGTACTGGCCAGCAGTGCCTGCAGCGCGGCGCCGGCACTCATCTCCCCACGCACCGCGGGCGCGGTGGTGTCGAGATCCAGTTCCGAGCGGACCATCACCGCGATTCCAGTCTGGCGGGAAAATGCCAACAGGGCCTGGTCCAGAGCTTGCGCGGGAATCGCCAGTTGATGGGTGACCCATAACCCCGACTGCGCCGGAGTCGCATCGGCGGGCAACGCCTGTGCCGGGCCCGATACACACAGGTGTACCGCCATCAGCGCAGCTGCAAGGGCATTGCGGGAAGTCGAGGGTATCGGCATAGGTTCATCGCGATTTCCCGCCGGGTGGCGGGACCGGTAGCGTCACCCTGTCGATCCCTTAAGAAGGGAGGCGCGCCCGGTTAATTATTGTATTGACTGGAAAACATACAACAATCGAGCGCACGGATACAAGCGGTGGCCGCGACGGCCTATTCCCCCACCAGTGTCTCGCAGCGGAAGTGGGCCTCGCCATCGCCGCTCAGGCGTTCGGCCAGTTGCGGCAGCAGGCTGTCCATTTGCGCCCGCAGGGTCCACGGTGGGTTGACCACGATCATCCCCGATGCGGTCATGCCGCGGCCGGGACTGTCGGCGCAAATGCCCAGCTCGAACAGCTCGACCCTGCGGATACCGGACGCGGCAATCTGCCGGGTCATGGCGTCGATACGCGCGCGCTCCACCACCGGATACCAGAGGGCCACGGTCGCCGTCGCCATCTTGCGGTGGATCAGTGCCAGCGCCGACACCACCCGCTGATAGTCCTGCTTCTGTTCATAGGGCGGATCGATCAGCACCAGCGCGCGCCGGGAGCGTGTAGGCAGTAGCGCCGCGAGCCCCACAAAGCCATCCTCCTCGCGCACCCGGCACTGATGGCGACCGGAAAGATTCCTGCGCAGGTTTTCCACTTCACTGGGGTGCAGTTCGAACAGCCAGGCCTTGTCCTGGGGGCGCAATAGCTGCGCCGCCACCATCGGCGAGCCGGGATAGTGGCGCAGGCCCCCTTCGGGGTTGAGCGCGGCCACCAGCTGCAGGTAGGGCGCCAGTGCCGGCAGCGCATCGTCTCCAAACAGCTTGCCGATACCGTTCAGATACTCCTGGTTTTTCTGCGCCATATCCGATTGCAAGCGGTAGAGTCCGGCACCGGCGTGGGTGTCGATATAGTCGAAAGGTGCTTCTTTCTTCTGCAGATAAGAAATAATTTCCACCTGCACATGGTGCTTGAGCACATCGGCAAAGTTGCCGGCGTGAAAACCGTGTCGATAACTGAACATACGCCCACCGGGAGTGGCCAAAACAGAGCGAATACACTGCCGGGCGGGGCGCCTGGCAGCGGCGGGTGAGCACTAGGTAGGTAGGATTGGAACAGCCGTCCGGACTTTCGGGCTCACCGGGAAAAGCCGGCGAACTTTAGGGGCCTTTGCGGCCCCTGACAATCATTATTTGTGCCGCATCTGCACGCTGGCGTCAGAACCACACCGACCAGAACAGTCGCACTACGTGGGCATTGAAGTTATACGCGGGCTCTTCGCCCGGGTTGATCGCGGCATCGCCATCGTGCACCCGCACATCGTGGAAATTGTCGTAGTCGAACAGCACGTAATCCCAGTACAGGTTGACGGTGTTTTTGCGGTCGAACAGGGCCCAGCGCTCCGGCAGCAGGTAAGTGGCGCCGATGCCGATGGCGGTGCTGCTGAAATCGCTCAGTTCCTTGTCCCGTGCACGGAAATTGGTGGCGTTCAGGTAGGGGAAGAGGTCACTGTAGAAATCGGCACCGGTCTGCTTGTAGAACCGCAGCTTGCCCTCGAGGATCAGGTTCTCGGATTCCAGCGGATGGGTGTAGCGCAGTTCGAGGTTGTCGGAACTGATGCCCCAGCTGTCGGCATAGCGGCGGTATTCACTCTTCACTGCCGCACGATAGGGCAGGCGGTATTTTGCCCGCAGTGCCACCGCATCGCTGTTGCGGGTGGTGGGGTAGAGTTCGGCCTGATAGCTGAAGCCGGTACCGGAATTGGGGTCCAGGTAGCGCACGCTGCGATAGGGGTTATTCAGAAAACCCTCGTCCGCCACCGTCTCCACGCTCAGCTCCGCAATCAATTTCTGCGTCAGGATCTGGCTCCAGCCGATGGAGTAACGGCGGTGCTCCGCCTGCTCGAGGAAATCGTCGTCGCCGTTGCGCATCACATCGTCGCTGCCGAGGCTGACGCGCATGGACAGGGTGCTGAGATCACCGAAGAAATCCTGCTTGATGCCGAAACCGACGGTTTCCGCCTGGTAGTCGTTTTCGCTGGAGTTGGTGTAGCTGAGACTCATGGTGGTCTTGTCCACCAGGTAGTCGGCGCCGAGGGCGTACTCGTCCCGCTGCTCGGAATAGGGACTGGCGGTGGCCTGCACATCGATGGAGGCGCCGGAAATCATGTCCACGTAGTAGTTGGCGGAAAGCGACAGTTTATTGTCGATATTCTTGCGTACCAGAATCGACGGCCCGTCGATGGTCACCCCGCCACCGCTGTACGAGTGGTACATGGAATCCGCGCGTTCCTCCGGCAGTACCGCCGCAGTCACACCGGTAGAGATCAGCAGCAGTGCGATTGCGGTAAAGACGTTTACGCGATCAGTTACAGCCACAACCGCCTCCCGCTCCACCTTCGGCACCGCGCGCCGCTTCGCGCGCTTCGTACACATGATTCATGTAACCCGCTGCCACCGGGTCGCGCTCGAAGCTCATAATCGGGTCCGCCAGGTAATGCCGCTCATAGGGCTTTACCCAGGGTTCCGGCATCATGGATTCGCAGCCGCCGAGCAGCAGCAATACGGGAAGAATTAACAGCGCGCGCCTGGACATGGTTTATTCCCGGATCAGTTCCTTGATGATTTTTTTGTACTCGGCCTCGTCGCCGCTGCGGTAACCCTTGTGCACGTAGCGCACTTTGCCGTCGCGGTCGATGAATACGGAGCTGGGCATGGCCTCGACGCCGAACAGCTTGCTCACCTCGCTGGCGGAGTCGAACAGCACCGGAAATTCCACCGGAATTTTTTTCAACATCGCCTGGGCGTCAGCGCGCTCGGCGTCGACGTTGACCCCCCAGACCTGGAAACCCACCGGCTCATAGCGCGCGTGCAGGTCGTTCAGCAGTGGCATTTCCTCGCGGCAAGGACCGCACCAGGAGGCCCAGAAATTCAGCATGATCACATCTCCGCGCTGCTCGCTGAGGCGCAGATTGCCGTCCTTGAGGGACGCCAGGGTAAAGTCGCTGGCGGGTGCGTTGGCGAAAGCTGGCGCACCGGCGAGCAGCGCGCCGGCAGTACAGAGTGCAGCCATCAATTTACGCATGGGGATTCTCCGTTTTTCTTGTTTCGTGCAGTATTTAAAAATAAATGGACACGCCCAGCTGGGCGGAGAGATTGTTGGTGGTGAGCGGTTCACCGAAAATTTCGTGTTCGAAAATGTGGTCGCGCACATCCAGGCGCAGCGCCAGCCAGTCCTGTGCCAGCACGCGCACACCGGCGCCCACGTTGTAGGTGAAATACTCTTCATCGGCAAAGCTGGTATTACCAATGCCGCCGATCAGGTACAGGTTGCTGTTCAGGGCCAGCTTGTCGAATACGAATATTTCGCCGGGCAGGAAGTTCCAAGCCAGGGACAGGTTGTACATGGAGAGTTCGCGCTCTTCCTCGGTCAGCAACGGTGCCGAGCCGCTGAGGCGTTCGTAGCTGGATTCCCCCAGTTCACTCTGGCCGTAGGCCGCCTCCATGAAAAAGTCTTCGCTGATGTGGTAGGCCAGGCTGCCGCCGACCAGGCGGTTTGAACCGAAATCCTCAACGCTCAGCACACCGCCCAGGTAGGTGGTGAGTTCAAAGTCTTCACTGTCGATTGCGGCCTCGCGGATTTCGCGGCGCTCCAGGTCCGGCGAGATGATCTCGTCGATGGTCTGGTCGTCCTGGGCCAGTGCGCTAGCGGAGAATGATCCCGCCAGCAGCAGCCCGGCAAGTTTTACATAAATACGTCGAATCCGAGTTTCCACTCGACTATCTCCTGGTTGTTCTCCCGCGAGGTAAGCAGGTAGTGATTGGCAACTTCCGCGCGCAGGGCGAAGCGCCGGGACAAATAGGTTGTCACCCCGATTCCGGTGAGCATGGCGGTATCCTGGCGGTCTTCGGTGGCGACAATGGTGGCATTGGGGGAAGTGATATTGATCCCGGTGCCGAGCAGGAAGTAGGGCGCCAGGCGCCATTCGGGAAACGGCTTGTGTACTACCGCCACCTGGTAGGTCTGGCTATTGGAATAGGCGCCGACGGTCTGTGCCGCACGCACCTCCGCGGAAAGGTTGCGGGTAAAACGGTAACCCAGTGACACCCCCATGGAGTTGGCACCGGCAAAATCGCCGTAGGCAAAACCGAGACGCAGGCTGCGCTCGCTGTAATCGTCGATCCCCGGCGTCGGCACCACTACCCGTACACCGTCTGTGGCAAATATCTCGTCCAGCTCGGAGATCTTCGCCCAACCGGTCTTGCCCTTGCGGGTCATGACCTTGACCCAATCGGTGCGGCGTTTGAGCAGCCACAGGGGCTCGCCGTAGGCGACCACGTGATCGATCACATAGCCGCGCCCGGGGCCGGTGTAGAGATTGAGGAATTCGGAACCGACCACCACCTGTTCGCTGTCGAACGGCAGGTCTGCCGGCGGCTGGCTATCGAACTGCCGAGCGGAAAAACTTTCCGTCACCGGCACTTCGTCCTGTTGTGCCGCTGCATGACCGGCGAGCAACAACGCCGCCAGCAACGCGGCCAATCGGTAAGTCCTGTTTCCGGGCTGCCTGTTCATCTGTCAGTTGACCGGTGCATCAAAAGGGTTGTTGTAATACTGCGCACCGATGTCCAGCCATTCGGAGATCAAACGCAATTCCGCTGCGGACAGTTCACCGGCGTGCACGCCACCGGGTGCGAACACCTGGAAGAAGCGGCTGGCATTGGCGCCGGCGGTGTTCATGATCCGCTCGATATCGACGGTAACCATAACAGGAATCGGGTTGCCATCGGCGTCCAGAATCAGCTCGCCGTTCTCGTCGGTCTCGAACAGGGGGTTACCCTGATCGTCGGTGTCCTGCACCAGCACGTTCTGCACCGCACCGTCGGCGAGTTCCTGGGTGGGGTTGTCGAAAATCAGTTCCACATAGGAAGTGCTGAAATTGGCATTGACCGGCGACTGGTTGGCAGCCAGATCCAGTTGCCCCGGCGGCACCTGCGCCATGCCGACGGCATCGCGGCTGCTGTGGCAGCTGGAACAGGTGCGGTCTTCCAGCACCGCGCCGGTGCTGTCGGTAATTTCCCGCGGCAGGTCCCAGATCGGCTGGATATGCTCCGGGTAGTGGATAATCGTGCGGCAACTGATATCCCAGGCGCTCTGGCAGGCGACACTCAGGGGCTGTGGCGTTACCAGTTCGCTCAGCAGGGTTTCACTGCTGGGATCCTTGGCGCGCAGCGCCGGATCGGTCCACAGGTCGCTGAAGGCAATGTCCCCCTCCAGCTCCGCGTCGCCGGCTATCCGCGCCAGCAGTTGCGCCATGGTCTCGCCCATTTCCGCATTCAGCGCCGGCTCGGTATTGGCAAACGGCGCACCGCTGGTGGGGGCGCCGGCCCAGGCGGCCTCCGGCTCTTTCTCGGTGCGACCGTGGGGCACTTCGCTGTCACGACTGTGGCAACCCTGGCACTGGCGCACCTCGCCGGCGCGGAACTGCAGCCAGTTGTTGTGACGGCCGACGATACGTCGGCCGTTGCCATCCACCACGGAAATCGCCAGCGGCATGTCCGCCGGCACCTTCACCCGCACCGAGCCGTCCGGCTGGATCGGGGTGTAGCCGATGATCTCGCGCATCAGCTGGCCGCGGTTGCGACCGAAGGCGGCACGGTCGAAATCCAGGGTGTCGCGGTCGGGGATGCCCACACCTTTTACCACCCGCAGGAAGCGCGCCGGGCGCTCGGCGGCGGTGGTCTGCATCGGATCCGCCACCGCGGCAATATCCACGGCCTGCTCGCCGTCAAAGTCGTACACGCTGCGGATATCCAGCACCGCCATGCCGGCCTGCACCAGCTCGCGGTCGCTATCCACTCCGGGAATGGGCTCGGGGATAAATTCCGGCACCGGGCGCGGGTCAACGGTAACTCCTTCGCTGATCATCTCGCCTTCCACCGGCTGCACGATGGGGCGCTGGGTGCCCTCTGCGTAATCGTAAATCCACAGACCGTAGAGCGGGTCCGCCGGCACGATGTCCGGGGTCGCCAGCCAGTCTTCGGTACAGGGGCGCGGCAGCGCCTCTTGCGGGTCGATCACCCGGCACTCGCTCCAGCTCACCAGCAGGCGGCTGGTGCCGTCGTGAAACGCCCAGGCATTGGCGAACAGGCCGTGCGGAGAAAGCCCGCCGTCGGTGATTACCTCTTCTACCGACAGGGATTCCTGCCCCTGCAGTACCCCCTGCTGTTCCGGCTCGCTGTAGGCTTCGGTGAAATTCTCGGCATCGATCAGCAGCATGTCGCCGCCATAGGTGATGCCCTCCGGCGAGCGCAGGGTGACCAGGATACGACCGTCCGGCATCTGCTGCGGTTTGGCGAAGGCCGCGGCGACCGGCTCACCGCTGGCACTGCTGCCGGTCTGCTGGCTGTGATAGCCGTAGTGGAACTGCAGGTCGGTACCATCGGGCTTTACGGTATACAGGCTGAGGCGATCCACCCCGCCCATATTGTCCCAGCGGTTGAACAGGATGCGGCCGTTAAACAGCACCGTGGGCGAGAGGTCGTGACTCTGGTTGTAGGAAATCTGGCGGATATCACTGCCATCTGCTTCCATCACGTGCAGCACGAACGCCGGCTCCTGCAGGTCTTCGGCGAGGGCAGAAAACTGCGGCTTGCCGTCGTCCAGCAACAGCGCGCGGGAACGGCGCTGGCGGGTGGAGCTGAACACGATGCGGCCGTCGGGGAGAAAGGCCGGGGCAATATCGTCGCCCTCTTCGGCGATCAGGTCGGACTGGATTGCGCGCTTCAGTTCCGCGGTATCAAAATCGTACAGCCAGATATTCCAGCTGGGCTGCTCGTCGTCATCCAGGCCCTCGATATCCGGGGCGCGCATGGCAAAGGCCATCAGCTTGCCGTCGGCGGACACGGTCAGGTCCTTGACGTCATAGCCGCCTTCAAAAACGATACCGGCATCTTCATCACTGACAAACAGCCCCTCGGTCAGTATCTGTTCGGGAGCACTGGCAGTGGCGCGGTCCCTGAGCACCAGCATGGCACCGGGATTGAACGCCGAGGGGGAGTACAGGCTGTCCGCCATAGGCGTGCCATCTTCGTCGAAGTTCAGGCTGCGACGCACATAGGCCACGGGGTAGTCGACCACCACCGGATCTTCCGCCTGGTCGCCGCCACCGAGACTGGAATTGCCACCACCGCCGCCGGAACACCCGGCCAATAACAGCAACGCCACAAGTCCGCCGGACAGCCGCGCCGGCGTACAAATTCTGCTCAAGGGAATTTCCTCTTCCGTAGTAACTGCTCACCGTGCTGCAGGCGCGAAATCTGGACTTGCGTCCCAGATTGGTGGCAGATCGTCAACGCTCGATTCTCGCCACTGCCCCCCACAAGCTCAAGCCGCGCACACGGATTTTGCCAACCAGCACACGAATTAAATTTTTGCCGCTGGTTAATCTTCGAGCGTTCTTTAGTATCGATAGCCAGTCACTACGCACAGTAATAACGCGACCACGCTCATGAAAAAAACATCGACTGCTGCGCGCCTGCTGCTCGCGGCGTCCGCCTGCCTTGGCACCAGTTTCGCCAATCCCGCATTTGCCGGGCCAGAAGAGCAGGCCGCCCGCATCCACAGCCGCCTGACCGGGGTGAAACCCACGGTGCCGGTACTCACCGCCATGGCCGAGGACATCGCCAATGGCAACGCCTCCGCCGCGGCATACCGGGCGATGGACAACGATGCCTTCTACAACGTCACCCTGAAAAACCTCGCCAGCCCCTGGACCAACCGCGACGGCGACAACTTTGTACCGCTGAATGATTACACCGCGACCTTTGTCGGCATGGTGCGCGACGAGGTGGACTTCCGCGAGCTACTCTCCGGCGACATCATTTATACCGGCGCCAGCGGCCTGGGGCTGCCGGCCTACAGCAACGGCAACAACAACCATTACCTCGAACTTGAAAATAAAGGCTACCCGCTGCAGGACGTGCTGGAACGCCAGCCCCAGTCATCGGTAACCAGCCTGCCCGCCGAGGCCACCGCCGGCATCATCACCACCCGCGGCGCCGCCAGGTCTTTCTTTATTGCCGGCACCAACCGCGCCATGTTCCGCTTTACCCTGAAGAATCACCTGTGCCGGGATATGGAGCAGGTGCACGACACCTCCCGCACTCCGGATCGCATTCGCCAGGACGTAAGCCGCAGTCCCGGTGGCGACAGCCGGGTGTTCCAGAACAACTGCATCGGCTGCCACAGCGGCATGGATCCCATGGCCCAGGCCTTTGCCTATTACGATTTTGAGTACGACGCCGACAATGACCCCAATGGCGAGAACGGCCAGCTGAATTACAACGGTACCGGCGAGACCGACCCGGCCACCGGTACCCGCGTGGAAGCCAAATACCATATCAACAGCACCACCTTCCCCTACGGTTATGTAACTCCGGATGACAAGTGGGACAACTACTGGCGCGAGGGACCGAATATGTATCTGGGCTGGAGCGACGATTTGCCCGGCAGCGGCAACGGCGCCAAGTCCCTGGGCCGCGAACTGGCCAACAGCCGCGCCTTTGCCCAGTGCCAGGTCACCAAGGTATTCGAGCAGGTGTGCCTGCGCTCCCCGGAAGACAGCAGTGACCGCAACCAGGTGGAAAGTATCACCGACAGTTTCACCAGTAATGGCTACAAGCTGAAGCAGGTTTATGCGGATGCTGCAGTTTACTGTGCGGGGGAATAAAGCGATGAAATACAAATCCGCACATGCAACGTTCAAAAAAATCCCTGCACTCGAAGCTAAGGGCCTGATACCAGTGACAGCTCCCGAGACCTTCCGCGAGAGGGACCTCGCGGAAGAGCCCCCAGGGATGGGTTCACGGCGTGTCTCGGGAGCTGTCACTGGTAGCAGGCCCGCCACTCTGTTCCCACGGAGCTCCGTGGAAAGTCCGGAGGCGGCACCGCTGCCGGTAACGGTGTGCAGGACACGCCGTGAACCCATCCATGGGGGCTTTTCGAAAACATCCCTGTTTTCGAAAGTCCTGCACACCGTTACCGGCATCAGTACCTTCGCATTAAAGTTTGAGCTTCGTAAGGCAGTACTTTTGGGCACTGTAGTTGGCTCTGCAATACTGGTCGCCTGCAGTGGCGGCAGTGGCCAGTCGACCGAATCCCTGCCGAATACCAATCCCGATTCCGGCGATACCAGTTACTCCGGCCCCGCCCCGGAAAGCGAAGACGTACAGAATTACAAGCGCTATATCTGGGACAACCTCGCCGCGGAAAATCGCTGTGGTAGCTGCCATATCGAAGGCAACCAGAGTCCGCGCTTTGTGCGCGGTGACGACATCAACCTCGCCCACGGCGAAGGCCGCGAACTGGTCAACCTCAGCGACCCGGCAGAATCCCGCTTTGTCACCAAAGTAGCCAGCGGCCACAACTGCTGGCTCTCCAGCGCCGACGCCTGTGCGGAAATCATCACCAATTACATCGAAGAGTGGGCCCAGGCCGCCGGCAGCGTGGTGAGCACCATCAACCTCACGCCACCGCCCGAACGCACCGTCGGCGCCAGTAAAAACTTCCCCGCAAGCAGTGGCAGTTTTGCCACCACGGTTTATCCGCTGTTGGACGAGTATTGCTCCAGCTGTCACAGCGAAGATGCGGCAACCGCACAGCAACCGTATTTTGCCAGCAGCGATATCGACAAAGCCTACGAAGCCGCCAAGGCTCGGCTGGATCTGGGCAACCCGGAAAAATCCCGTTTTGTGGTGCGCCTCGGTGACGAGTTCCACAACTGTTGGAGCGACTGCGCCAGCAACGCCGATACCATGGCGGCGGCGATTAAGAGTTTTGCCGATGGTATTTCGGTGACGGAAGTGGATCCCAGCTGGGTAATCAGCAAGGCGCTGTTCCTCACCGATGGCGTGGTCGCCAGCGGCGGCGGCCGCATCGAGAACAACGCGATTGCGCTGTATGAATTCAAGACCGGCTCCGGCACCACCGCGTTCGATACCTCCGGGGTGAACCCCGCCATCGACCTGACCCTGTCCGGCGACGTCGAGTGGCTGGGGTCCTGGGGTATCCAGTTGAACGGCGGGCGCGCCCAGGGCGCCACCGCCACCAGCAAGAAACTGTTCGACGTCCTGAGTGGCACCGGTGAGTACACCATCGAAGCCTGGGTGGCACCGGCCAATGTGGTGCAGGATGGCCCGGCGCGCATCGCGAGCTATTCCGGTGGCAACGATATCCGCAACTTCACCCTCGGCCAGGCGATGTACAACTACACCTTCCAGAACCGCAACGACGCGGCCTCTGGAAACGGTACCGACGCCGATGGCATGCCGGCACTGATTACCGAGGATATGGCGGAGCGCGCGCAGGCCACCCTGCAGCATGTGGTCGCGACTTTTGATCCGATCAATGGCCGCCGCCTGTACGTCAACGGCGAATTTACCGGTGACGCCGACCCGTCGGACCCCGGCCTGCTATCTACCTGGGATGACACCTTCGCACTGGTGCTCGGCAGTGAATTGTCCGGCGATCACCAGTGGCAGGGTTCCGTGCGCCTGCTGGCGATCCACTCCCGCGCGCTTTCCGAGGAGGATATCCTCACCAATTACGAGGCCGGTGTGGGTGAGAAATTCCTGCTGCTGTTCAAGGTGGAAGAGCAGACCGGCGTGCCCCAGGGTTACGTGATGTTCGAGGTACAGCAGTACGACAACCACGGTTACCTGTTCAGCGAACCCAAGTTCATCACCCTGGAAGACGGCGTCACCCCCGACGGCATCGCCATTCAGGGCATGCGCATCGGCATCAACGGCCGCGAGGCAACCGTAGGCCAGGCCTGGGCCAACCTCAACACCACGGTGACCGCCAGCGAGTATGATCCCGAAAGCGGCCAGCAGCTGTCACCACTTGGCACCATCATTTCCCTGGAAAAAGGCCCCACCGGGGACGAGTTCTTCCTCACTTTCGAGCGCCTCGGCAGCGAAGAATTTGCGCGTGTGGAAGCCACCCCGGCGGCGCCGGCGGCACCCGCGGACCTGACCCCGCAACCGCGTATCGGTATCCGCCGCTTCGAACAGATCCACGCCGCGCTTTCCGCCGCAACCGGAATTTCCAGTACCAACCCGGCAGTGATGGAAACCTGGGAAAAGGTGAAACAGCAACTGCCGGTGGAGGCCGATGTGCGCGGCTTCCTCGCCGCACAGCAGATGGGCATTACCCAGCTGGCGGTGAAGTACTGCAGCACCCTGGTAGACGATGCCAGTGCGCGCGCTGCTTACTTCCCGGGATTCGATTTTTCCGCGAACGCAGCCAGTGCCTTCGACAGCGATGCCAAACGCGCGCAGATCATCGACCCGCTACTGGAAAACCTGCTGGGACGCCCGATCACCTGGCCCGCGGCGGTTGGCGGGCACACCGCACAGCTGGCGAGTGCGCCGGATGAAAGTGCAGTGCGCGCGGAACTGAACGGACTGATCGACACCATGACCGCCTGCAGCTCTGGCTGCAGCGCGGACCGCACCCCCACCACCGTCAAGGCGACCTGCGCGGCGGCGATGGGCAGTGCGATGATTTTGATTCACTGATTTTAGTGACGCTCCGGAAAAATTATGCGTAAGAAAAAACATTTCGAACTGGACCAGCCGCTGCGTCACCCGGACCACCACCGCCCGGTGAGCCGCAGGGATTTTCTCGGGCAGGGTTTTCGCGCCGGTATGGCCACGGTGCTGGGCGGCTCGGTATTCAGCCTGTTCGCCAACCCGCGCATGGCCCATGCCGCGCTGTCTTCCGACCTGGAAGCGATGCGCGCAACCTGCGGCGTCAGCGCCAACGGTGCCGGCAAGATCCCGTTTATCTGTTTTGACCTCGCCGGCGGCGCCAACATTGCCGGCTCCAATGTGCTGGTGGGCAAGCAGGGTGGCCAGCTCGACTTTCTCAGTACCGCCGGCTACAGCAAACAGGGCCTGCCCGGCGACATGGTACCCTCGGTCACGGACACCGCCGGCAACAGCTTTATCAACAGCGACCTCGGCCTCGCGTTCCACAGCGACAGCGGCATGCTGCGCGGCATTCTGGAAAAAGTTGCCGCAGGTACCGCCGGTGCCACCAACGGCGCGGTGATTCCCGCACGCTCCGAAAACGACACCGGCAACAACCCGCACAATCCGATGTATGGCATCAATCGCGCCGGCGCCAATGGTTCGCTGCTCGCGCTTATCGGCTCGCAGACCAGCGAATCCGGCGGCAACTCCATGGCCCCCATGGACCTGATCAACCCGGAAGTGCGGCCGACAAAAATCGATCGCCCCAGCGACGTTACCGGCCTGGTGGACGTGGGCGACCTGGTGGGCCTGCTGAGCCAGGACGACACCGTCGCGGTCATGGAATCCATGTACCGGATTTCCAATGCCAAGCTCGGTAAGGTCAATACCCGGGTCAGCAACGACGCGGTGATTAAGGACCTGGTGAAGTGCGGTTACATGAAGAGCGCCGACCTCGCCGACCGCTTCGGCGACCCCAGTGCACTGGATCCGGCGCTGGACCCGGACATCGTCGGCCCCGGTGGCATCTTCACCTCCAGTGAATTTTTCGGTGATCGCGAATTCCAGAAAACCGCCTCCACCATGAAGCTGGTGATCAACGGCTACGCCGGTGCCGGCACCGTCACCATGGGCGGATATGACTACCACACCGGCGACCGCGCCACCGGCGAAATGCGCGACCTGCGCGCGGGCCGCTGTATTGGCGCCTGCCTGGAGTACGCCGCACGCGTGGGCCAGCCGCTGATGATCTATGTATTCAGCGACGGCTCGGTGTTCAGCAATGGCATGGTAGACGACTCCATCGAGGGCCGCGGCAAGGGCGTGTGGACCGGGGACAACCAGCAAACCGCGGCCTCTTTCTTCCTGGTGTACAACCCGGCCGGCCGCCCGCAACTGCTGGGGGGCAGCGCCGACGAGCAGGCGCGCCACCAGCAGCTGGGCTACATGCGCCCTTCCGGCGATGTGGAAACCGCAGGCAGCCCCGCGGCCAACAACGTGAACCAGCTGGTGCAGACGGTAGTGCTGAACTATATGGCGCTGCACGGTGAGCAGGGCAGCTTTGCCAGCCTGTTTCCCAATCACGGTCTCGGCAATGCCAGCCTGATGGACAGCCTCACCGCCTTCTCCCCCATCAGATAACCCGTAAACCGACACAGAACCAAAGCGATGTACCCCACAAGATTTTTCTCCCTGCTCGCCGGCCTGTTATTTGCAGGTCAGGCCGTTGCAGACTGGCACTACGACAAACAGGCGATCATGGGGACCGAGGTACACCTGCAGTTCTGGGTCGACGACGACAGCCGGGCGGACGAGATAAACCGCGCAGTAATGGACGAGTTCCGCCGTATCGACAACCAGCTATCGCCGTACAAAGAACGCAGCGAACTTTCCAGGGTGAACCGCATTGCCGGGGAGGGCAGCGGCCTGCAGATTTCCGCAGAGCTGGCGGAAATCATCGATAAATCCCTGTGGTACAGCAAAAAAACCGGGGGCGCCTTCGATATTACGTTCGCGACTGTGGGCAGCCTGTACGATTTTCGCAAGGGCCAGCAGGCGGATCGCAAAACCACCGACGCACTGTTGCCCGCGGTGAACTACCGCCACATCAACCTGAACAAGAAAGCGCGCACACTCGCGTTCAGCGACCCCCGCACCAAAATTGACCTGGGCGGTATCGCCAAGGGGTATGCGGTGGACCGGGCTGTCGCCATCCTGAAACGTTACGGCGTACACAATGCCAGTGTGAGCGCCGGCGGTGACGCGCGGCTGCTGGGTGACAAGCGCGGCAAACCCTGGCTGGTCGGTATTCGCCACCCGCGTGACAAGAGCAGGAATGCCGCGGCAATCCCGCTGGAAAACACCGCAATTTCCACCTCCGGCGATTACGAGCGCTTTTTTATCAATGACGACCAGCACCGGGTGCACCATATCTTCAACCCGGCCACCGGGCGCCCCGCGGAAACCGACAGCAGCGGCGATGCCAGCGACAGCGACAAACTGATCAGCGTCAGCATTATCGGTCCTGAAGGCTTTGACACCGACCCGCTCTCCACCAGCGTGTTCGTGCTCGGCAAGCGCAAGGGACTGGCACTGATCGAAAGGCTGGCCGGGTTTGAAGCCATCGTCATCGATGCCAATCACCGGATGTTTTTCAGCAGCGGTTTACAACAGTAGTCGGTACGGATGCCAACTGGATCACACCCAAATTGCGGCACCCTGACATAATCGAAGCAGTCAAAAGTTAATCAGATTAATCACATTTCAGGCTTTACCATGTATTCCCTGCGTCGCCTTTGCTCCCACCTGGCCCTGCTGACCGCATTCGCAGCCGGCCCTGTTTTTGCCCAAACCCGTGATTTCCCCGCTGGCGACCTGGAAGACCTGAAGCGCGAAGTACTGAAACTGAACCGGGACCTGCTGGTACTGGAGGAAGACCTGCTGTTTCCCGCCCAGAGCCAGGTCGCCGTCTACCTGTCGATGGATGTGGGTCATTTTTTCGACCTGGACACGGTGAAACTGCATATCGACAACAAGCTGGTGGAAAGCCACCTGTATACCGAACACCAGAAGAGCGCGCTGATACGCGGCGGTATCCAGCCACTGTTCCGCGGCAACCTGAAGTCCGGCGAACACACCATCACCGCCTTCTTTACCGGCTTCGGTCCGGAAAAACGCGAGTTCACCCGCGCCGCCACCCTGGAACTGAATAAAACCGACGAACCCGCAGTGGTTGAACTGCGTATCTCGGACTCCGCAGGCAAGCAGCAGCCGGAGTTTGTGGTGGTCGAATGGCCCGCACCCTGAGCCCGCCACCATCATGCAGTTGCGCCACCACCTGAAAAAATCCCCGCTGTCACTGGCTGTTGCCCTGCTCGCCATGGCCGCGCCCCTGTGCGCGCAACAGGCTGCAGTCACAGAATCTGCGCCAACAGAAACGCCCGGCCCCGGTCAGAAATTCCAGCAGGCCCAGGATATGCGTTACGGCGCAGCCCTGTACTACTATTTTCAGGGCGATACCTTCGATGCCCTGAGCACCCTGATGGTGGCCGAACAGCGCGGCGGCATCAGCCACCACGCGGACAATGCGGACCTGATTCGCGGCGGCATCAGCCTCGCCTTTGGCCTCGAGCGGCAGGCCGCCGGCCTGTTCGAACAGCAACTGGCAAAAACCACCAGCGGTGACGATCAACAGCGCCTCAGCCGCTACCGGGAAATTGCCTGGCTGAAGCTGGCGGAACTGAACTACCGCCACGAGAACTGGGATACCGCCGCGCTCCAGCTGGAAAAATCCGGGGCCCTGCACCAGTCCAGCCTGACCCTCAACCTGGCGATCCGCGGCGGCGACCTGCAGCAGGCGCATCAATTGCTGAGCATGGCGGACCTGCCGCCGGCCAAGCGCACACTCGGGCATATCAACCTCGCCGCTGCGCTGGCGCGTCAGAATCAGTTGCCGGAGGCGGCGGCGGAATACCGCAGGGCCGCGGCGCTGGTGGAACGGGACCCGCATGCGAGTGAGGAACTGCGCATTCTGCGCGACAAGGCGCGCATCGGCGCCGGTTATGCGCTGGCACTGAACGGCAATTATTCCGGTGCAGCAGACGAGTTCCGCAGGGTGCGCCTCAATACCCCCTGGTCCGACGATGCCTTGCTGGGGCTGGGCTGGGCCGCGGTCAACAGCGGTGCCCACCAGCAGGCGGTGGACGCCCTGGGTTACCTGATCGAGAAAAACCCGCTGTCGCCCCAGGTGCAGGAAGCCCTGCTGGCACTGCCCTACAGCTATGAACAGCTGGCGCGACCAAAACTGGCTCTGCAGGCCTATCAGCACGCGGAGCAGCAGTACGCGCAGGCGCTTGCAGACCTGAAAAACCTGTACGGTGCCGCATCCCAGCTGCAGTTTGCGGAAATCGGCATGGAGGATTCCGCCAACCTGCAGCGCAACGGTTGGCTGGAGGATGCCCGCATCCCGGCGCTGATTCGCATCAACCGCCGCTACCTGCTGCAGATGATGCAGAGCGACCGCCTGCAATTGCAGCTCGCAGAGCTGCGCGACCTGCAGCAACTAGCGGGGGTACTCACCCGCTGGCAGGCGCGCCTGCCGGAATTCGACAACCTGATTGGCGAGCGCGAGCAGCGCCGCAGTGGCATCGTGCAGCGCTACCGGAATGCGCAGTACGACCAGCAGGTGGAAATTGCCGGGGAGCAACTGCGCAGGCTGCAGGCGTCACTGGCACAGATTGAAGCAGGCCGCGATGGCCTGGCAATGCTCGATGGTGAATCCGCCGAGTTACTGCAGATGGTGCGCGACGCCGAGCGCCGCTACGAAACACTGAAGCGCGCCGGCAAGACCAGGGACTACCAGCAGCAAACACTGGCGCGGGCGCGCGGCCTGCTGATCTGGCAAGGTTCGGAAAAATACCACGAGCGGCTGTGGCAGAAACACAAGGCCATTGCCGCGCTGGAACAACAGATTGCACAGGCCAGCGAGACCCGGCGCAGCGTCGAGCGCATTGCCGCCACCGCGCCACAGCTGAACCTGCTGGCCGACAGAGTCGCGGACAGCGGCTCCCGCGTGGCACAGCAAGTGGACGCCATCGAACGCGCCAGTGCCACTCTCGAGGCGCAGATCCGCAGTGATATGCAAACGGCCCTGGCGGACGCCCGCAACCGGGTCGAACAGTATATGGCCCACACCCGCCTGGCCATTGCCCGCATCCAGGATGCCGGCATGCAGGCGCCGGTGGCACCCGCTACCCCGGTGACCCCAGCTACCCCGCAAGCCCGGCGCACAGACCCCGCAGCAGAGGGCGACCCCGATGTCTGACAGTCGCTTCCCGCTCATCCCGTTCCGGCGTAAAAACCTGATCGCACTCGCGCTTTCCTGCAGTGCCGCCATTGCCGGTGGTTGCGCCAGCACCTTCGATCCCGGCACCACCCTCGCCGACCTGCCGAGTGCCGCGCTGCCGCCGGAACCGGATATCCAGTTGCCGGCCATCGACCTGCCGGCACTGATCGGCAGCTACGAAAATGCGCTGGCGGCCAACCGCGATCCCGAAACCCGCCGGCAGATACAACTGCGCCTGGCGGACCTGGAAATGGAGCGCCTGGAACAGCAGCAGGCGGACCACCCGGAAGTGGCGGTAGCCTATGGCGAAGCGGTGCGACGCTACGAAGCCCTGCTGCAAAGCGCACCGGGCGACGACTACCTGTTCTACCGCCTGGCCCGCGCCCGCGCCCTCGACGGTAATACTTCCGGCTCCCTCGCTGCGCTGGAAAACATAGTCGACAGCGCACCGGACTCACCGTTTATCGCGGAAGCGCTGTTCCGGCGCGGCGAAGTGTCCTTCAGCCAGAAAAAATACCGGGCGGCGGAGCGGGACTTTGCCGCGGTCCTCGCCCAGGGCGACACCCCCTTCGCCCGCAACGCGCGCTATATGCTCGGCTGGAGCCAGTTCAAGGACGCCCGCTACAAAAGCGCCAGCGAATCCTTCCTGATCCTGCTGGATGACCTGCTGGCGGAAAGCGAAGCGCAACCGCGCCTGCTGGGTCAACTGCAGAAAGGCGAGCGGCGACTCGCCAACGACACCCTGCGCGTGCTGGCACTGGGATTCAACTATCTCGGCGGTGCCGAGGTAATCGAATCCTTCAGCCCGCAAACAGGCCCGCGCTCCTATCACCACCTGCTGTACCACGCACTGGGTGACTGGTACGCGGAGAGCGAGCGCTATCGCGACGGTGCAGAGACCTTCCTGACCTATGTCGCGCGCTACCCGCAGAGCGTCGAGGCGCCGCACATGCACGTGCGCGCGGTGGAAATCCTGCAGCAGGGCAATTTCCCCAGCGAGGTGATACCGGCCAAGCGCGAATTCGTCACCCGCTACGGCGTGCACAGCCAGTACTGGCAGAACGCAGACGGCAAGCAGCGGGGCCTGCTTAAGATCCAGTTGAAGCCCTGGCTGGAAGAGCTGGCGCGCTTTGACCACGCCCGCGCCCAGGCCCTGGCAATAGAGGCGGAAAACCCGCAGAGCAAGGCCCGGGCTGCGGCACAGGCACAGCGCGAATCCCGCGCGGCATTCCTCGCCGCCGCCGAGCTTTACAGCGAATTTACCCTGACATTCCCCGAGGATGGGAAGAATCCCGAACTCACCTTCCTGATGGCGGAGTGCCTGAACGAGGCAGGGCAATACGCCCGCGCCTTTGATGCCTACAGTAAGGCGGCCTGGGGCTACCCCGCGGATGCCCGGGGCAATCTCCACCAGGTTTCTGAGGCCGGCTACGCCGCCATCCTGATGGCCGCAGCGATGCAGCAGCGGGAGAAAAACCCGGAACTGGCCACCCTGTGGCTCGATCGCAAGATCGAAACCAGCCTCAAGTTTGCCGAGTCCTGGCCCCGGGACCCGCGCGCCCTCGCGGTGCAGCTGGATGCGGCCAACAACCTGTTCGAGCAGTATCGCCACGCGGAGACCATTGCCGCGGCGGAGAAGGCCGCGGCCTGGCAACCACCACCGGATGCCAAGCAGCAGCGCACCATCCTGTTGCTGCTGGGGCACAGCCATTTTGAAACGGATAATTTCGCCGCGGCGGAACGGGCGTACGGGCAACTGCTGGGCGGCATGGCGAGCAATGATCCGGAATACCTGGAAATTCGCGACCGCCTGCAGTCCTCCATCTACAAGCAGGCGGAGGCCATCCTGCAGCAGGTGGAAGTGACGCCGGACAGCCTCGACTATGTGGCGCCAACGGAGGAGGCCATCGCGCTGTTACTGCGGGTGCGCGCCAGCGGCCGCTCGGAAATTGCCGCGACCGCGCAATACGACGCGATCAACCAGTTGCTGCGTCTGCAGCGCTGGCAACACGCCCACACCGAACTGCTGGATTTCCGCAAGTTCTACCCGCAGCATCCACTGACGCCGTCGCTGGCGGCCAAGGCGGTGCTGATTTACCAGGCCATGGACCTGCCGGCCGAGGCCGCATCGGAATTGCTGGTACTGGCGAAGACGGACGGGGATCCGGAGGTGCGGCGCAATTCCCTGTTCCTGGCCGCGGAACAGTTCCGCGAAGCGGGCAAACGCGACCGAGCCATCGACACCTACCGGGAATACGCGCGACAGTGGCAGCAACCGGCACTTGAGAACCTGGAGGCCCGGCATCAGTTGGTGACGCTTTATGGCGAAGCCGGCAATAGCGGCGAGCGCAACCGCTGGCTGCGGGACCTGGCCAGCAACAAGGTCTCCGAGCCCCGCGGCCGCTATCTGGCGGCGTTTGCCCAGAGCGAGCTGGCGGACCAGAGTTATGCGCGTTTCGCCGGACTCTCCCTGACCCTGCCGTTGAAGCAGAGCCTGAAAAACAAGAAGCAGGCAATGGAAACCACGGTGGCGGACTATCGCAAGGTACTGGACCTGGGCATTGCCGAATTCACCACGGTTGCCAACTTCCGCCTCGCAGAGGTCTATCGCCAGTTGAGCCGCGATCTGATGGATTCCCAGCGCCCGCCGGGTCTGAGTCCGCTGGAGCTTGAGCAGTACGATATCCTGCTGGAGGAACAGGCCTATCCGTTTGAGGAAAAGGCCATCGAACTGCACGAGGCCAATGTCCAGCGCACCGCCAGCGGCATTTACGACGAGTGGGTGAAGAACAGCTTTTCCTCGCTGGAAAAACTGTTGCCGGCCCGCTACCGCAAACCGGAATCGACTGTAGAGTGGAGCGATGAGGCTTACTGATATCCGATCATTGAAATCCGGCGCGACGGTCGTTGCCCTGGTATCACTACTGTTCGCGGGCTGCGCGGGCAATCCGCCGGCACCCGAGACTACCGGTAACCTGGATGAAAACGGCCAGCATATTCCCGTGCCGAATCCATATCTGGTGCAGCCCGGCAGTGTGCCGGCGGCGGCACAGAAGGCGCTGGCGAATGCTCGAAACCTGTTCCAGCAACAGCAGTTTGCGGCCGCGGAAGCAGAGCTATTGCAGGTTGTCGAGCAGTGGCCGCAGCTTTCCGGTGCCTGGCTGAACCTGGCCAAGGTACAGCTGAAACTGGAGAAAGCGGAACAGGCGGAGTCCAGCCTGCAGCAGGCAGTGGCGGCCAACGAGGACAATGTTTTTGCCTGGAATACCCTGGGGGTTCTGCTGCGGGACCAGGGGCGTTTCGAGGAAGCGCAGGGGGCTTACGAAAACGCACTGCAACGCTGGCCGGATTTTGTCGCGGCCCATCGCAACCTGGGAATTCTGTTCGATCTCTACCTGCACGAGCCGGAACAGGCGTTGCAACACTACCGCGCGGCACAGGCTTTGCAGACTGAAGAGGACCGGGTACTGGCGGGCTGGATCGTGGACCTGGAACGGAGGATGTAGGTAATGAAAAAGCTACTGATGCTTTTAGTGGTTTCCGTCGCCACCAATGCTGTCTTTGCACAGGAGGACGATGGCGAGGTCATCAATCTGGAGTCCACCATTATCGGCAGCCAGGAGCAGCCCAAGGTTCTGTATATCATTCCGTGGAAACAGGCCAACAGCCTGGAGCGAATTGAAAGTACCTTGCCCAACGCAATCAGTCATACGTTCGAACACCAGGAATATTCCGAGCTGCAGCGGGAGATAAAGCTGCTGCAACCGGAAAAAGATAATTAATTAGCGCCACCAATCCAGCTTCGAGAGCTCACGGGGAGAGGCCTCGAAGCAGGCCCGGTGGCGGCGCCGCTGCCGGGTGAACATTTGCGAGACACGCCGTAAACCCATCCCTGGGGGCTCTTCCGCGAGGTCCCTCTCGCGGAAGGTCTCGCAAATGTTCACCCGGCATCAGCGCCTTCACTTTGAAATTTAGCGCTTCGTAAGAAGCTGATATCAACAAGTTATTACAAGTAATAAATCTTTACGTCCCGGAGATTTGACCATGGAGTTTTTCAATACACTGCTGCGTTTCTTCCAGAATGGCGGCCCGTTTATGTATCCCATTGCACTGGTACTGGTTATCGGCATCGTGCTGGTGATCGAGCGCTGGGTGTTCCTGTCCCGCGCCAAGATGGCCAACCGCCGCGCCTACGGGCAGATTCTGCCGATGATGCAGCAGCGCAACTTTACCGCCGCCCTCAAGTTCTCCCAGGGTGAACAGGCGCCCATGGGCAAGCTTGTGGCTGCCGGTATTGCCACCGCACAGCACGCGCGCAAGGACGAGAACATTGCCATGGCCATCGAAGAGAGCATTCTCGAAGCCGTGCCGCGACTGGAAAAGCGCACCAACTATCTCGCGACACTGGCCAATATCGCCACCCTGCTGGGCCTGCTCGGTACCATTATCGGCCTGATTGCCGCGTTTACCGCGGTGGCGAATGCGGATCCGTCGGAAAAAGCCTCGATGCTGTCTTCCAGTATTTCCGTGGCGATGAACACCACCGCCTTCGGCCTGATCTCTGCGATCCCGCTGCTGCTGGCTTACTCCATGCTGCAGAACAAGACCAACGAGATTATCGACAGCCTGGAAATGGCCGGGGTGAAGTTTCTCAACCTGCTCACCTTGACCCGCGGCCAGAAGGCCGAGGCCACTGCGCGCCCGGCGGCTAAAGCGGGCGCGACGGCCTGATCGCTAGCGGACAGAAACTGGAAATCGAAGATTAATCCGAATTAAGAGAGAGCCATGGCTATCCGACGCAGGCTGGAAACAGACCCGGACCTCGACATCACCTCGTTTATGAGCCTGATGACGGTGCTGGTACCGGTATTGCTGCTGAATATGGTGTTTTCCCATATTTCCGTGCTCAACCTGAACCTGCCCGGGCTCAGTGATCCGTACACCCAGCAGCAGTCCGAGAACAAGCAGCTTGAAATGGTGCTGCGCGCCGACTACATCGACATCAATTATCCGGCGGGAGTGCGTGTCAAGCGTGTTTCCAATCGGGACGGCAAGCCGGATTTCAAACTGGTGTCCGATGTATTGCAGGAAATAAAGCGCACCCTGCGGGACAAGGATATCGACAAGAAAGACCTGGTAATTCTCTCCGAGCCCGGTACGCCCTATCGCACACTGGTCACCGCCATGGATACCGCGCGCTCGTTTCGTGCGGTGGTGGCGGCATCGGTGGTGGATGCGGAACTGTTTCCGCAGATTTCCCTCGGCGATGCGCCCGCCCAGGCAGAACAGGTAGCAGGCAACTGATATGAAAGCGACGATCGGCGGCAAGCTGAAAGGACGCAAGCAGCGCAGACACAAGCAGACCAAGCTGAATCTGGTTTCGCTGATGGATATTTTCACCATCCTGGTTTTCTTCCTGCTGGTGAACTCTTCCGATGTGGAAGTGCTGCAGTCTGACAAGACCATCAAACTTCCGGAGTCCACTTCCACCCAAAAGCCGGAAACCACTACCGTGGTACGGGTCAACGGGGATCAACTGCTGGTGGGCAACCGGATGATCGCGCGGGTGGGTGATATCTCCGCGGATGAGGAACAGATCAAGGCTCTGCGGGACGAGCTCGAATACCTCGCCAGCCGCGCGGAGCCGCTGACGGAGGTGCAGAAAAGCAGCGGCCGGCCAATCACGATTCTCGGTGACGAGGAAGTCCCCTACGCACTGCTGAAGCAGATCATGAATACCTGTGCCGCGGCGGATTACCGGGATATCGATCTCGCAGTCAGCCAGACCGCGCCGCAGGATCCTGCAGCGCCGGCTGCCGGTCACTGAGTGGGAGGGTGGCCATGAATCGAGTAACCAACGTGGGTGGCGGGGTGATGATGCCCTGGCACTACTACAACTCCTCGCTACCCTGGGCTTCTACCGAAGAAGAGGACCAGCGCTTCGCCAGGTTTCTCAAGGTGGGTTTTGCCGCCTTTGCGGTGGTGGGTGCGCTGTTTACCTTTATTCCGGCAGCGGAACTGACCCGCGAGCAGGCGGAGCAATTGCCGCCGCAGCTGGCGCGGGTGATCCTGGAGAAAAAAGAGCTGCCCAAACCGGTGGAAAAACCCAAGCCGGCGGAAAAGAAAAAGCCGCAGGAGGTCAAAAAGGAAAAGCCCAGGCCGGTGGAAAAACCCAAGCCGGTGGAGAAGCCGGAGCCCATCAAAACCGTCAAGCCTCGGCCCCTGAGCGAGAAGGCACCCCAGGCGGAGGTGGCCAAGGCGCGGGAAAAGGCGGCCAATTCCGGTCTGATGCAGTTGCAGGATGACCTGATGGACATGCGCGACAGCCTCGATGTGTCGGAAGTGGCAAGCGCGAACCTGGCCAGCGGCGTCGACAGCGCGCAGAAGGTCGACCGCTCGATGATCAGCGACAGGTCGAAGGTGGCCAGCGGTGGCATCAATACCGGCAAGTTGAGCCGCGACACCGGGGGTTCTGCACTTTCCGGTCGTGAGACCACCCGGGTGGAAGTTGCGGAAGCGACCGCGGCAGCCAAGTCCAGCGGCAAGCAGGCCCGCCGCGAGCGGGGCTCCCGTGGTGAAGAATCCATCCGCCAGATCATGGAGGCCAACAAGGGCGCAATCTTTGCGATCTACAACCGCGCACTGCGCCGGGACCCGACCCTGGCGGGCAAGGTGACCGTAAAGCTGGTTATCGAGCCCAACGGCGCCATTTCCGCGGTGACCCTGGTCAGCAGTGAACTTGAGGATTCGGATCTCGAGCGCAAACTGCTGGCGCGCATCCGCCTGATCAATTTCGGTGCCGCCAACGTGGAGAAGTCCACCCTCAACTACTCCATCGACTTCCTGCCTTCCTGAGCCCGCGCCGGGTACCGGCCTTTGCCGGTGCCCACCCGAGCGGGTGTGCGCGCCCTCATCCTGTCTTTTTATTCAATTGTGACATTTTTTGATCTAAATTGGCGGAATCACAAATATTTGTTGCGCCAATCACGCTCTATTTGGTAAAAAAGTCCCAATAAAAACGTGACGCGCATCACATTATTGATTTCCACAGGTGCGCGCTGATAACTGTTATTTGGGGGATCCGCGGCAATGCCGGGGAAAGTACACGAGCGCAAGCCCAAGACCGAGTTACTGAAACAGGTCTGGGAGGAACGCAGCGAGCTGTTTGCCGAGGAGCAGACGGAACTCAGCCAGTATCGACTCGATCAACTGGTGGCTTCCGTATTCTGCAACGGACCCTATTACTACTACGTGTTCGACCTCGCGGATCTCAATCTGCTGTATATCAGTGACCTGGTGGAACCCATCCACGGGTTCAGCGCACAGGACGCGACCTTCCAGCAGATTCTCGACCAGATACACCCCGATGATATGCCGTTCGTCGCCGCCGCCGAGGAAACTGCGGTGGAGATGTTTCGCGATGTGATCGGCATCGACAAAATCAAAAAGTACAAGATGTCCTACTGCTTCCGTTTCCGCATGGCGGATGGCAGCTACCGGCTCTTCAACCATCAGGCCGTGGTGCTCACCACCGATGCACAGGGCAGGATCGGCAAGGCCCTCAATATCCACACGGATATTTCCCACCTCACCTCGGAAAACAATCGCTGTATTTCCATGATCGGTATGGAAGGGGAACCTTCCTATTTCAACCTGGAAGTAAACATGCCGGACGCCGGCGCCGCACCGACGCAAAAGCTGTTTACACAGCGGGAAATCAGCATCATCCGCCTGGTGGCCGCGGGCCTGACCAGTGCACAGATCGCCAACGAGCTGGCATTGTCGGAATACACCATCAAAAACCACCGCAAGCGCATCCTGAAAAAGGCGGGCTGCCAGAATATGAACCAGTTACTGGGCAGCAATCTGGTAGAGGAGCTGATATAGCTTTACCCAAAGGCTCCCGCGACCTGTAATTGCTCAGGTCGGGCCGCACGAAAATACCGTCAGTTGGAAACCCGAGTAAACGATGTCGCCGCGCAACCTTGATCCGGATAAAAACTTGATCCACCGCGCCTGGCAGAAAGTTCCCAGCTTTTTCGCCAGTAATGATGTGGCGCCGGGAAAAGGCTCTGGACTCAGCCAGGCAGAGATCGACCAGGCAGTTGCCTCTGTCTTCAGCAGTGGCCCGTCCTACTATTACGTGCTGGATTTCCACAATGTGCACAAACCGATGTACCTGAGCCCATCGGTCAGATCACTGCTGGGACTGGATCCCGACAACAGCACCATCCAGGACATTATCAATTGCGTACATCCGGATGACCTTGCGTTTGTCGCCGCGGCAGAAGAGACAGCCATACGTTTGCTGCACCGCATCGGTATGCAGCAGGTCAGGCAATATAAAATCTCCTACTGCTTCCGCCTGAAAACCGCCGACCAGGGTTACCGGCTGTTCAATCACCAGTGCGTGATTCTCGCCACCGACGAAAATGACGGGGTAGCCAGAGCGCTTGGTATTCACACGGATATCACCCACCTCACCGCAGAAAACAATTACAAGCTGTCCCTGCTGCATTTACTCGGGGGCGAAAGCTACCTCAAGGTGGATGTGCTGAACGACGGCGAACCGGTAGTGAGCCAACCGTCCATTTTCAGTCCCCGCGAGATGGAGGTCGTCCGGCTGCTGGCCAGTGGTCTCACCAGTGCAGAGATCGCCGCGGAGCTGGGCATTGCCGAGAACACGGTAAAAAATCACCGCAAGAACATTCTCAAAAGGGCGGGCTGCAAAACCACCGGCCAGCTGGTTTCCAGGTGCATTGGCGAGGGACTGATCTGAAGAACAAGCACGGGCTGGGGTTGCAAACCCTGAATACGAATCCAGTCACGCTCGGCGGCAAATAGGCCCCAAATGGCTATTGCTGCCGCGGTGAAGTAAGCGCAAGCTAACCCCTGAGCACTTTCCCCGACCATCTCACAGGGGCCGGGGAATTGCAGGGAAGCTGCGCTCACCAACAGACGATCATCCTGTGAGTTGGTTCAGCCGCAAGGCTGGCTCTGGGTAGGCCAGGAAGGCTTGCCACAGGGCCTTTTTGTTTTTTCCGCTCCCCACACCTGTCTCAGTTCAGGTCCACGGCATACTGGCGCAGCAGCGCCAGGGGAACGATTTCCAGCGCGCGTTTGTGTGTCCGCTGCAGGTAGACCCGCGGTGCCATATCCGCCTGCTGCGCTTCCAGCCAGCGCGCCGCACACAGGCACCAGCGATCTCCCGCATGCAGACCGGGAAAACCAAACTCCTCCACCGGCGTGGTCAGGTCATTGCCCTGTGCCCGGGAAAATTTCAGAAAATCTTCCGTTACCTCCACACACACGGTGTGAGATCCCAGATCCTGTTCGTTGGTGTTGCAGCAGCCGTCGCGGAAAAAACCCGTGAGCGGGTCGGCACTGCATTCCAGTAGCGGGTCATCGAATACATTGACGGATTCGTTCATTTCCAGTGCCATCGCCATGATCCATCTCCCTTTATCTGATCCTTGAGTGCGATATCCAGCATTGCTTGTGAGAAATTCTCGGCCGCTCTGCGGCCTCAACCGTTTTCCGTTTCCCTGGTCAGTGCAATACGCTCCTGCAGGTGCGGATGGGTGCTCAGGTAATCCTGCCAGCCGCGCGCATCTTCTTCTTCGACACCTGTCTCCGAATCCGGCTCGTCGCCCTCATCGCAGTGGAGGTTACCGTCACACAGCTTCAGTTCATGGCTGTGGTGCAGCTTGGTCAGGATAGCCCCGAGGGCTGCAGCGGGGCGCTCCTGTTCCCGCAGCAGTTCCACCGCGTAAGCATCGGATTCAAGCTCGAACCCGCGCGAATAGGACAACTGGGTAAATATTACCGGCGCGGTGATCAGCAGGTCACCCAGCGCGGATACATCGCCACTGATCATGGCAAAGGTCAGGCTGAGGGCGGAACCCTGGATGACCTGGCGCAGGGAGTGGCGATTTTTGACGTGCGCCAGTTCGTGACCAAAGACGGCGATAACCTCGTCGGAATTCGCCATCAACTCGACGATTTCATCGGTAAAAATAATGGTGCCATCCGGCAGCGCGAAAGCATTCGCGCCCATATCGCCACCGCCGTAAAAACGCAGCTTGTCGATGGGGTACTCCGGCACCGCGGCCTGAATGTCTTCACGAATCACCTGCTGGCGATCCTCGCTGAGGGCGGTTTCGTGCAGGGAATACTCTTCGAGTAATGACAGGGTCTCCCTCGACGAACGGTCCAGGATATTGTCCGGCAGCTGGTAGGCCAGTGCCTTGCTGCCGGCGGGCAATCCCCAGAAGAAATAGCCGGCAATAATCCCGGCAACCACCACCGTCGCCATCACCACCATCAGCAGGTGCTGCTCCAGGCGGTCGATCAGGCCGGACACCTTGCCGCCCACCAGGCCGTCGAGTTGCTGCAGGTTTTCGTGATCGCTGCTTTCCAGCTGCCCGGCAAAGCCGTCAAAGGTGACATAGCGCGGGGTGCGCCCGATGCGGGGTGAAAGGTGTACCGCGCTCAGGGGCAGGTTGAGCTGTTCCACTTCACCCGCAATCAGGTACACCCGCTCGTCGAGCAGGTGCAACTGCGCCGGGAGCGCGGCGCTGCTGGCGCCGTCCTCCCATTTACCGGAAATGGTAATAGCCTGGCTCAAAACCCGACTTCCATATCAAATACATCACCGAATTCTTCACCGAAGGCGGATTCATCCGGCTGGCTGATCGCCGCGAACTTGTCCAGATCCTGGGCAACATCCACTGCGATATGTTCTGCCGCATAGCGGGCGAGGCGTACCTTGGCCCAGGGGATGAACAGCCCGAGGGTCAGCACAGTGAACAGGAGGTTGCTCACCATCAACCAGCCGAACCCTTTCATTTCGTACTTGGCCTTGAAGTCGTGGGAAGACAGGCTCAGGTTATTGAACACCACATTATTGATGTTGGTGACAAAATAGAGCACGCCGAGCCCGTATCCCAGGAGCACGCCAACAGTACTGGGGATTGGCGTCAAATAAGCAAGCAGCCCACCGGCAATTACACCCAGTACGGTGACGGCAAAGGCAATAAGACACAGCCCGTAAAAATCCCCCACCTTGGCGCGGAAGGAAAAGCTCTGGTTACCGTAGCGGTGGTTTTCCACCACGTACTGCTTCTGCTTGTACAGGGAAAACGGAATCAGCAGGCCCAGGCTCAAACCAGCCAGCAGCGGCCAGCCGATATAGGTGATCAGCGCATTGCCGTATTTACCAACAAAGCGGAAACGGATATTGCGGTAAGTACTGTTGCGCGCGTAAAACGCGAAGGTGCGATTGATGACCCAGGGGAAGATGAATACAAAACTCAGACTCAGCGCCACTGCGACGAGCGGGTAGAAATTCTGCAACAGCATAAACACGATCAGCAGGCCCACGGCGATCAGGCGACCGATCAGCATTTTTACCGGGTCTGCGGTAAAGGCAAAGCTGGCACCATCCAGGCTGGTGTTGCCGTAGAAGTACTGCGCGTTGCGTACCTTCGCCCAGGGGGCATAGATACCCAGGGTAACGATGGTGAGCAGGATGTTCACGATCCAGATCTTGAAGTACTCGTAGCCCTCACCGGTAAACACAAAACCCACGTGGCGCTTGCCGGCCGGCTTGTCCGCCCCGGATCCGCCGCCCAGTGGGGGCTGCCCGGCACCCGCGGGCGCGGCCTGCTGCGGCGCTGCGGATTGTGTACGCGCGGCAGCATCCGCCGCGGCACCCGCTGTAGCGGTTTCCCGGGCGCCGGAAGCCGCCTGCTTTTGCGCGCTTGCCATTGCTGCGCTCTCCACCGGCTCGCTGGTGGCCGCTGGCTTGCCGCTGGCCGCAGCCTCTGTGGCAGCCTCGGCAGTCGCCGGCGCGACGATTGCATCGATCCCCAGGTCCCGCAGTTTTTTCTGGTAGCTCAGGGCCAGGTCGCGGGGAACATCCCGCTTAACGATAGCGGGGGCACGGGCGAACATGGCTTCCGCGCGCTCCTGGCCGATTCCCGCGTAGCGGGCCAGTGCGGCCACCGCTTCCTCACGGCTCTTCCCCCCAAAGGCGTTACCGCTGATTTTTACATTGTATTTATTGTTCACTGGACATTCCTTGGTCGATAATCACTTTTATCATTTTGGCGCCACCATGATGCCACATTCCCACGGGGACACATATTGTTCATTTTACGAGCAACCCCACCAGGAAAAGCGCCAGACAACCACAGGGAAACCATGCACCTTCGGCGATACCGGAATGGCCTGAATCACTGCCTCTGGGCACTGCTGGTCTGCTTCCTGGCAGTCCGCGGCCTGGTGCCCGCCGGTTTTATGCCCGCTCCCCTGTCCACCGGCGGCCCCTACCAGCTGTGTCACGGCGACAGTCGCGCGGCGCAGCTACTGAACAGCCTGCAGGCATCCCCGGTACACGAAGTCCAGCCCGGTAGCCATCACGACGGTCATCACCAGGACCACCAGGGTACACACGGCGCCGGCCACGATCACGACCCGGCCACCGCCAAGCATTTTGCCGACAGTACCTGTGCCTTTGCCGCCGCAGCCACCGGCAGTGTGGCCGGTGAACCCGCTTTCCCGGAAACCCGGGGTCTCCGCTCCAGCCTCGGCACCGCCGCACCGCGACACTTGCGTATCCGGCCCACCTATTTCACTCCACCTGGGCGCGCCCCGCCGGCATTTTCCTGATCCTGCAATAACTCCAAACAACTCCTGGTGCACCCCGCCGGTTACTACCGGCGGG
>NZ_CAJXKH010000028.1 GCF_913055755.1 uncultured Microbulbifer sp.
GCACGGTCGCCCCACCCTCTTCCCCCGGCTGCATATCCCGGCGCGACGCAAGCCAGTAAACCAGCGGAACCAGAATCAGACCACCCAGAAAAAATCGCCAGGCGTTAAACGCCAGCGGCTCGATATGCTCCATGGCGATTTTCTGCGGCACAAATGCGAGCCCCCAGAACAGTGCCGCCAGCAACAGCAATACTTCCGCCTGAACCTGTTTGCGATTCATTAATTGTTACCTCAAAAAAATGCTTCCCAGCCCGACCATTTCACGAAACAAATTCGTGGCGGTGCCGCTACCGGGTGCAGCCTTGCGAGACACGCCGTGAACCCATCCCTGGGGGCTCTTCTAAAACATCCCTGTTTTAGAAGGTCTCGCAAGGCTGCACCCGGTATCGTCACCTTCGCAGAAAGGACAAACTACTTAATTAAACTTCAGCAACTGGCTGCAAATGGGAAACCATCAACTGCAGCGACTGCCTGCCACGAAACTCGTTGATATCGAGTTTGAACGCCAGATGCACCCGTTCCACCTGTGCCGGCCAGAAATCCGTATCAATATTGAATGCAATGGCATCCAGGGCACGCTGCGGCTCAGCCACTGGTGCGACCACCATTTTCAGGTGCTTTTCCCCAACAATCCGCTGCTGCAGCAACAGGAATTCACCATCGAACTGGGGTTCCGGAAACGCCTGCCCCCAGGGTGCGCAGGCGCGCAATTGCGCTGCGGTATCCATGGAAAATTCCTGCGGCTGCAACTCGCCATCGGAATCAATTACTGCCTGCAGCTGGGACTCCGACAGGCGATTGCGCACCGCAGCCTCGAATGCATCGGTGAATGCCGACAGATTTTCTGCCGGCAGACTGAGCCCCGCCGCCATGGCGTGACCGCCAAACTTGGTAATCAGGTGCGGATGCGCAGCCGCCACATCACTCAGGGCATCGCGAATGTGCAGTCCGGGAATGGAGCGCGCAGAACCTTTAATAAGGCTGTTGTCACCGTCGGCAAAGGCGATGACCGGGCGGTGGAATTTTTCCTTGATACGACTGGCGAGAATGCCCACCACCCCCTGGTGCCAGGCGGCGTCGTACAGGCACAGGCTCCAGGGCAGTTCATCGCCGCCGATCTGCAGCTGCTCCAGTGCCGCCATCGCTTCCCGCTGCATTCCGGCCTCGATCGCCTTGCGGTCGCGGTTGAGGCCGTCCAGCTCGGAGGCCAGCTCGCGGGCCTCCTGCGGGTCCCGCGTCAGCAGGCAGCGGATACCGGTGCCGATGTCGTCCAGGCGCCCGGCGGCATTGATACGGGGACCGAGGATAAACCCGATATCCGTGGTGGAGAGCCGGGTCAGGTCGCGCCCGGCGACGTCCATCAGCGCCTGAATTCCGGGGCGGCAGCGCCCGGCGCGGATACGCGCAATACCCTGATGCACCAGCACCCGGTTATTGTGGTCCAGCGGTACCAGGTCGGCGACGGTGCCCAGGGCAACCAGATCGAGGTATTCGGCCATATTCGGCGCACTGATCCCGGTCTCGTCAAACCAGCCCGACGCCTGCAGCGCGGTACGCAGCCGGCTCAGGAGATAAAAAATCACCCCGACGCCGGCGAGGTTTTTACTCGGGAATTCGCAGTCCGGCTGGTTGGGGTTGACGATGGCATCCGCCTGCGGCAACTCGCTGCCGGGAAGATGGTGGTCGGTAACGATAACCTTGAGCCCGGCGGCGCGAGCGGCAGCGACACCATCGATACTGCTGATGCCATTGTCTACGGTGATCAGCAGGTCCGGCTGGTACTCGCGCGCAACCTCGACAATTTCCGGTGTCAGCCCGTAGCCAAATTCGAAGCGGTTCGGCACCAGATAGTCCACCGGCCCCGCGCCCAGTGCTCCCAGCGCCAGTACCGCGAGGGTACTGCTGGTGGCGCCGTCCGCATCAAAGTCCCCGACAATGAGGATCTTGTGCTGGGACCGCACCGCTTCCACCAGCAACGCCACTGCCGCGTCTACCCCGCGCATGGACTCGGGACTGTGCAGCCGGGCAAGCCGGTGATCCAGCTCCTGGTCACTGGTCACACCGCGCCCCAACAGCACTCGCTGCAGGATTTCCGGTGTATTGGAAGCAAAACGGCCAGTGGACAAATCCACTGGCCGCCGTCGAATGATCGCGTTCATCGCATCCGGTCGCTTGATTAGTTCCTGTTCGGCCGACGCAGTGCCGGCAAAACGCTATTCTAACCCAGCTCTACCGGGCGATCTCAACCCAGAGTGCTGGAGATAAAATCGTGTACTGCGGAGAGCGCGTTCGGCAGCACTTGTAACCGCTCTTCCCGCGCCATCAGGTCCTGCATGTGATGGGGCAGCGGCACCCGGGTACCGGGCAGCGCCTTGTCCACTGCCTCGCTGAACTTGGCGGGGTGCGCGGTGGCCAGGCAGACCATGGGCTCGGCCTGTGACTTGCGCGCCCGGCGCGCGGCTTCCACACCGATTGCGGTATGGGGGTCCAGCAGGTATTCGGTGGCTTCGAAGACTTCGCGAATCACCTCCACGGTGCGCGCGTCATCCACACGCTCGGAGGCGAACAGGGTCCGCGCCTTGTCCAGCGCCCCTTCGTCGAGTTTCAGGGGGGCGCTGCGGTCCGCCAGCAGCTCGGCGATGGCAGAGCCGTTGCGACCGTAGAGGTCGAACAGCAGGCGCTCGAAGTTGCTCGACACCATGATATCCATACTCGGCGACAGGCTGTGCACCAGTGGCTGCGGCGAGTGGTCGTTGGCACTGATACAGCGGTGCAGAATATCGTTGGCATTGGTGGCGATCACCAGCTGGTTAATCGGCAGGCCCATGCCCCGCGCCAGGTAACCGGCGAAGATATCGCCGAAGTTGCCCGTGGGTACCGAGAAGTTCACCGCCCGGTGCGGCGCGCCCAGGCTCAGGGCGGCGTAGAAGTAGTACACGATCTGGGCCATGATCCGCGCCCAGTTGATCGAATTCACCGCCACCAGGCGGCGCCCATCCGGCAGGAATGACTGGTCGGCAAAACTGGCTTTAACCATGTTCTGGCAGTCATCGAAGTTGCCTTCGAGGGCAATATTAAACACGTTGTCGGACAGCACCGTGGTCATCTGCTTGCGCTGCACTTCGGAGACCCGGTTGTGCGGATGCAGAATGAAAATATCGATGTTCTCGCAGTGGCGGCAGCCTTCGATTGCCGCTGAACCGGTGTCGCCGGAGGTCGCCCCCAGGACCACGACCTTCTCGCCGCGCTTTTTCAACAGCAAGTCGAACAGCTGGCCGAGAAACTGCAGCGCAAAGTCCTTGAACGCCAGGGTCGGCCCCTGGAACAGTTCCAGTACCCATTCGTTGTGGGCAGTCTGCACCAGCGGCGCAATCGCCTGGTGACGGAAGCTCGCGTAGGCGCGATCAATAATGCCCCGCATCTCGTCTTGCGTCAGGTCTTCCGCCACAAACGGCCACATGATGCGAAATGCCAGTTCCTGGTAACTGAGCCCCGCCATTTCCGCGATTTCCTCGCGAGTGAATTGCGGCAGGGTTTCCGGAACATACAGGCCACCATCGCTGGCCAGCCCGGTCAAAACGGTATCGGCAAAGCTGAGAGACGGCGCGCGGCCGCGGGTACTGATAAATTTCACGGTGATTCGGGTTCTTGTTCGGAGACAGTGGGTGGCGGGCACACCGAAGTGCTCCCGCCATCGGAAAAGTAAGCGGGTCAGATCAGCCCAGCGGTTCCACGCGGATGCGGACAACCGGGCCCTGAATGCTGTCCAGGGCTTCGATCTGGGAAACCGCTTCCTGCAACTGGGCCTCTTTGGCACGACTGGTAAGTAGCACCACCGGCACCAGCTCTTCGTCCTCCGCCGGCTCGTGCTGGATCAGGGCCTCGATGCTGATTCCCTGGTTGCTGCAGATGGTCGCCACCTGGGACATGACACCCGGCTTGTCGAATGCCGAAATACGCATGTAATAGCTGGTTTCCGCTTCGCTCATGGGCAATACGTCATCCAGATCACCCTGACGATCCTGGGTCACCCCGGCCAGCGGCACCCGCTGATCCGGACGCACGTTGAGGGTCCGCGCCACATCGACGATATCCGCAATCACCGCAGAAGCCGTGGCTTCGGCGCCGGCACCGGCACCGTAGTAGAGAGTGGGCCCCACCGCATCGCCATTCACCAGCACCGCATTCATTACGCCGTTGACATTGGCGATCAGACGGCGCTGGGGAATCAGGGTCGGGTGCACCCGTAGTTCGACACCCGCCCCGGTGCGGCGGGCAATACCCAGGTGCTTGATCCGGTAACCCAGTTCGTCGGCATAGCGGATATCTTCTTTGCAAATTCCGCTGATGCCTTCCGTATATACCTTGTCGAAAGCCAGCGGCATACCGAAGGCCAGGGACGCCATGATGACCAGTTTGTGGGCTGCGTCGATCCCCTCCACATCGAAGGTCGGGTCGGCCTCTGCATAGCCCAGGGCCTGCGCCTGTGCCAGTGCCTCATCGAAGCTGCGTCCCTTGTCGCGCATCTCGGTGAGAATGTAATTGCCGGTACCGTTGATGATACCTGCCAGCCACTGAATGCGATTGCCAACCAGCCCTTCGCGCAGGGATTTGATGATCGGGATTCCACCGGCAACCGCGGCCTCGTAGGCAATGGTCACCCCCTGTTCCGCCGCCGCCGCGAACAGTTCGTTGCCGTGTTCGGCGATCAGGGCCTTGTTTGCGGTGACAACGTGCTTGCCATTGGCGATGGCCGCGAGAACGAGCTCCCTGGCCACGGTGGTACCGCCAATCAGCTCCACCAGAATATCCACATCCGGGTTGGTAGCGACATCGAAGATCTCACGCGTGACATTGAAGCCGCTGGTATCGCAGGCCGGGTTATCCCGGCGCGCACCGACCTGGGTAATTTCCACCGGGCGCCCGCAGCGTGCGGCAATTTCCTGCGCATTGCGCGTCATCACGTTGACCGTACCACTACCTACGGTTCCAAGACCGCAGATACCAATACGTACCGCCGGCGCACCGGCCGCAGGTGAAATTGAAGATGATTGGTTGACCTGAGTGGCCTCGTCGGCGAATGCGCTCACAACTTCCCTCCGCGCATGAATATTTTGATTACAGCGCAATAACTGGCGGATAAATCGAAAAAAGGTCGACAACCTTACTGAGATATTAGTGAAATTGTCAATAAAATTGCGCGCGATGATCAGTAATTAGGCAGTGCACCGATAATGATGGACCGCGGATGCGGCGGGAGAAGTGTTGCTTTGCGGGGATCAGCGCATCGAGATGCGCTCTGCGGAAACCAATTTCCTCAGAAACTAAAAGGCCGGCCACAGGGCCGGCCTCTTTCCATCAGATACCCACTTCCATCAAATACCCAGGGCTTTTACCAGGGTTTCCGGTGGCAGGTATCCGGGCACAACGGTACCGTCTTCCATCACGATGGTCGGGGTACCGCGCACATCGATCACCTCGTTACCCAGCTTGTACTGCGCGGCTACCGGGTTGTTCTTGCACACGTTCAGCGCAACACTCTCCCGGTTCTTGAGCTTGGTAAGGGTCGCATTGCGATCGTCCGCACACCAGGCGGTGGCGATTTTGCGATATCCCTGGGAGTTCAGGCCCGCGCGGGGAAACGCCAGGTAACGCACCTCGATGCCACGGCGGTTTAGCTCCGGCACATCGTTGTGCAGCTTGCGGCAGTAGCCGCAGTCCACATCGGTAAACACGTATATATGGGCCTTGGTTTCCCCCTTGGGTGAAAACACAATCATGTCACCCAGGTCCTGCTGATCCATGACCGCAGCACGCTGACGGGTGCGGCGCTGTTCCGACAGGTTCACCACCTGTTTGGACTGCACCTGATACAGGTCACCGGCAATAAAGTGACCGCCGTCTGCGGAAACGTACAGCACGTTGCCACCGTCCACTTCCACCTCATAGAGACCGCTAACCGGGCTCTCGCGCACTTCGCCAATTGTTGCCCGGGGGTTGCCGGCAGCGAGCTTGGCCTTGATCTGCTTGGCCACCGCCGTGTCCACATCGGCCACCGCCGACTGCCCCAGCGACATCAGCGCTGCGGCGGCTACTGCGGCCAGCGGCCGGAAAATTGAGGTCATGATCCTGTGTACTCCAGATTATTCGATGATTCGACCCCGAGGGCCGCCACTGGTTCCTGCCCAGTATGGCAGCATTCTGCGTCGGAGGGCCGCGATACGTCGTGTTTTACCACCTGACAGCCCCCTTGCCAACCTGCCGGAACCGTTGAGCCATCAGCCCCGTGGATGGTGTTCCGAATGCAACGCCTGCAACCGCGCCCGGGCCACCTGGGTATAGATCTGGGTGGTGGACAGGTCTGTATGCCCCAGCAGCAACTGTACTACCCGCAGGTCGGCACCGTGGTTGAGCAGATGGGTAGCAAAGGCGTGCCGCAAGGTGTGGGGCGACAATGGCTTGTCGATGCCGGCCACAGCCGCCCAGTGCTTGATCCGGTGCCAGAACGTCTGCCGGGTCATCGGGTCGCCACTGCGCCCGGGGAAGCAGGCGTCACTCTCCCCCGGTGGTAACAGCTGCGGGCGAGCGAGGGAAAAATAGCGCTGCAACCAGGTCTCCGCCGCCTGCCCCATGGGAACCAGGCGCTCCTTGCGCCCCTTGCCGAAAACCCTGACCACGCCTTGCCGCAGGTTCACCTGAGACATGCGCAGCCCCACCAGCTCACTGACGCGCAGCCCACAGGCGTACAGCAGCTCCAGCATGGCCTTGTCCCGCAATCCGATCGCGGTGTCCGTATCCGGCGCCGCCAACAGCTGCTCCACATCCTGCTCAGACAGGGATTTGGGCAGGGGTTTGGGCAACTTGGGGTTCTCCACCAGCGCCACCGGATCCCGGTCGATTAGGCGCTGGCGCAGGCAGTAGCGATAAAAGCTGCGCATCGCCGCCAGTGCCCGCGCACTGGACCGCGCGGAATGCCCTGCGGCATGCCGCCCGCCCAGGTACGCAAGCACATCTTCACGCCCCACCGCCAGCAGATCCCGGCTGCATTCCGCGCAATAGGCTGCAAATGCATTCAGGTCGCGGCCGTAAGCGGCCCGCGTATGCTCGCTGGCACCGCGCTCGGCCCAGAGCATATCCAGCCAGGCGGTCAACAGGTGTGCGTGGGGAGGTATTTGCTTCATATCCGCATTAAACCACAGGCCACTGGCGCCGGTATGTGCGGCGCGCATTTTCAGCAGGCATAAAAAAACCGGAGCCAGGCTCCGGTTTTTCTTGCAGGAGAAAACTCAGTTGAGCTTTTCCTTGATACGTGCCGCCTTACCAGTGAGGCTGCGCAGGTAGTACAGCTTGGCCTGACGTACGTCACCGCGACGCTTCACAGAAACGCTGTCAACCAGCGGGCTGTGAGTCTGGAAGGTACGCTCAACACCAACACCGTGAGAGATCTTGCGCACAGTGAAGGAGGAGTTCAGGCCGCGGTTGCGCTTGCCGATAACAACACCTTCAAACGCCTGCAGACGCTCGCGGTTACCTTCTTTTACCTTTACCTGTACGACAACGGTGTCGCCCGGGGCAAAAGTCGGCAGTTCTGCTTTCAGCTGTTCCTGTTCCAGCTGCTGGATGATTTTGTTGGTCATTTGGAGTTCTCCAAAAGGGTTTGTGTAGCCTCACGGCTAGATCACCGGATTACTCACGCCTCGCGGCGAATCCGATATTAATTCTGTTCCCCGGAATCCCGCTCCTGCAGAAACTCTTGCAGCAGTCGCGACTGTTCCGGTGTCAGCGCCAGCTCGCTCAGCAAGTCCGGGCGGCGCTGGTATGTGCGCCCCAGTGCCTGCTTGAGGCGCCAGAGGCGAATTCTTTCGTGGTTCCCGGAAAGCAAAACCTCCGGAACCACCCTGCCCTGATAATTCTCCGGGCGGGTATAGTGCGGGCAGTCCAGCAGCCCCTGAGCAAAGGAATCCTCTACCGCAGACTGATTGTGACCGAGCGCCCCGGGTATCAGGCGGGTAATCGCATCCACCATCACCATGGCGGCGAGCTCGCCACCACTCAGGACATAGTCACCAATGGACCACTCTTCATCGATCAGGGTTTCGACGATACGCTCGTCAATCCCCTCGTAACGACCGGCCAGCAACACCAGGTTGCCGGCGTCCGCCAGCTGCTCGACACCGCCCTGATCCAGCTGTCGCCCCTGCGGGGACAGATAGATGGTGCGCGCAGTGCCGGTCTCTTCTGCCCACTGGCGCGCGTCGGTAAGCGCCTGGGACAGCGGCTCCGCAAGCATCACCATGCCCGGCCCACCGCCGTAAGGGCGGTCGTCTACCGTGCGGTGGCGGTCGCTGGTGTAATCCCGCGGGTTCCAGCAGCGCACTTCAAGCAGGCCGTCTTTTACCGCCCGACCACTGATGCCGTAGTCGGTCAGTGCGGCAAACATCTCCGGAAAGATGCTTACCAGCGCAATGCGCTTGGCCACCATCAGAATTCCGGGTCCCAGCAAACGGTAATGACACCGGTATCCAGGTCGACATCGGTGATGTACTCGCCGGGCAGATAGGGAATCAGGCGCTCGCGCCCGTCATCTCCGCCCCGCACCACCATGACGTCGTTGGCACCGGTTTCCATCATCCGCTGCACCTGACCGAAACGGTATTCGCGGCCTTCGTACTGACTCACCACCTGCAGACCCTGCAATTGGTGCCAGTAGTACTCGCCCTCGTCCAGCGACGGCAATTCGCTGCCGGAAACGGCAATATCCCGCTGACAGTACTGTGCAGCCAGATCGCGATCATCGACCCCCTTGATGTGGACAATCAGGCCCTTGCCGTGCCTTTTACCCTCATCAATTTCTATCGTCTGCCAGGTTTGGCCATCCGGCCCCTGCAGTTGCCACGGGGAAAACTGCAGAATGTTGTCCATAGGCTCGGTATAGGAATGCACCTTGACCCAGCCCCGGACACCATAAACCGAGGTAATGCGCCCGACGGTAACCAGCGAATTCGCTGTTGTCTCAGTCACAGGCGTACCCCCGGTCAGATTCCGACGTTTCGAATCAGGCAGATTCTTTCAGCAGCTTGCTGACGCGGTCGGATACCTGGGCGCCTTGGCCTACCCAGTACTCGACGCGCTCGCGATCAACGCGCAGACGCTCTTCCTGACCGCGGGCAACCGGGTTGAAGAAACCCACGCGCTCGATGAAACGACCGTCGCGGGATTTGCGGCTGTCGGTCACAGTCAGGTGATAAAACGGGCGCTTCTTCGCACCACCACGAGCCAAACGAATGGTTACCATGTAGCTATCCTGTAGTTTCAACACTAACCGGTCACACTTGCTGACCGGTGAAATTTCCGCCTCTCGGCGGTAATACAGATTCCGCCAGAGGCAAAATCTGCTTTTAAATCAATTACCAGCCGACCCCGGGAGATATGCGATGCATATGCTAGAGGCCCGCTGAAAGGCGGCGTATTCTAATGTACGCACCTGGGTTTGTATAGCGCCAGTTTTACCCCGGCAAATGCCACTTTTCCCGGCCGCCAACCGCCCGCCAAAAACGCTTATTTTTTGCGGAAACCGGGTGGCAGGCCACCGGGCATGCCACCGAGACCACCCATGCCACCGGCGCCGCCGCCCATACCGGGCAGCCCGCCCATGCCGCGCATCAGCTTGCCCATGCCGCCGCCCTTGAGCTTTTTCATCATCTTGCCCATCTGCTTGTGCTGCTTGAGCAGGCGGTTCAGGTCCTGGATCTGGGTACCCGACCCCATGGTAATGCGGCGCTTGCGGGAGCCGTTGAGCAGCTCGGGATTGCGGCGCTCCTCCGGAGTCATGGAGCTGATCATGGCGTCCATGCGGCGAAACTCCTTGCCCATGTCCGCCTGTTGCGCGGCCTGTGCGAGACCGCCCATACCCGGCATCTTGTCCATCAGCGCACCCAGGCCACCCATATTCTGCATCTGCTGCAACTGATCGCGCAGATCTTCCAAGTCGAACCCCTTGCCCTTCTGGACCTTTTTGACCAGCTTTTCCGCCTTGGACTTGTCGATGGTCTGCTCGGCCTGCTCGATCAGCGACAGGATGTCGCCCATACCGAGAATCCGCGACGCGATACGGTCCGGGTGGAAGGTTTCCAGGGCATCGGTTTTTTCACCAACACCGATAAATTTGATTGGCTTGCCAGTCACATGGCGCACAGACAGCGCCGCACCACCGCGAGCGTCACCGTCAGCCTTGGTGAGAATGACACCGGTCAGCGGCAGCGCATCATTGAAGGCGCTGGCGGTATTCACCGCATCCTGACCGATCATGGCGTCGATCACGAACAGGGTTTCCGCCGGATTGATCGCACCGTGCAGCTCGCGGATCTCGTCCATCAGCTGGTCGTCGATATGCAAGCGGCCAGCGGTATCCACAATCAAAACGTCGGCGAATTGCTTGCGCGCCGCTTCCAGTGCGCCCTGGGCGATAGCCAGCGGCTTCTGGTCCGGCTGCGAGGGGTGGAACAGGGCCCCCACCTCGCCGGCCAGAGTCTCCAGCTGTTTGATGGCTGCGGGACGGTAGACGTCGGCACTGACCACCATCACCTTTTTCTTTTCCCGCTCCTGCAGGTACTTGGCGAGCTTGGCAACGCTGGTGGTTTTACCGGCACCCTGCAGGCCCGCCATCAGGATGACCGCAGGGGGCTGCACCGCCAGGTTGAGCGGCGTCGCCGCCTCGCCCATTACCTTGACCAGCTCGTCCTGTACGATTTTGACAAATTGCTGACCCGGATTGAGCGCCTTGCTGACCTTCTGGCCCACCGCGGCGGTACGCACCTGCTGAACAAACGCCTTGACCACCGGCAGGGCCACGTCGGCCTCCAGCAGCGCCTTGCGCACTTCGCGCAGGGTGTCGCGAATATTGTCATCCGTCAGACGCGCCTTGCCCGTGACCTTCTTCAGGGCCGACGATAAACGGTCGCTCAGGTTATCGAACATATCACCTTCTCAATCGCATTGTGGATGGCTGACGCGGGCCCAGGGCCCGGAAAACGCGGCAGTATATCCCACCGGCGGCGATTTGTCGGGCGCTGATCGCAATCTGCCGCAAGGGTGGACAATACCGCCCTTTCCAGCGCCGGCGCGCTGTGACAAACTCCCCGCCACGAGAATAAATGATGGAAGAATCAATGGCGGCGCTCGCCCACTGGACGGCAATAGCACTCTATATAGCCACTACTGTAGCAGCGGCAATGGCACTCGTTCGCCACCAGCAACCCGGCAGGATACTGTTACCGGGCCTTCTCACCTGCGCGGTCATCGCCCACGGCATCTCACTCAAGTACGTCCTGTTCGCGGACGACGGGTTCCGCTTTGACCTGCTGGCCATGCTTTCCCTGATTGCCTGGACGGTCACCCTGCTATTGCTGATCCTTTCCCGACGCCACCAGCTCACCCTGCTGATTCTGGCGGCGGCACCCCTGGCAGCCCTCGCCGAACTGGCAGCCGTGCATGCCTGGGGTAGTGTATCGCCGCGCCAGCAACTGTCCCCGGGGATCGCCGCACACGCACTACTGTCGATCTCCGCCTATTCGCTGCTGACACTGGCCACCTTACAGGCACTGTACCTCTACTGGCTCAACCAGCAACTGCACAACCACCAGCCATCCGGCATCAGCCGCTTTCTGCCCCCTTTGCAGACCATGGAGAGCCTGCTGTTCGGCCTGATCACATTCGGCCAACTGCTGCTCACCGCCGCGCTGATTACCGGCGCCCTGTTTATGGAAGACATGTTCGCCCAGCACCTGGTGCATAAATCCGCACTCTCCATACTGGCGTGGGTGCTCTACAGCATCCTGCTGTGGGGACACTGGAAAAAAGGCTGGCGCGGCAATACCGCGGTACGCTGGACCCTCAGCGCTTTCGCCGTGCTGCTGCTGGCGTTTTTCGGCAGCAAACTGGCACTGGAAGTCATCCTGCACCGGAACTGACCGCCCGCAACTTGCGGGCCGCGACATTCTGTTCCAATATCGCCCTGTTTCCTTGAAAAGAGTTCCCCCTTGAACGAGATACCGCCCGGCCTATTGTTTGCACTGATAGGCCTGCTGATAGTCATTTCCGCCTTCTTTTCCAGCTCCGAAACCAGCATGATGGCGCTGAACCGCTACCGCCTGCGACACCAGGCCAAAAGTGGCCACAAAGGCGCCAAACGCTCGATGGAGCTGCTGTCCCGACCGGACAAGCTGATCGGCGCGATCCTTATCGGAAACAATCTGGTCAACATTCTCGCCACCGCCATTGCCACCGCGGTGTTCACCCGCCTCTACGGCGAAGCCGGCGTGCTGTACGCAACCGCAGCACTGACCCTGGTGGTGCTGATTTTCGCCGAGGTCACACCGAAAACCATTGCCGCCCTCCACCCCGAGAAGGTGGCCTTTCCCGCAAGCTGGATACTGCAGCCATTGCTGTGGCTACTCACTCCGTTCGTGTGGTTCGTTGGCAGCATATCCAATGCGCTGGCCCGCCTTGTGGGCGTCGAAGCGGGAAAGGAATCGGAAGCGGAGCACTTGGCGCCCGAAGAACTGCGCACCGTGGTGTTCGAGTCCGGCGCCCTGCTCCCCACCAAGCACAAGGGCATGCTGCTCAACGTGCTGGATCTGGACCAGGCCACGGTGGAAGACATCATGATTCCCCGCAATGAAGTGGTCGGGGTGGACCTGGACAACTCCGCGGAAGACATCCTGAAACAGCTCGCCGAGAGCAGCTTCACCCGGCTGCCGGTTTACCGCGGCGATATCAACCAGGTGGTCGGTATCCTGCACCTGCGACGCGCGGCACAGATCCTGCGCGATGGCCCGGAAACACTCACCGCGGACACCCTCAAGGCCCACCTCAACGAGCCCTATTTCGTACCGGAGGCAACCCCCCTCCCCACCCTGCTGATGAATTTCCAGCAGAAGAAGCGCCGCATGGGCCTGGTGGTGGATGAATACGGTGAGGTAATGGGGATCGTAACCCTGGAAGATCTGCTGGAAGAGATCGTTGGCGACTTTACCGCCAGCCCGGTACCCAGCGACGACGAGGAAATCGTTGCCCAGGAAGACGACTGGTATCTGGTGGATGGCGGGACCTCAATCCGCGAAATTAATCGCACACTGCACTGGGACCTGCCCACCGACGGGCCAAAAACATTTAACGGCCTGGTAATGGAACACCTGGAAAGCATCCCGGAAGGCAATATCAGTCTCTATCTGGGCAGCTACCTGATCGAAATAGTGGCCGTGTCCGACAAGATGATTACCAGCGCGCGCATCAAGAAAATGCGCGGCTAGGCTCCGGCCAGCACCCGCTTCAGATCAACTCCAGCTGCCGCTTTACCGGCGCGAAACTCCTGCGGTGTACCGGGCTCGCCCCGAGCCTCTCCAGCGCCTCCATATGCACCTTGGTGGGGTAGCCCTTGTGCTCCGCCAACCCGTACCCCGGATAGCGCTGGTCCAGCTCCACCATTTCCCGGTCCCGGGTTACCTTGGCGAGAATGGACGCGGCGGCGATAGCCGCCACGCGGTCATCTCCCTTGACCACCGTATCGCAAGCGTAATTCCATTGCGGCTTGCGGTTCCCGTCCACCAGTACAAACTCGGGTTGCAGTGATAACTGCTCGACCGCGCGGTGCATCGCCAGCAGACTGGCATGGAGAATATTCAGCCGGTCGATTTCTTCCACCGTCGCGCGGGCGACGGCAAAGGACCAGGCCTTTTCCCGGATTTCATCGAACAGCGCCTCGCGCTTTTTCTCTGAAAGCTTTTTCGAATCCGCCAGACCTTCAATGGGACGCTGCGGGTGCAGGATTACCGCGGCCGCCACCACATCGCCAGCCAGCGGCCCCCGCCCCACTTCATCCACACCGGCCAGCAACTCACCGGCATAGGGGCACACATAGGGCGGTAACGACTTCTTATTGCTCATGCACTTCGCTTGGTAAAAATCAGTTTATTGATCTGTCGCACGGGCATCCAGCAGGCGGCAGATCGCTTCCGCGGCCCGCTCGGAAGCATCCCGGCGCAACTCCTGGTGCAACTCGCTGAACGCCCGCCGCAACTGGTCGTGCAACAGCGGGTCATCGAAATAGCGCAGTATTGCCGCCCCCAGCGCTTCCGGCGTCGCGTCGTCCTGGAGGATTTCGGGCACCAGTTCCTTCTGCGCCAACAGGTTTGGCAGGGACACCCAGGGGGTGTGCAACATGCGGGAAAAAATGGCGTAGGACAATGTCGCCATCTTGTAGGCCACCACCATCGGCTTGCCCATCAACATGGTTTCCAGCGTGGCGGTTCCGGAGGCGATCAAAACCGCATCGGCAGCGGCGAGGGCAGTTTGCGAATCCCCGTCGAGCACGGTTACCGGCAGCGTCTCCGCCCCGGCTATTGCCACGAGCTGCGACTCGATCTGTTGCCGCCGCTCGGCGTTGGCGGCCGGCAGCACAAACTTCAACTCCGGTCGCCGCTGGTGGCACCAGTTTGCCGCCTGCAGGAACAGAGGGCCGAGCAAGCGCACTTCGCCGCCGCGACTGCCCGGCAACAGCGCCACCACCTCGTCCGAGGAAGAAAGCCCGAGCTTATGGCGCGCCGCGGCCACATCCACTTCCAGCGGAATATCGTCAGCGAGCGGATGGCCCACAAAGGTTACCGGCACCTGGTGCTCGCGATAGAAGTCCGCCTCGAACGGCAGCAGTGTCAGCATATGATCCACTGCGCGGGCAATTTTCTTGATACGCCCCTGCCGCCAGGCCCAGACCGAAGGGCTAACGTAGTGCACCGTGGGGATTCCCGCAGCCTTCAGTGCTTCTTCCAGTCCGAGATTAAAATCCGGGGAGTCGATGCCAATAAATACATCGGGGGGATTTTCGAGAAAGTGGAGCCGCAGGTTGCGGCGAATTTTCAGCAGCTCGGGAAGCCGCTTGAGGGGCTCGACCAGCCCCATTACAGACAGGCGCTCCATCGGGAACAGGGATCGAGCACCCAGGGCCTGCATGCGCGGCCCGGCAATCCCGACCACCTCAATGCTCTCAAAGCGCTTCTGCAGCGCCGCAATCAGCCCCGCGCCGAGAATATCTCCGGAAGCTTCACCGGCGAGCATGCCGACACGCAATACAGATTTTCGATCCGCCACCAGATTACCTCAGCGGACGATACCGCGGGTGGAAGTTGTCAGGGAGTCAATCCAGGGCTGCACCACGTGAGATTCTTCACGCAAAACCTTCAACGACTCCAGCGCTTCATCGGTGGTCAGTCCGCGGCGATAGACAATTTTATAGGCCTTGTTGATCAGGGAGATTTCTTCGCGGGTAAATCCACGCCGGCGCAACCCCTCCGCATTGATGGTCTTCGCCTCGGCGGGGTTGCCCGCCACCATCACGTAAGCGGGAACATCCTTGCCAATGCCGGCTCCCATACCGGTAAACGCGTGTTCACCGATGGTGCAGTACTGATGGACCATGCTGAAACCGCTGAGGATCGCCCAGTCCTTCACCAGCACGTGGCCCGCCAGGGCCACATTGTTGACCAGAATCGTATGGTTGCCGATCACACTGTCGTGGCCGATATGCGCATAGGCCATAAGCAGGTTGTCGTTGCCAATGATGGTCTCGCCACGGTCCTGAACGGTGCCGCGGTGAATGGTTACCCCTTCGCGGATGACATTGTTGTCACCAACGATAAGAGTCGTGGGCTCCCCCTGATATTTTTTATCCGGGGTATCCTGGCCCACAGTGGCGAACTGGTAGATGCGGTTGTTCTTACCCAGCCTGGTCGGCCCACTCAGTACGACGTGCGAAGCGATTTCACAACCGTCTCCGATTTCAACATCCGCACCGACGACCGAATATGGCCCGATCTGTACCCCCTCGCCAATTTTTGCCGAGCTGTCGACAATGGCGGTCGGGTGTATCCTGGTTTGCATTCTGTAACTTACTCCTCGCCGGCAGACACACGGGCGCAGGTACTTTAATCCCGGTTCAAGAATAAGAGTATCAAACAGGTCACAAAGACCCGGGTTAGACTTTCTTCACTGCACAGAGAATATCCACGGAAGCCGCCAGCTCGCCGTCCACAGTCGCCTTGCCGGCGAACTTCCAGATTCCACGGCGCTCGGATACCACCTCGGAGTGCAGGTCGAGGCGATCTCCCGGGACCACCTGGCGCTTGAAGCGGACATTGTCGATGCCGGCAAACAGGTACAGATAGCCATCTTCGGGCTTTTGCCCCAGGGTTTTGAAGCCGAGAATCCCCGACACCTGGGCCAGCGCCTCAACGATCATCACGCCCGGAAAGATCGGCATTTCGGGGAAGTGGCCATTGAACACCTCCTCGTTTACGGAGATGTTTTTGTACCCATTGATAAACTTTCCCTCTTCCAGCTCGACAACCCGGTCAACCAGAAGAAACGGATAGCGATGTGGCAGATATTGACGAATTTCCCGAACGTCCATCATGACGAATTATCCCCAGAAACCACTTCGGGGCGCCGTAACGCCCCGAAAACAACTAAATGAAACTGTATAAAACCGACTACCCTGCCCTGCGGGCCGCACTCAGGCGTCATCCTCTCCGCCACCTGGCGCCTGCAGCTGCCGCTCGATCTCCTTCAGGCGACGAGCCATCTGATCCAGCTGACCATAGCGGACTGCATTGCGCCGCCAGGACCGGCTGTCTGAAAACGGCGTCCCGCTGGAGTAGGAACCCGGCACCTCAATGGACTTGGTCACCAGGGTTCGCGCGGTTACATGGCTGGAGTCTGCCACCACAATGTGTCCGACAATACCCGCGCCACCGGCGATAGTGCAGTGTTTTCCAATTGTGGCACTGCCCGCTACCGCCGAACAGGCTGCCATGGCTGTGTAGTCACCAATTCGCACATTGTGCGCGATTTGTACCATATTGTCGATCTTCACACCGCGACCGATGACGGTATTGCCCAGGGCACCGCGATCAATACAGGTGCAGGCTCCGATTTCCACTTCATCGCCAATTTCCACACCGCCCAGCTGATGGATCTTGACCCATTGCTTCTGGTGCGGGGCAAAGCCGAATCCATCGCCACCGATTACGGTGTTGCTGTGCACGATGCAGTCTGCACCGATAAAGCAACCATGATAGACCACGACATTCGGGTAGAGCCGGCTGCGGGCTCCGATTTCAGAACCCTGCCCGACAAAACTACCCGCGCCGATAGAGGCACCGGCACCTATCCGCACATCCGCCTCAATCACCGCGCCGGGCCCCACATGGGCAGTCTCGTGGACATCCGCATCGGGGTGCACTGAAGCTGTCGGTGCGATGCCCAACGGGTAAACGGGGGACAGGTCGTAGATTGCCGTGGCTTCGGCAAATGCGAGGTAGGGGTTGGAGACAACCAGCGCCGATACCGGGCAGGCGTCTGCCATATCCGCTGTCACCAGCACCGCACAGGCTCGGGTCCCGTTCAGGTGGCGCCGGTAATTGGCACTGGCGAGAAAACTGACTTCGCTGTCACCAGCATCCTGCAAGGTATTGAGACCGCTGGGAACTTGCGCGGCGCTGGCGCCCGAAGCCAGGCGCAATTCTGCACCCAGCTTCTCAGCCAACTGCGCCAGTGTTGGCTGTTCGCTCATAGATTTTCCGTAGAATCTGCCGGGGTTACTTGGCAGCGTTCATACGCTTGACTACTTCTCCGGTCAGGTCAGTACTCGGCCCGGCAAATACCGCGGTATTCGCATCCAGCACCAGGTCGAGCTTGCGCTCTTTGATCACTTCTTCCATGGCTGCCTTGGCTTTCGGCACCATGGCCTTCTGGATTTCCTGAACGGCCTGACCTTCCATTGCGCGCAGCTTTTTGATCGCAGTCTCGAGATCAGAGCGCTTGAAATTCATTTTACGCTGCTGCTCGGCCTTCTTTTCGTCTGACCAGGTAACGCCATTTTTCTTGGCATCATCGGCCAGCTTTTGCATTTCTGCCTGAATGCCTTCTGCACTGCTCTGCAGCTGGGAATACTCGGAGCTGGTTTTCAGCGCATTGATTTTGGACTTGGCCAATTCAGTGCCCATGATCGCAGCCTGAAAATTCACTACGGCCACTTTGGTCTGCGCCAGGGCCATTCCGGAAAACATCAGGCCGGCCAGCAGAACTGCGGTCATTTTTACTGATTTGAACACGTTATATCTCCGTCTTTCGGTTTGTTGCCGGCAACACCTGCAACCTATTTTATTTTACGCGGCAGACTTCGCTGCCTATACCCCGACGATCACTGACCGCCTGATGTTCCCTTCCCAGGGAATGCTTAGAAGCTGTTACCCAGTGAGAACTGGAACACTTCAATCTCGTCATCCTCGTTTTCACGCAGCGCCTTCGCCAGACTGAAGGTCAGCGGGCCGAAGCCGGTGATCCATGTCAGGCCGACACCTGCAGAAACGTTGATGTGACTGGCGTCGATATCGTAACAGTTGATTTGTGAAATACCACAGCTGGAATCAAACACGTTACCGGCATCGATAAAGAAGGCGGACTGCATGGAGCGCTGATCCTTCACGAACGGAATCGGGAAGATCACCTCTGCACTGCCCTCGATCAGTATATTACCGCCGAACGGATCAGGGCGGCGATTCGAGGTCAGCGGGTTGGCAACCAGCTCCCCGGTATCCGCATCCACCACATAGGAGGATGTCAGCTCATCGGTTTGGACCACACCGTCGCCATTGGTATCCACCCAAGCGGAAGTCTTCAGTTCATAAGCTTCTGCAGGGGTGGAGCGCGGCCCCAGGGTATTGCGCTCAAAACCGCGCACGGAACCGAAACCGCCACCAAAGAAGTTTTCAAAGAACGGCAGCGCGGGTGTGTCACCAAAGCCGTCACCATAACCCAGGCGGGTACGCAGACGCAGGGTCAGGTCCCTGGTCAGCGGGCGGAAGTACTGGGCGGTATAAATCAGTTTGTAGTATTCGAGGTCGCCACCGGGGAGCGCGAATTCCAGCGACAACCGCTGTGACGCGCCCCGGGTCGCCAGAATGCCCCGGTTAAGGGTGGACTTGGCGTAGGAACCGGTCAGGCTGAAGATGTCAAAATCATCGCCGTTGACGTCAATAAAGCCGTTCAGGTCGGTATTCAACAGGCTGTCGTCCACCGGCATGCTCAGATCGATTGGTAGGGGATCCGGCACTTCCACTTCTTCACCCGTCTCGGGATCAATTTCCGTGGTCGTATTATCTAGCGCATCCGTCACCGCCTGCAGGTCATCGGAAGAAATCATGGTGTCAATGCTCGGGAACGGAACCGGGCTGGCCTTGATTTCCTGCACCGCATAGGGGCCGGTATTGATGGACAGGTGGTTATAGCCCACATTCAAACCGACGCGAGAAATTTCCGAAATCGGGTAACCGAAGCTGATACCCGCACCGTAAGTGTCGGTGGTATAGCTGGCTACGTTGATCTCCGAGTAGTCCCGGGTCTGGTAAAACACGTTAAAACCACGACTCACGCCATCGGGCGTAAAGTACGGGTCCGTGTACGAGAAGTTGGCTACGGTCTGGTATTTGGAAGTATTCACCGCAAAGCCCACAGACTTGCCGGTGCCGAGCCAGTTGTTTTCCTGCACATTGGCACCCAGTACCAGGCCACTGCCCTGGGCATAACCTACGGTGCCACCGATGGTACCGGACGGCTGTTCCTCTACCGTGTACTCCACATCAATCTGGTCGGAGGTACCGGGAACCTCGCTGGTTTCCACCTGCACTTCCTTGAAGTAGCCCAGGCGCTCCAGGCGGACTTTTGACTGTTCAATACGAGCGGAAGAGGCGGAAGCGGATTCCATCTGGCGCATCTCGCGACGCAGTACATCATCCGAGGTGCGGGTGTTGCCGCGGAAATTGATCCGGCGAACGTAGGCGCGCTTGCCCGGATCAATGAAGAAGGTGACCTTTACCGTCTTGTCTTCCTCATTGGCTTCGGGAATACCATTCACCTCGGCAAAGGTGTAGCCCTCGTTGCCAAGGCGCTTGGTAATGTAATCCGAGGTGGTGGTCATCAGTACCTGGGAAAAGGTCTGCCCTTTCCTCACCAGCAACAGGCGCTTCACCTCCTCTTCCGGCACCACCGGGTCCCCCGCCAGCTCCACATCGGACACGGTGTACACGTCGCCTTCATTCACATTGATGGTGATGAATACACTTTGCTTGTCCGGGCTCAGGGAGACCTGGGTCGAATCGATCTTGAATTCCAGGTAACCGCGGTCAAGGTAGTAGGACTCAAGGCGCTCGAGGTCACCGGTGAGCTTTTCGCGGGAATATTTGTCGTCGCTGTTCAGCCACGACAGCCAGCCAGTGGTCTGCAGCTCAAAAATCTCGGCGAGCTCATCATCTGAAAACGCCTGGTTACCAACCACATTGATATGCTTGATGGCGGCAACGGAACCTTCGTCAACGATGACCTTCAGTTCCACCTGGTTGCGCGGCAGCTCCTTGACTTCGGTATTCACACTGGCGCCATAGCGGCCCTGTGCCACATACTGGCGCTGCAATTCCTGAGCAAGCCCCTCGAGGGTGGCCCGCTTGAAGATCTGGCCTTCGGCGAGACCATTGTCATTCATGCCTTTGAGCAGGTCTTCGGTCTTGATCGCCTTGTTGCCGGTAATCTCGATCTTGGAAATTGCCGGGCGCTCGCGCACGGTGATAACCAGCACACCGTTTTCACGACCGATTTCGATATCCTGAAAATAACCTGTGCGGAACAGCGCGCGGGTAGCGCTCTGGATTTCCAGGCTTTCAATCTGGTCCCCTACCCGCACCGGCAGCGCGGCAAAGACCGTACCGGCGGATACCCGTTGCAGTCCTTCGACGCGAATATCATTGACGACAAACGACTGGGCAAAGGCGGAAACCGGCAAAGCCAGACCGAGCGAAGCCGCTTTCAGGAAATCTTTCATCTACTAATTCCGAGTTTTTATTCGCAATTCCAATCGGGCCCGAGGGCCTGCTAATTGTTGACGGCCGGGCCTGACGCCTACAGCCGCAAAATATCGTTGTACAGCGCCAGCGCCATGATCCCCAGCACCAGTGCCATCCCCACCTGCAGGCCGATCATCTGCACCCGCTCCGAAACCGGCGACCCCTTGATTGCCTCAATACCGTAGTAAAGAAGGTGGCCACCGTCGAGCACCGGGATGGGCAGCAGGTTGAGCACACCGAGGCTGATGCTCAGCAGCGCCAGCAGCGACAGAAACGACTGCCAGCCTGCATTCGCTGAAGTGCCGGCCACTTTAGCAATGGTGATTGGGCCACTCAAGTTCTTGGTCGAGAGCTGCCCGAACAGCAGTTTTTTCAGGCTTTCCAGGGTAAAGACCGTTTTACTCCAGGTTTCCTCAAGACCCTTGCTGAACGCGGCAACCGGTCCATAGCGGTAGGAGCGGACCATATCCTCCGGCCAGGATGCAGCAACCGGCAGCACCCCTATCCGGCCTATCTTCTCTCCGCTGTCCAGTGCCACCTCATCCGGCGTCACCGCCAGCGTCAGCTGCTGGTCGTCGCGCACCAGCGCGACATCCATTGACTGGTTGGCGCGCCCGCGCACATAAGCGGTCCAGGCCTCCCAGCTATCGAATGCCTGCCCGTCTGTACCCACTATCTCGTCGCCCGCTTCCAGCCCCGCGCGGGCCGCGGGACTGCCTTCGGTGACCTGGGCCAGCTGCATTTTCACTGCCGGCACCCACAGCTTGATTCCGATCTCCGCCAGCGGGTCCGGCACCTCCTTGCCCGCCAGCCAGCGGTCGAGATCCGCGTACATGTGGTACTCGAACTCGGAATCCGGGTAACGCGCGGAAAACTTGAGTTCCCCGGTATCCCCCAGGCGCTTGGCCAGCTGCCAGTTTAGCGCCTGCCAGGTGGGCGTCGGATGACCGTCCACCGCCAGAATTTCCTGTCCCGGCTCCAGGCCCGCATAGGCCGCCAGACTGCCGGGTTCCACTTCATCCACTACCGGTACCGGCCCCGACGTACCGCCCAGGAAGACACCCCAGAACAACACGATCGCAAGCAGGAAATTGGCGATGGGTCCCGCCGCCGCAATGGCCATGCGCGCCCACACGCTTTTGCGATTGAACGCCTGATCCAGCTCCTGCGGCGCTACCGGCCCTTCCCGCTCATCCAGCATCTTGACGTAGCCGCCAAGTGGAATCGCGGAAATGGTGAATTCCGTGCCGTGGCGGTCGTAGCGCGAAACCAGGCGCCGGCCGAAGCCCACGGAGAAACGCAGTACCTTGACCCCACACAACCGGGCCACGAGAAAGTGGCCGAACTCGTGAAAACTTACCAGGACTCCCAGTGCGACCAGGGCCCAGAGGGCAGTCTGAAAAATATCTAGCATGGGCTCAGTTTACATGGATCTCGATTCGGGAAAGCCGGCACCAGTGGTACCGACACCGCCGCCCTGGTTCAGGGCCTGTTGTGCAAGCGTGCGCGCTTCCCGGTCTGCCAGTTCGACTGCATCCAGGTCTCTCAGTTCAACTACCGGGGCGGATTTCATCACATCCTCGATCACCCGGGGAATCTCGGTAAATGCCAGCTTACCGTCCAGGAACGCCGCCACCGCCACTTCATTGGCGGCATTCAGCACCGCCGGGGCGCTGCCGCCGGCGATCATCGCCTCCCGCGCCAGTCGCAGACAGGGGAAGCGCGCTTCATCCGGGGCCTCGAAATCGAGCCGCCCCTGGGCAATCAGGTCCAGCGCGGGCACGCCGCTGTCTATACGCTCCGGGAAGGCCAACGCGTGGGCGATGGGCGTGCGCATGTCTGGATTGCCCATCTGCGCCAGCAGTGAGCCGTCGCGGTACTGCACCATCGAATGGATAATGCTCTGCGGGTGTACGACGATATCGATCTGCGCCGGTTCCGCGCGAAACAGGTAACAGGCCTCGATGAACTCCAGGCCCTTGTTCATCATGGTGGCGGAATCCACAGAGATCTTGCGACCCATGGACCAGTTCGGGTGCGCGCAGGCCTCTTCGGGAGTGACCCCGTGCAGCTCCGCTACCGGCCGGCTGCGGAAAGGCCCACCGGACCCGGTGAGCAGAATCTTCTCCACCCCGGCCTGCTCGAGGTCCTCACAGGGGTATGGCAGACACTGAAAAATCGCGTTGTGTTCACTGTCTATCGGCAGCAGGCTGGCCCGGCTTTGCGCCAGTGCGGCCATAAACAGCGGGCCCGCCATCACCAGCGACTCCTTGTTCGCCAGCAGTACTTTTTTGCCTGCCTGGACCGCCGCCAGTGTCGGCCGCAATCCCGCAGCACCCACGATCGCCGCCATGACCACATCCACCCTGGCATCGCTGGCGACCTGGCACAGACCCTCGACGCCGCTGAGGACCTCGGTGGCAACGCCCTCTTCCGCGAGCTCCTGTTCCAGCTGCGCCGCGCGCGCGGGATCCAGCACTACCGCGTACTTCGGTACAAAACGCCGGCACTGCTGCGCCAGCTCGGCAATCCGCTCCCGCGCAGTCAGAGCATACACCTGGTACTGCCCCGGGTGACGGGCGAGCACGTCCAACGTGCTGACACCGATGGAACCGGTAGACCCGAGCACGCAGACCTGTTGTGCGGATGGGGATTGCATGGAAACGATTACCTCTGGGCTCCGCTCCCGGCAGCTTGCGTCACCGGGAGTGGGCGTTACGATCTAGTTTGAAATTGCAGCAAATTGCCGGCGCCATTGGGGCTGCGGCAGTATTATCCGGCGGTTTTACAGGTATTTGGGCAACTCACTGGCAAGCGCGGCCATGGTAAAGACCGGCAGCGCGGCAGTGAGGCTGTCCAGGCGGTCCAGAATACCGCCGTGCCCCGGCAGAATGCGGCTGCTGTCCTTGATACCGCGGTGGCGCTTGAACATGCTCTCCACCAGGTCGCCGATCACCGACGCCAGGGCGGTCACCAGAACTCCGAAACTGAACAACACCGTGTTCTTCAGTGGCAACTCAAACGCGTATGACACCGTCAGCGCAAGCACCAGGCAAGCCGCCAGACCGCCGAAAAAGCCTTCCCAGGACTTCCCCGGGCTGACCTCACGGGCAAGCTTGTGCTTGCCAAATTTGCGACCGACAAAATAGGCACCCACATCTGCAGCCACCACAATGGCCACCACAAACAGCACCAGCCAGGCACCGTGATCCAGCCCGCGCAGAATAACCACGGACAACCACGCCGGCATCAGGACCACCAGGCCAATAAGACCGCGGGCCCAGCGGTTGCCCCACAGCATGGCACTGGCGGGATATCCCTGGACCCAGAGAAATGCCAGGGCCCACCAACCGCAGGCCACCGCCAGTATCTGGCGCGCGCGATCGATATCCGGATTGGAGAAATCCATGGCGAACACATACTGGGCAGCAAATACCAGCGCGACACCCAGCGCCGCCAGAAAGACAAAACGCAATGCGCGATTGAGATTGGACAGGTTAGCCCACTCCCAACCGCCGAGAAGGATGACACCTGCGACCACCACTGCAAACCACTGCATGGGCGCAAGAAAGAGCAGCCCGAGGAACAGGGCCACCAGCACCAGCGCGGTAATTATTCTTTGTTTTAGCACCGTTTAATCCTTTTTCTTCAATACTCGTCGCGATCAGGCCCGCGCTTCCAGGCCCTGATCACCACGTCCCCCATAGCGGCGATCCCGCTGGCGATAGGCTGTCAGCGCGGCATCCAGCTCGGCCTCGCCGAAGTCGGGCCACAGTGTATCGGTAAAGTAGAATTCACTGTAGGCAGCCTGCCACAGAATAAAGTTGCTGATGCGCTGCTCACCACTGGATCGAATCAACAGGTCAACCGGGGGCAGGTCCGCCAGTTGCACCCGCTCGGCAAGCGCCGCTTCATCAATGGATTCAGGGTTGCGCTTCCCGGCAGCGACCTCATCCGCCAGCTGGCGCGCGGCCTGGGCAATATCCCACTGGCCGCCGTAATCAGCGGCAATCACCAGGGTGCCGCTGGTGCCGTCCCGGGTGATCTCCTCCGCTTCGGCGATGGCCCGTTGCAGGCGCGGCGAGAACCGGTCACGGCGGCCGATGATACGCAGGCGTATACCCTGCTCCTGCATGCGGCGCGCCTCTTTGCGCAGGTAGGAATGAAACAGACTCATCAGCAACTCCACCTCTTTCGGCGGGCGCTGCCAGTTTTCACTGGAAAATGCGAAAAGCGTCAGCACTTCGACGCGACGCTCCTTACAGGCCTCAATGAGGTCGCGAATACGCTCGACCCCGGCCTTGTGACCAGAGGACGGCGGCAACCCCCGGCGCGCGGCCCAGCGACCATTGCCATCCATGATGATGGCAATATGGCGGGGCCCCTGAAAATCGTATGCCGTCACTCCGGTACCACCAGCACTCATCAGATTTCCATCAGGTCTTTTTCTTTGCTCGCCAGTGCGCTTTCCACCTCGGCGATATATTTGTCCGTCAGCTTCTGAATTTCGTCCGCTGCACGACGCTCGTCGTCCTCGGAAATTTCCTTGTCTTTCACCAGCGCCTTCACTTCCGCCAGGGCATCGCGACGGTTGTTGCGGATGGAGACACGGGCACTTTCCGCCTCACTCTTGGCCTGCTTGATAAAGTTCTTGCGGGTCTCTTCGGTCAGCATCGGCATCGGGATACGGATCACTGCACCGGCGGTGCTCGGGTTCAGACCCAGGTCCGACTTCATGATGGCCTTTTCAATATCCGGCACCAGGTTCTTTTCCCACGGGGTAACGGACAGGGTACGCGCATCCTCAACGGTGACGTTGGCCACCTGGGACAGCGGGGTATCGGAACCGTAATAGGAAACATGGATGCCGTCGAGCAGGCTCGGGTGCGCCCGGCCGGTACGGATTTTGTTGAAGTTGCCACCGAGCGCTTCAATAGCTTTTTTCATGCGCCCTTCGGCTTGTTTCTTGATGTCGTCAATCACTGATTCACATCCTCTTCGATAAGTGTGCCTTCTTGCCCGCCCACCACGATATTGAGCAGCGCACCGGTCTTGTCCATACGGAAAACCCGCACAGGCAGGTTCTGTTCCCGACACAGGCAAATTGCAGTTAAATCCATCACTCCGAGCTTCTTGTCCAGCACCTCGTCGTAGGTGAGGCGATCATAGCGGGTCGCATCGGGCACCAGTACCGGGTCCGCAGAGTAAACCCCGTCCACCTTGGTGGCCTTCAGTACCAGCTCCGCTTCAATTTCGATGCCGCGCAGGCAGGCTGCCGAGTCCGTGGTAAAGAAAGGGTTGCCGGTTCCGGCGGCAAAAATCAGTACTTCTCCCCGCTCAAGGTAGCGGATTGCGGCGCGGCGATCGTAGTGATCGACAATGCCACTCATCTGGATGGCGGACATCACCCGGGAAGAAATATTCGAGCGCTCCAGCGCATCGCGCAAGGCCAGTGCATTCATCACCGTGGCCAGCATGCCCATATGGTCACCGGTCACCCGGTCCAGTCCCGCCGCATTCAGCGCGGCACCGCGGAACAGGTTGCCACCGCCAACCACGAGGCCGACCTGAACGCCAATTCCTACCAGTTGGCCAATTTCCAGCGCCATCTTGTCCAGCACTTTGGGGCTGATACCAAACCCCTGCTCGCCCATCAGCTCTTCTCCGCTGAGCTTTAACAGGATTCTCTTGTATTTGCGGTCTTTAACACCAGGCATCCTATGTTCCTCAACCATAACGGGCTCAATTTTGTGGTGAGACGGAACCAGCGTTCCGGTTCACGCCCGCCGAACATTACAACAAATTCGACGCTTTACCTATCCGGCAAGTCACTTAACTGTATATTCGGCCAATCCCCGGCCCAATCGATCACTTTCCGTACAAGTCCTGACCCGGAGTCCAGATACTCCCGGGCAGATACTACAGCGGGGCGCCCCGGCACATTCAACAGAACACACCGGGAGCACCCCGCTGAGCCGGCGCCACCATACAGGAAGCGCCGGTATTTAGAGCATCAGGAGCTGGATTTGACCTGAGCGGCCACTTCCGCTGCGAAGTCCACCTCTTCCTTCTCGATACCTTCACCCACTTCGAAACGCACGAAGCTGAGTACGTCAGCACCAGCGCCTTTAGCCAGCTGACCCACGGAAACGTCCGGGTTCTTGACGAAAGGCTGTTCAACCAGGCTGTTTTCCTTGAGGAACTTCTTGATGCGGCCACCCATCATCTTCTCGACGATTTCCGCCGGCTTGCCTTCCATATCCGGCTGCGCCTTGATGATTTCCTTTTCCTTCTCCAGCACTTCTTCAGACATATCTTCAGGCTTGACGACCTGAGGATTGACCGCGGTAACGTGCATGGCGATATCGCGCGCGGTTTCGACGTCGGCGCCACTCAGGGCAACGATCGCTGCGATGCGGTTGTTGGAGTGCACGTAGGCGCCCACTTTCGCCGCTTCAACCAGCTGGATGCGACGCACGCCGATGTTCTCACCGATTTTCTGTACCAGTGCTTCGCGGGCCTCTTCCAGCTCGCCGGCCATCAGCGCTGCAACGTCCTGCTGACGGTCAGCGAAGGCCTTGTCGACAACCTTGGCCACAAACGCCAGGAAGTTTTCGTCACGGGCAACGAAGTCGGTCTCTGAGTTCACTTCGACCAGTACGCCGTAGCTGCCATCTTCGGCGACCTTGGCTGCAACAATGCCGTCTGCCGCGGTACGGCCGGCTTTCTTGGCTGCTTTCAGGCCGGAAGCCTTGCGCAGATCATCAATCGCTTTTTCGATATCGCCATCCGCTTCGGTCAGTGCTTTTTTGCACTCCATCATCGGCAGGCCAGTGCGCTCACGCAGTTCTTTTACCATTGACGCGGTAATCGCCATGATTCAATCCTCGGAGTTCAGATTCAAATTCTGTAATGAAATTGAAAAAAGGGGCCGAATCCAAGGCCCCTTTTTCCCTGTAGCGTAACGTCAAATTGTTACGCTACTAGCAGCGTACTGCTTACTCTGCAGCAGCTTGATCGTCGCTGGCTTCCACGTACTCGTTCTGAGCAGTAGCGCCACCGGCGTCAGCAGTACCGGCCAGAACGGCGTCGGCAACTGCAGTGGTGTACAGCTTGATCGCGCGGATCGCGTCGTCGTTACCAGGGATAACGTAGTCAACGCCTTCCGGGCTGCTGTTGGTATCGACGATACCGATCACCGGAATACCCAGTTTGTTGGCTTCCTGGATAGCGATACGCTCGTGCTCTACGTCGATCACGAACAGCGCGTCCGGCAGGCCGCCCATGTCCTTGATACCACCGATGGAGCGCTCGAGCTTCTCCATGGTACGGGTGCGCATCAGGGCTTCTTTCTTGGTCAGCTTCTCGAAAGTACCGTCCTGAGACTGGGCTTCGAGGTCGCGGTAACGCTTGATGGAAGCGCGGATGGTTTTGTAGTTGGTGAGCATACCACCCAGCCAGCGGTTGCTGACGTAGGGCTGACCTGCACGCTCGGCCTGCTCTTTGATGGACTTCTGCGCGGCGCGCTTGGTACCAACAAACAGAATCTTCTTCTTCTGCGCAGCCATGCCTTTGATGACTTGCAGCGCTTCGTTGAAGGCCGGAACAGTGTGCTCCAGGTTGATGATGTGAATCTTGTTGCGGGCGCCAAAGATGAATTGACCCATCTTCGGGTTCCAGTAGCGAGTCTGGTGACCAAAGTGGACACCAGCCTGCAGCATATCGCGCATGCTGACTTGCGGCATAATAAACCTCAGTATCAATTGGAAGAGCGGGCTCTAAGCCAGGTCTTCCCGGGTTTTATCCTCCATATACCCCACTCGCCAATCCCCTCTGGCAAGACCACCGAAAATGGCAGTTCAGGCCGGGAGACACCCAGGCGAATGTGCCGGTATATGTGCGGCGTTTGTTGAGGGCCGAGGCCCTTCAGTTAAGTATTCGCCCCGGGTCTGCACCCGAGGCGGCGCGCTTTATACCACATTACCCCCACCGCTGGAAGCTTCAGGGGCGCCATCGAATGCCTCCGCAACCGGCAATTCCCGCCCCGGCCACAACCGATCTCCCCAACAGCATAATGCCGCGCAACGCCAATTCCGCTACAATACCGCGCCGCACAAGGCTCGCCACCCCGTCTGGCCTACACACATTCGCAGCAAGATCAGGATTTTTCATGACCAAAGCCGTAAAAACACCGGAACAGATCGCCAAAATGCGCACCGCAGGCCGCCTGGCCGCAGAGGTGCTGGAGATGATCGGCGAATATGTGGTTCCCGGTGTCACCACGGAAGAGCTGGACCAGCGCTGCCACGACCACATAGTCAACGTGCAGCAGGCAATTCCCGCCTGTCTCGGCTACCGGGGCTTCCCCAAATCCATCTGCACCTCGGTCAACGAAGTAATCTGCCACGGCATCCCGTCGGAATCCAAGGTGTTGAAGAAAGGCGACATCATTAATATCGATGTCACCGTCATCAAAGACGGCTGGTACGGCGACACCTCGAAGATGTACTTCGTGGGCAAACCCGCACCCCACGCCGAACGCCTGGTCAAGGTTACCCAGGAGTGCCTGTACAAGGCGATCGAGATAGTGCGCCCGGGCACCACCCTCGGCGATATCGGTCACGTGATCCAGCAACACGCAGAAAAGAACTACTACACGGTAGTGAAAGATTTCTGCGGCCACGGCATCGGCGACGTGTTTCACGACGAGCCCCAGATCCTGCACTATGGCAAGCCCGGCACCGGCCAGGTGCTGGAGGAAGGCATGACCTTCACCATCGAGCCCATGATCAACGCCGGTAAACCCGGCTGCCGGGTACTGCGGGACGGCTGGACTGCAGTCACCGTGGACCGGCGCCTGTCGGCACAGTGGGAGCACACCATGGCCGTGACCAGTGACGGCGTAGAAATTCTCACCGCGCGCAAGGAAGAATCCTTCTAAGCATTGGCAACCCCGGGGGACCCAGCGCCTCCGGGGCACTCGCGCAAATATGGCCTATCGCGGCCAGGGACGGAACTACCGGTCCGGGACTTCCCGGCGCAACACCGGCAACAACGCAGACAGATTCCATGCAGCTGGCCAAAACTCCGCATTTTGAAAAGCCCCTGTTCTTCTTCGACCAGTCGCGTTTTCGTCGCGCGCTGGCGGAAGGGGCCAAACCCGCCCTGGAAATTTTCAAGGACGCCATCGGCGCCGCCGATACCCACATGGCCCGCCGCTTTCGCGAGGGCGAGGACATCCGTACCCTGGTATACGAGCGCGCCCTGTTTGTAGACTGCCTGCTGCACTACGCCTGGCACCAGTTCAGCTGGCCACAGAACATCAGCCTGCTGGCGGTTGGCGGCTATGGCCGCGGCGAGCTGCACCCCCACTCCGACATCGACCTGCTGATCCTGGGCGAAGACAAACCGGACGACGCCACCATCGACAATATCGAGCGTCTTGTCGCCCTGCTGTGGGACCTGAAACTGGATATCGGCCACTCCGTTCGCACCATTGATCACTGCGTGGAACTGGCGGCGGAGGATATTACCGTCGCCACCAACCTGATGGAGTGCCGCACGGTCGTCGGCAACCCCGCCCTGTGCGAAGCCCTGTGCGAGCGCCTGACACCGGACAAAATCTGGCCTGCGGAGGCCTTCTTCAGCGCCAAATACGCCGAGCAGGAAGAGCGCCACAGCAAGCAGCGCGGCGCCGAATACAACCTGGAACCGAACATCAAGAACGCCCCCGGCGGGCTGCGGGACATCCAGACCATCAACTGGGTGGCCAAGCGCTACTTCCACGTGCGCACCCTGAAGCAGCTGCAGGGCAAGGGCTTTTTCACCGAAGAAGAGTTCGCCATCCTGCAGTCCGGGGAAGACTTCCTGTGGCGGGTGCGCTACGGCCTGCACCTGCTGGCAGGGCGTCCCGAAGAGCGACTGCTGTTCGACTACCAGCGGGAACTGGCGCGGGAGTTCGGCTACAAGGACAACGATATCCATCTTGCGGTAGAGCAGTTCATGCATACTTACTACCGCATTGTGATGGCCCTGCGGGAGCTGAATGACGTACTGCTGCAGTTCCTCGACGAAGTGATCCTGCAGCGGGGCACCCACCTGCCGGTCACCCCCATCAACGAGCGCTTCCAGCTGCGCGGCAATACTATCGAGGCCGCGGTCACCCGCACCTTTATTGAGCACCCGCCGGCGCTGCTGGAAATTTTCGTGCTGATGGCCAACAACCCCGAGATCCAGGGGGTGCGCGCCTCGACCATCCGCCTGATCCGCGAACACCGGCACCTGATCGACGACCAGTTCCGCGCAGACCCGGTCAACGCGCGCCTGTTCATGCAACTGCTGCGCAGCCCCCGGGGCCTCTCCACCCAGCTCACCCGCATGACCCGCTACGGTATTCTCGGCCGCTACCTGCCGGAATTCGGCCGTGTCACCGGACAGATGCAGCACGACCTGTTCCACATCTACACCGTGGACGCCCACACCCTGCAGGTGGTGCGCAATATGCGCAGCTTCCGCGGCGACGACGCCTGGGAGAAGTTCCCGCTGGCGGCAGAAGTCATGTCGCGCATGCGCAAGCCGGAATTGCTGTACATCGCCGGCCTCTACCACGATATCGCCAAGGGCCGCGGCGGCGACCACTCCAAGCTGGGCGTGGTGGATGCCGACGCATTCTGTCGCCGCCACGGCCTGTCCGCCCGCGACCGCCGCCTGGTGTGCTGGCTGGTGGAAAAGCACCTGCTGATGAGTGCGGTATCGCAGAAGCAGGACATTACCGACCCGGAAGTGGTCCACGCCTTTGCCGCGGAAGTGGGCGACCGCGAGCACCTGGATTACCTCTACGCACTGACCGTGGCCGACATCAACGCCACCAATCCGGATTTGTGGAACAGCTGGCGCGCCAGCCTGATGCGCCAGCTGTACCAGAACACCCAGCGCGCCCTGCGCCGGGGACTGGAAAACCCCATCGACCGGGACGAGATCTATATCGAAACCCAGGCTCAGGCGCGCAATATGCTGCGGGCGATGGGCCTGCCGAGCAATTCGGTGGAGGATATCTGGTCGGAAATGGGGGAGGATTATTTCGTGCGCGAGAGCGCCGACAATATCACCTGGCACACCGCCGCCATCTACCAGCTGCAGCAGGATCCGAAGCGGGATGCGGACAGCGACACACTGGTGCTGACACGCAACTCGGGTCCCGGTGAGCACGACGGTGCCACCGAGGTTTTCGTCTATACCCCGGACCGCCCCAATGTGTTCGCCGCCGTGGTCACCGGCCTGGACATGCTGAACCTGAACATTCACGACGCGCGCCTGTACAGCTCCGCCGGTGGCTACACTCTGGATACCTTCTACGTGCTAGACGAGTCCGGCCAACCTCTGCTGGACGAACCGCAGCGCCTGGAACAGATACGCAATACCCTGCAACAGGAACTGAAGCTGGTGGAGGACTACTCCAAGGTGATCAAGCGCCGCACACCGCGCCGCCTGAAAATGTTCCACCTGCCCAGCCGCGCGCACATCTCCACCGAGCCGGAAGATATCTACAGCACCCTGGAAATCATCAGTGCCGACCGCCCGGGCCTGCTGGCGCGCATTGCGCGCATCTTTATCAGTCACGACCTGCGACTGCACAACGCGAAGATTTCCACCCTCGGCGAGCGGGTGGAGGATATTTTCCATATCACCGACGCGGACGATAATCCGCTGACGGACATGGAACTGGTAGAAACCCTGGAACAGGCGATCTGCCAGGAACTGGACGCCCACCAGGCTACCCTGCCGCCGCAGCCGTAAACGGCTTTGCGGGAGCCGGACTGGCGACAGACAACGGAATGAAACTCAAACAATCGGAAGCAACGCGAGTATGAATCCCAACTTGCAAAACCTGCAGCCCTACCCTTTCGCCAAGCTGGCGAAACTGAAATCCGGCCTGGAAGCGCCGGCGGGGCTCGCGCATATTGCGCTGTCCATCGGTGAGCCGAAACACACACCGCCGGATTTTGTGCGCGACGAGTTGATCGAGAATCTCGACAAGCTCACCGCCTACCCGGTGACCAAGGGGCTGGACCCGCTGCGGGAAACCATCGCCGACTGGCTGTGCACACGTTTCAAGCTCGCGGGGGTGGCCGCCGACACCCAGGTGCTCCCGGTCAATGGCACCCGCGAGGCCCTGTTCGCATTTGCCCAGGCTATGGTCGCACCCGGTGCAACGGTGCTGATGCCGAATCCGTTTTACCAGATTTACGAGGGTGCCGCGCTGCTCGCCGGTGCCACGCCGCACTTTATCAACTGCAGTGCCGAGAGCGGGTTCAAGCCGGATTTTGACTCGGTACCGGAGGCTGCCTGGCAGGCGTGCGAACTGCTGTATATCTGCACCCCCGGCAACCCCACCGGTGCCCTGCTCGACCTCGATGATCTCAAGCAGCTGATCGCGCTCGCGGACAAGTACGATTTCACCATCGCTTCCGACGAGTGCTATTCCGAACTGTATTTTGACGAGCACAATCCCCCGCCCGGTTTGCTGCAGGCCTGCGCGGAACTCGGGCGCGACGACTACCGCCGCTGCGTGGTATTCCACAGCCTGTCAAAGCGCTCCAACCTGCCAGGGCTGCGCTCCGGTTTTGTCGCCGGCGATGCCGGAATCCTGGAGCAGTTCCTGCTCTACCGCACCTACCACGGCTGCGCCATGCCGCTGCCGACTCAGTACGCCTCCATTGCCGCGTGGCAGGACGAACAGCACGTAAAGGTGAACCGCGATCTCTACCGGGAAAAGTTCACCGCGGTACTCGAAATTCTCGACGGCTGCCTGGACGTGCAGAAGCCCGAGGCCAGCTTTTACCTGTGGCCCAAGGTCGGTGATGGCGAGACCTTTGCCCGCGAGCTGTTCCGCCAGCAAAACATCACCGTATTGCCCGGCGCCTATTTGGCGCGAGAGGCCAGCGGTCAAAACCCCGGCAGCGAGTACGTGCGCATGGCGCTGGTCGCCACCCTGGAAGAGTGCGTCGAGGCTGCCCGTCGCATTCGCGATTTCTGCCGATAGCCCACTAGCTCAACATTCAACATGACCGAAGCCATACAAACCCCAAACCGCAACCTGCTGAAAGCCGAACGCGTCGAGTACATCCTCAACCGGCTGGAAGAGCTGTATCCGGAAACCCCGGTACCCCTGGATCACTTCGACGCCTATTCGCTGCTGGTCGCCGTGCTCCTGTCCGCGCAGTGCACCGATGAACGGGTCAACCAGATTACACCGGCGCTGTGGCAACTGGCGGACAACCCCTTCGACATGGCCAAGGTACCGGTGGAGAAAATCCGCGAGGTGATCCGCCCCTGCGGCCTGTCGCCGCAGAAGTCCAAGGCAATCCAGAAGCTGTCGGAAATCCTGGTCAACGAATACCACGGCCAGGTCCCGGAAAATATGGCGGCGCTGGAGATGCTGCCCGGCGTCGGGCACAAAACTGCCAGCGTGGTGATGGCCCAGGCCTTCGGCCACCCGGCATTCCCGGTGGACACCCATATCCACCGCCTGGCCCAGCGCTGGGGGCTGACCAGCGGCAAGAACGTGGCGCAGACGGAAAAAGACCTGAAGCGCCTGTTCCCTCGCGACAAATGGAACAAACTGCACCTGCAGATTATTTTCTACGGCCGCGAATACTGCAGTGCCCGCGGCTGCGACAGCACCGTGTGCGAGATCTGCACCACCTGCTACCCGGCGCGCAAAAACCCGAAGAAAACCAAAAAAGCCTGAGTTTTTAAGGCTGGATCGACAACCCACAGGAAAGAAGATGATTACCCTTTACGGCATCAAGAATTGCGACACCGTAAAAAAGGCCCGCAAGTGGCTGGAACAGAACAATGTGGAATACACCTTCCACGACTTCCGCGAACATGGTATGGACTCGGTACCCCTCGCCCAGTGGTTGCAGGAGTTTGGCTGGGAGCAGGTTTTGAACCGCCGCTCTACCAGCTGGCGCGCCCTCGACGACACCCAGAAGAGTGCGCTCGACAACACCGCTGCAAAAGCACTGGCCACCGAGACACCAACCCTGATCAAGCGCCCGGTCATGACCGATGGCAACAACACCCTGTTCGGCTTCAAGGCCGACAGCTACGCCAGCTTCACCGGATAAATTTCAGTAGTTAAAAAACAAATTCAGACTCAGGTAAAGGATACGGACATGAGTAACATTTACAGCATCGGCTTCGGCGTCGGCACCTGCAACAGCAAGGGCGAATGGCTGGAAGTTTTCTTCCCCCACCCGGTCATCTACCCCACGGACGAAGTTGCCAGTGCGGTGACCGGCACCCTGAACATCGACGGCGGCAACGTCGCGGTCGCGCTGGACACTGCCCAGCTGCAGCCGCTCGCGGAACAACTGGAAAGCGCCGGCGCCAGCGAGCAGGCAGCCATCTTGCGCCAGTTCGCCAGCAGCGAACGCCCGCTGGTCGCGGTGGTGCTGCACAGCGACGATGCACCGCAATCCGTGCCCGAGGCCTACCTGAAACTGCACCTGCTTTCCCACCGCCTGGTAAAGCCCCAGGGCATCAAGCTGGACGGTGTATTCGGCCAGCTGCCGAATGTGGCCTGGACCAACCAGGGCGCCATCGACCTGCAGGAACTCCCCCAGCGCCAGCTGGAAGCGCGCCTGAAGGGCGAACTGCTGGAAGTGTCCTGCGTGGACAAGTTCCCGAAAATGACCAACTACGTTGTGCCCAAGGGCGTGCGTATTGCCCACACCGCCCGCGTGCGCCTCGGCGCCTACCTGGGCGAAGGCACCACCATCATGCACGAGGGTTTCGTGAACTTTAATGCGGGAACCGAAGGTCCGGGCATGATCGAAGGCCGCATTTCTGCGGGCGTTTTCGTCGGTGCCGGATCCGACCTCGGCGGCGGCAGCTCTACCATGGGCACCCTGTCCGGCGGTGGCAATATCGTGATCTCCCTGGGCGAAGGCTGCCTGCTGGGCGCCAACGCCGGTACCGGCATTCCCCTGGGAGACCGCTGCACCGTGGAATCCGGCCTGTACATCACTGCCGGCACCAAAGTCGCAGTACTTGATGACAAAGGCGAAGTGGCAGAATCCGTCAAGGCGCGGGACCTGGCCGGCAAAAACGACCTGCTGTTCCGCCGCAATTCCAGCACCGGCACAGTTGAGTGCCTGACCAACAAGAGTGCGGTTGAACTCAACGCCGAGCTGCATAGCAACTGACATACGGTATGAGGACTTTGTCATTACCGGGCCCGCTTGAAGCTGGTCCGGTGGCGGCAAAGCATCTGGTGGAGCTTTTCGGAATCGCTGTATATACGTCCTGTACGCTCCGGCGGTGCCATCCATGGCACCGACGGTTCCGAAAAGCTCCACCATATACTCTGCCTTCGACCCAACTTTTGCGCTTCGATATTTACTACCGAGTCATTTCAGCTGAACTCGAAAAGTGATGTGAATTTCAATGCGAAGGCCTGCCTGCCGGGGGCTGTTCGCGAGACCTTCTAAAACAGGGATGTTTTAGAAGAGCCCCCAGGGATGGGTTGAGGGGGGACGCCTAGTCCGTGTCTCG
>NZ_CAJXKH010000029.1 GCF_913055755.1 uncultured Microbulbifer sp.
GGGGCCACAGCTGGGGTAACAACGAAGGTGGCGTACGCTCCGATAATGGCCAGACCGACTCCGGTCTGACTACCAACTTCGACCAGCCGGGACTGCTGGATGGCGGTTACGGCGATCTGCCGAACGACCGTCGCCACACTGTAAAGGCCTTCGGTACTTACGCGTTTGATATGGGCCTGCGCATGGGCGCCAACTTCATGTGGCAGACTGGTCGCCCGCAGAACTGTTTCGGTATGCACCCGACTGACGGGTTTGCGCAGGCGTATGGTTCCGAGTCCTTCTACTGTCAGGGAGAGCTCGCTAAGCGTGCCAGCCAGGGTCGTACAGATACCTACTGGAATCTCGACCTGAATGCACAGTATCCGATCGAAATGGCAAACGGTCAGAAGCTGCTGCTGTCCATGGATATCTTCAATATCTTTGACAATGACACCGTTCTGGAGACTCAGGAGGTTGGCGACCTGGATGGCACTACCGCGCCGTACGAGTTCTATGGTATGCCGGTCTACTACCAAGAGCCTCGCAGCATCCGCTTCGGCGTTCGCTATGACTTCAACTGATCTGATTAGTTGAAATAAAACAATAAATCGCCGGTTGAATAACCCCAGATTATTCAACTGGAAATTCTCTCTTGCTTTAGCCAGCCTCTTTGGGGCTGGCTTTTTTGTTGCCTATTTTAAAAACAAAAAAAAGCCCGCAAATGCGGGCTTTTTTTAAGTCGCTGATAAAAAATCAGGTCTTGATCTTCTTGTACTGCATCCGGTGCGGCGTGGCATTTTCACCGTTGCGCGCCACGAAGTCCTCGTGGTACTCGGTGTAATTACCCTCAAAGAACACCACGTTGCTGTCGCCTTCATAGGCCAGGATGTGGGTCGCCACACGGTCCAGGAACCAGCGATCGTGCGAGATCACCATGGCGCAGCCGGGGAAGCTCAGCAGGGCTTCTTCCAGGGCGCGCAGGGTTTCGATATCCAGGTCGTTGGACGGTTCGTCCAGCAGCAGCACGTTGGCGCCCTGCTTCAGGGTATGGGCCAGGTGCAGGCGGCCGCGCTCACCACCGGACAGCTCGCCCACCCGCTTCTGCTGGTCGCTGCCCTTGAAGTTGAAGCGGCCGATGTAGTTGCGCGAACCCACTTCGTAGTTGTTGATCTTGAGGATGTCGTGGCCGTCGGAAATGCATTCCCACACGGTCTTGTTGTCGTCCAGGTTTTCGCGGCTCTGGTCGACGCTGGCGATCTGTACGGTTTCACCGATCTTGATCTCACCGGAGTCCGGCTTTTCGGTGCCGTTGATCATGCGGAACAGGGTGGATTTACCGGCGCCGTTACCGCCGACGATTCCCACGATGGCTCCCTTGGGGACGCGGAAAGACAGGTCGTCGATCAGTACGCGGTCACCGAACGCCTTGCTCACATGGCTCAGCTCGATCACATTGTCACCAAGGCGCTCACCGGGCGGAATGTAGATCTCGTTGGTCTCGTTGCGGGCCTGGAATTCCTGGGACTGCATCTCTTCCAGGCGGGACAGGCGCGCCTTGTTCTTGGACTGGCGGCCCTTCGGGTTCTGGCGCGCCCACTCCAGTTCTTTCTGCATCGCCTTGGCGCGGGCCTGCTCGCCTTTCTGCTCCTGTTCCAGGCGCTTCTCTTTCTGCTCCAGCCAGGTGGTGTAGTTGCCTTCCCACGGAATGCCGTGGCCGCGGTCCAGTTCCAGAATCCAGCCGGCCACATTGTCGAGGAAGTAGCGGTCGTGGGTAATGGCGACCACGGTGCCGTCGAAGTCGTGCAGGAAGCGCTCGAGCCAGTAGACACTCTCGGCGTCGAGGTGGTTGGTGGGTTCGTCCAGCAGCAGCATGTCGGGACGGGACAGCAGCAGGCGGCACAGGGCCACACGGCGCTTCTCACCACCGGACAGGTTGTTCACGTCCGCGTCCCACGGCGGCAGACGCAGGGCGTCGGCGGCCACTTCCAGACGGTGTTCCAGGTTGTGGGCGTCCCAGGCCTGGATCACGTCTTCATACTGTTGCTGCTTCTTGGCCAGGGCATCGAAGTCCGCGTCCGGCTCGGCGTAGTCCGCGTACACCTGTTCCAGGCCCTGGAGGGCGTCGATGGCTTCGCGCATGCCGTCTTCGACGTTGCCGCGGACGGTCTTGGCGGGATCCAGTTGCGGCTCCTGGGGCAGGTAGCCGACCTTGATGCCGGGCATGGCGCGAGCTTCGCCGTTATAGTCCTGGTCCACACCGGCCATGATGCGCAGCAGGGTGGATTTACCGGCACCGTTCAGACCCAGTACGCCGATTTTGGCGCCGGGGAAGAAGGACAGGGAAATATCTTTCAGAATCTCGCGCTTGGGCGGAACAACCTTGCCCACGCGGTTCATTGTGTATACGTATTCAGCCATTAGAGCTCGATTCCAGTCGGTCAGAATTTGCGCGCAAGTTAGCAGTTTGGTGGGAAAGTTCAACCTGCTGGTTCATGGTGTTTTTAGTGGTTTTTCCGGTGTCGACGCCCGCGCTTCGCCTGTCTCCTCTACACATGAAGTAAACCCGGTTGGAAGGGGGAGGTAATGCCACCACGGCCCCTTCTGTGTTTAACTTTGCCCCGAACAAGACAACCGGGAACCAGTATGACCCAGGAATCACCCCTTATCGTCGAACGTCAGGGCCCCGTCGGCAAACTGACGCTCAATCTGCCCAAAGCCCACAACGCCCTCAATCTCGACATGATCGACCTGATGGCCGCGCAACTGGATGAGTGGGAAAAGGACGAAAGTCTCGCCTGCGTCTGGATCGAAGGCGCCGGCGACAAGGCACTGTGTGCCGGTGGCGACGTGGTCGCGTTGCACCGGGAATCCGGCAGCTATGGCGATAATGGGGCCAGCCAGTTCGTGCAGGACTTCTTTACCCGCGAGTATCGCCTGGACTACCGCATCCACACCTATGCCAAGCCCATCGTTGTGTGGGGCAGTGGCATCGTCATGGGCGGCGGTATCGGCATTATGAGCGGTGCCAGCCACCGCATCGTCACCGAGACCACGCGCATGGCCATGCCGGAAATCAACATCGGCCTGTTCCCCGATGTGGGCGGCAGCTGGTTCCTGAACCGCATGCCCGGCCGCACCGGCCTGTTCCTGGGCCTCACCGGCGCGCAGTTTAACGGCACCGATGCGCTGTACTGCGGCATGGCCGACCGCCTGCTGCCCGCCGCCGGTAAAGACGACCTGCTGGCGGGGCTGCAGGCCCTCGACTTCAGTGCGGATCCGGCCCAGAACCATGTACTGGTGAGCAAGGCGATCCAGTCCCGTGAACTGCCAGCCGCCGGTCAGCCCGCCCCCAACCTGCGCACGCATTACGATGTGATCCAGGAACTCACCGACGGCGCGACCCTGCCGGAGGTATATGAAGCGATCGCGGCCTACAGCGGCGACGACAAATGGCTGCAGCGAGCGTCGGCCACCATGCGCGCGGGTTGCCCGCTTACCGCCTGGATCGTGTGGGAGCAGCTGCACCGGGCGCGGCATATGTCACTGGCAGACGTGCTGCGAATGGAGCTGACGCTGGCGGTGAACATGTGCAATAACGGTCAGGTAAAGGAAGGGGTGCGCGCACTGCTGATCGACAAGGATCGCAATCCGCAATGGCAGCCGGCGACGCTGGGGGAGGTGACTGCGGCGGAAGTGGAAGCCTGTTTCACCGCCCCCTGGAAAGTGAGTCCGCTGGCGGATCTTTGATTCGCCCGTGTAAAAAAACGCAGATGCAAAATAATAAATAACCGGAGCAGAAAGCATGGCAACAATCGAGAAAATCGCATTTTTCGGCCTCGGCCATATGGGTGGCCCGATGGCGGCCAACCTGGTTGCGGCGGGCTTTGAGGTGACCGCATTCGACCTGTCGGCGGCGGCGGTGCAACAGGCGGTGGCCAACGGATGCAAGCGCGGGGAAAGTGCGCAGCAGACGGTGGAAGGTGCCGATGTCGTCATCTTGATGCTGCCGAGCGGCGACGCGGTCAAGGGGCTGTACCTGGGGGCCCGCGGGATCCTGCAGGCGCTGGATACGGATGTGCTGGTGATCGATAGCTCCACCATCGCTGCCGGGGATGCACGCCAGCTGATCGCCGCTGCCGGAGACCGCGGTATCCGCGCCATCGATGCACCGGTTTCCGGTGGCACCGCCGCGGCCGCTGCGGGGACCCTGTCGTTTATGTGCGGCGGCGAGGCGGCAGCGGTCGAGTCGGCGAAGCCTTACTTGCAGGCCATGGGTGCGAATATCTTCCACGCCGGTGCGGCCGGTTCCGGGCAGGTGGCCAAGATCTGCAACAACATGCTGCTGGCCATCCATATGATCGGTACCGCCGAGGCGTTGCAGCTGGGGGTGGATAACGGGCTGGATCCGACAGTGCTGTCGGACATCATGCGCGCGAGTTCCGGCGGCAACTGGTCGCTGGAAAAATACAATCCGTATCCGGGAGTGATGGAGGGCGTGCCCGCTTCGCGCAACTATGAGGGTGGTTTTTCGGTGGCGCTGATGCTGAAGGACCTCGGCCTGGCGATGGATACCGCGGCCGGCAGTGCCTCCTCGACCCCGCTGGGGGCGCTGGCGAAAAACCTGTACCAGTTGCACGGTGGCGACACCGCCAATGCTGCGCTGGATTTCTCCAGTATCCAGAATCTTTTCCGTCGCCCCGCCGGGGACTGATTCTCAACAAGCCGACTCGACAACGGAAAGCCCGGTTTCAACGAGCCGGGCGTCGAGTTTTCTTGAGCCTGTTTGTACTCCGCGTTTGATTTGAATCAAAAGGGCCGGGAACTCCAGCCGCTAATCTGCAGCCGTCTCCATGGAGCGCCATACCAATAACGCTAATTAGCGTACCGGCGAGACGGAAGCCCTGATTCAAGACACGGAGATAAACATGAAAAAAGTGGCGCTCGGCACCGTTCTGGCCGCACTGATTTCCGGCCCTGTATTTGCCTACGATACCGGTGATTTCATTTTTCGCAGCGGTGCCATTACCGTCAGCCCGGATGTCAGCTCCAGTGCCCTGGCATTGGGGAGTGTTGCCCTCGATGGCACTGCCGCTGAGGTTGCTGACGGCACCGCACTGAGCCTGATCGGCACCTATATGCTGCGCGATCACTGGGGACTGGAAGTGATTGCCGCCACCCCGTTCAGTCACGACCTGGAAGTATCCGGGCTCGGGGAAACCTTCGACCTTGGCGAAACCAAACATCTCCCCCCGACCGTGATGCTGCAGTATTACCCGCTGCAAGCTTCCTCTTCTGTACAGCCGTATATCGGCCTGGGCCTGAACTACACCGCCTTTTTTGATGAAGAGGTCAGCGGTGAGGCCAATGCGGTATTCGCCACCCTGGGTGCCAGCGGCGATGCCGATCTGTCCCTGAAAAATTCCACCGGAATGGCCGCCGAGGCCGGAGTTGATATTGCCTTCGGCGCCGATCAGCGCTGGCTGCTGAACCTGGCGGTATGGTGGATGGATATTGATACCGAGGCCCGGGTCGACGTTCCCGGCGTGGGCAAGGTTGCCGCCGATGTGGAGCTGGACCCGCTGGTCTACAGTGCCGGATTCGGCTATCGCTTCTGATTGCCGCCCCAGCGTGCCGTGGCAGGGCTCCGCAGCGCGGAGCCCATCGAAAAGCCGGCGGCGATTGACATAAATCAAGCGCCGGCGGCAGGCCGCCGGGTAACTTACCCTGGTCCGCTCTCCACAGCATGATCCAGGATCAGAGGTTTTTCGCAGATGGACGACAAATTCGATAGCACCGTCACCCGCTCAACCCCATCCGCTGACCAGCCGGTTCCCGAGCTTTCGGCAGACCTGCTGGCGCGCTATGCGGGCCCCTGTCCGCGCTATACCTCCTATCCCACTGCGGACCGTTTTGTGCCCATGAGTGGCTCCGCAAGCGGCGACCAGCCGTGGGCGGCGCTGCAGGATGTGGAAACATTATCGTTGTATGTGCACATCCCGTTCTGCCGCTCCCTGTGCTATTTCTGCGCCTGCAACAAGATCATCACCCGCCAGTACGGGCTGGCCTCCAGTTACCTGGACAATGTGCTGAAGGAAGCGCAGTGGTATCGCGAGCGGGTGGCGCGGGCACCGGTGGTGCAGTTGCACCTCGGCGGCGGTACTCCCACGTTCCTCAACGATGGCGACCTGCGCCGGCTGGTCGAGGGGCTGGGAGAAATTTTCGACCTGCGCACCGGCGACGATGTGGAATACAGCATCGAGGCGGATCCGCGGGTACTTGAAAGCGAAACCCTGGATACCCTGCGGGACCTGGGTTTCAACCGCCTCAGCCTCGGCATTCAGGACTTCAATCCGGAGGTGCAGCGGGCGATCAACCGTATCTGCAGCCCGGAACAGGTGCAGGCGCTGACCGAGGGCGCCCGCGAGCGGGGCTTCGGCTCCATTTCCTACGACCTGATCTACGGCCTGCCGGGACAGAATGTCGCGAGCCTGGAAAAAACCATCGACAAGGTACTCGAGCTGGCACCGGACCGTATTGCCCTGTATCACTACGCGCACCTGCCGGAGCGCTTCAAGGCCCAGCGCCTGATCGATTCCGACCTGATGCCGTCGCCGTCCGAGAAAATCGCCATGCAGCTGGCGGCCAGCCGCCGCCTGACCGAAGCGGGTTATGTATTCCTCGGTATGGATCACTTTGCCCGCCCCGACGACGAAATGGCCCGGGCCGCGGCCGAGGGGCGCCTGGCGCGCAACTTCCAGGGCTATACCCTGATGCCCGCGGATGCCCTGGTGGGTCTCGGCGCTTCCGCCATCAGCTACAGCCGCGACGGCTACTGGCAGAACCACCACAGCCTGAAAGAATACGCCGGCGCCATCGCCGGGCCCGGTGAGGCCATCTGCCGCGGCTGGCAACTGAGTGCGGATGACCGCCTGCGCCAGTGGCTGATCATGGAGTTGATGTGCCATCTCCGCGTCGACAAGCGCGAGGTAGAGGCGCGCACCGGGCAGTCGTTTAGCCAGGGTTTCCGGGCGGAGCTCGCGCGCCTGCAACCGATGTTTGCCGACGGTTTGCTGGGGCAGAGCGACAGTGAGCTGTACGTGACCGAGCGCGGGCGCTGGTTCCTGCGCAACGCCGCTGCTGCCTTTGATGTCTATCTGCATGGCGCCGAACAGACCGCGCGGTACTCGCGGGTGCTTTAGGGGCGGGGAAGGGATACAATCTCCCTCCGAAATCAGCCTTAACCCTTCTATTTTTGTGGCGTTGCGGGATTCCGATGAAAGAGACTATTCCAGTCAGTTGTAGCAATTGCTCGGTGCGTCGTCTGTGCCTGCCGGTGGGGCTGAGCGAGCAGGATATCGAGCGCCTGGAACTGGTCACCCGCAAAAAGAAAATCATCAAGGCCGGCGAGGCCCTGTACCGCGCCGGCGATCCTTTCTCCAGCCTCTACGCGATCCGCTCTGGCAGTTTCAAGTCGGCGGTGATCGGTGCCGATGGCGATACCCAGGTTACCCACTTTGCCCTGCCGGGCGAGCTGCTGGGGCTCGACGCCTACAGCGGTGGTGTGCATCCGGGCTATGCCGAGGCACTGGAAGACAGCAGTGTCTGTGTACTGCCGTTTACCCAGCTGGAGAGTCTGGCGCAGGAAGTGCCGGCGCTGCAAAAGCAGATTTACAGTATTTTTTCCGAAGAGCTGAAGCAGGAAAATGAAGCGCTGTTGCTGCTGGGCAAGCGCTCCGCCGAGAGCCGGCTGGCGGCGCTGTTGATCAACATTTCCAGCCGTTATTCGCGCCGCGGTTATTCCGCCAGCGAGTTTGTGCTGTCCATGCCACGCATGGATATCGCCAATTATCTTGGCCTCACCGCGGAAACCGTCAGCCGCCTGATCTCCCGCTTCCAGAAGCAGGAGTTGATCAGTGTAAAAGGGCGTTCGGTTTCCATCCTCGACCTGGTCGCCCTCAGTGAACTGGCGGGCACGCACTGCAGTTACGAGAGCTAGAGTTACAGGAGCCCGGCCGCGGCTTACGCCTCGGCGGGCTCCGCCAGCTCCTCATATACGGATTCATACAGTCTTTTTACGCCGGTATTGAAGTGCATGCTCTGGCGTTGCTGAATCTTGTTCTGCACATCATCCCAGTCGTTCTCGGTCAGCATCTCGGCCACCAGCGGGAACAGGATTTCATTTTCCCTTTGCAGGTGGCGCCGCTGCAGCTCGATAAATTCCCGCGCGGCGCCGAACAGCTGCTCCCTTTCCACCGCGGCGTCGTTGGCGACGGCGTAAAACAGGCTGTTCATCTTGCGTGTGGCAACGGCAATCTGGTGGTGTTCCTTGAAGGTTCTGTTGATCACATCGCGAACGTCCACCGGTTTGCCCAGCAGCTGCTCGAACACCAGGTCTTCTACCGGGTGATGCCACTGGTCCGGGTAAACGGAAAGATAATCCAGTGCGTCCAGGATCATGGTCAGCGTTGCGGGATTGCGGTCCTGTTTTCCCAGTTGTTGTAGCAGCGTTTCGAATACGTCGAGCAGCCGTTGCATGTGTTTGTGGTCGCAGCAGAGCTGCCGGTAGATACTGTGCATATCGCACCTCCATCGCTGAGGTTGGGTACCGGTAACTCTATTGTTGTCCGCGCCCGCCAACGGCAATTGACCTGGATCAAGTTGGGGCGGGTTGAGGAGGGGGCAGGTGCCCCCGGCCTCGCGAATGCGGGCAGGGGCGGGCAAAACCACGCAGTTTTTACGTGGCCCGACAGCGAGAAGTCGGTCGGAAAAACGGTTCAGAAGAATCCGTTCAGAAAAAATAGTCTTCCAGTTCGATCTTTTCCCAGTCGTAGACTTGCTGCTCACCGCGGGCGGTGATCAGGCTGACTTTCTCTGCGGCGATGCACTGGGACCAGTCCACCTTGTTGATGTCCACCAGTTCCGCGTCGTTGCCCACACGCACGATGGCATCGTCCCATACCTGGGTGCATTCCTGCGGCACCTCGCCTTCGATGGCCAGCTGCTTGCCCACGTAGCGCCCGTATCGCAGCTGCGGCATGGCATTCAGGAAATACTTGTCATTCTGGCTCTGCAGATAGAACTTGCCGTCTTCCTCGACGACGGTGCCGCGCACGCTGACGGTTTCTACCGGATTGTTTGCACAAGCGGTGAGCATCAGTGTGGCAAGGCTGCCAATGGCCAGTGCGGCCAGGGATTTTTTGCAAATAGGCACAGTGGGTCCCCCTGTATCATTGTTGTAACGGTCGCCAGCCGGTTAAAGGTATTGTCGGCGGCGGCCGTCGAACCATAGCAACAGAATGGTTAAGGTCTGGTGACAGAAATGTTGCGGCCGGCAGCCGCCAGGGGATCCGGCCCCTGCTGGCGCTTTTTTCAACAATGCGCGTCACTGCTGCAACTTGAGCGAGGTGGGGCGCTGTATTGAATTTGTTTCACGTACACCCTTTGCACCGTCGCCTGCCCCTTGGTGTACAATGCGCGCCTTTCTGAGGTGGGGGACTGGTCAGACGGATCGGTATTCGCCCCCGTCGAGATTATGCTTAGTCGCTGTTAGCGCCTTACCCGAGGGAAAACCATGTTTGATAAATCAGTCACGCTTGCCTCTTACGATGCCGAAGTCTGGGATGCAATTCAGGAGGAAGACCGTCGCCAGGAAGAACACATCGAGCTGATCGCCTCGGAAAACTACACCAGCCCGCAGGTGATGGAAGCCCAGGGCTCCAGCCTGACCAACAAGTACGCGGAAGGCTACCCGGGCAAGCGCTACTACGGCGGCTGTGAATACGTGGACAAGGTGGAAACCCTGGCCATCGAGCGCGCCAAAGCGCTGTTTGGCGCCGATTACGCCAACGTCCAGCCCCACTCCGGCTCCCAGGCCAACGCCGCGGTCTACCAGGCCCTGTGCGCCCCGGGCGACACCGTACTGGGCATGAGCCTGGCCCACGGCGGCCACCTGACCCACGGCGCCAAGGTGAACTTCTCCGGCAAGATCTACAACGCGGTGCAGTACGGCCTGAACCCGGAAACCGGCGAGGTGGACTACGAGGAAGTGGAGCGCCTGGCGCTGGAACACAAGCCGAAGATGATCGTGGCCGGCTTCTCCGCCTACAGCCGCATCATGGACTGGGCCAGGTTCCGCGAGATCGCCGACAAGGTTGGCGCCTACCTGATGGTGGATATGGCTCACGTGGCCGGCCTGGTTGCAGCGGGCGTTTACCCGTCCCCGGTACCCCACGCCGACGTGGTGACCTCCACCACTCACAAGACCCTGCGCGGTCCCCGCGGCGGTATCATCATTGCCAAGGCCAATGAAGAGATCGAGAAGAAACTGAACAGCGCGGTATTCCCGGGCGGTCAGGGCGGCCCGCTGATGCACGTGATCGCGGCCAAGGCGGTTTCCTTCAAGGAAGCCATGACCCCGGAATACAAGGCCTACCAGAAGAAGGTGGTCGAGAATGCCCGCGCCATGGCGGAGACCTTCAAGGATCGCGGTATCAACATCGTTTCCGGTGGCACCGACGACCACCTGATGCTGGTGGACCTGATCGGCAAGGAATACACCGGTAAGGATGCGGACGAAGCCCTGGGCAACGCCAACATCACCGTGAACAAGAACGCGGTCCCCAACGACCCGCGCTCCCCGTTCATCACCAGCGGCCTGCGTGTGGGCACCCCGGCCATCACCACCCGCGGTTTCGGCGTGGAAGAGACCAAGCAGCTCACCAACTGGATCTGCGACGTGCTCGACGCGCTGGAGAAGGGCGATGCGCAAGGCACCATCGCGGAGGTGAAAGCCAAAGTACTGGAAATCTGTGCCAAGTTCCCCGTATACAAGGTGTAAGTAGGGCGGGGCAGCAGAAGGCTGTCCCGCAAGCACAATGTTCCGAGAAACGGCTCCATAGGGAGCCGTTTTTCGTTGTGGGGGATACAAAGCGGAGAAATGATCTGTATCGCTGTGAAATGGCGCGCGGTTTCTGGTTTAATACGCCACCTTCAAAGCCGAATTAAGCTTCGGTTTCTGCTTCGGCAGAATTGCGGCGCAGTTTTTGCACCGCACAGCGATAGCACCGGGATGTGCTGCTTAACGCCTCGTCACCCGCTACAGGGGGCGGGCAATTCGGATCCAAGCGGTTTCAGGGTTCGACGCTTCCGGCAGCGCGGGACTGCACTGCAGGGGCCTGAATGAACCGCGCAGCGCAGCTGCCGAGCGAGGGAATAGCATGCATCCGGTAATCCGCCAATTTGTTTCATGGTTTCTGCTGGTTGGGCTCTGTCAGTGCGTCCAGGCGAAAGAGTTGTACTTCGCCAACTGGTCGGAATACATCGCCGAAGACACCATTGCCGGGTTCGAAGCGGCGACCGGTATCAAGGTGCACTACTTCGAGTTCGACGATATCGAAGAGTTGGAGCAGGTGTGGCTGACAGACGGCCGCCAGTTCGACATCATCGTTCCCAGCTCCGACAACATCCCCGCCTACATCGCCGCCGGCAAATTGCAGAAGCTGGACCGCAACCGCATCGACGGCTGGTCCCGCAACGACCCCAAATTCATGCGGCGCCTGGAGCAGTCTGACCCGGGCAATGCGTATGCTTTCCCTTACCTGTGGGGCACCGTGGGTATCGGCTACAACGTCCAGGCGGTGGAGAAAGCTTTCGGTGGTGTGCTGCCGGAAGACAGCTGGAGCCTGCTGTTTGAGCCGGAAAACCTCAGCAAGCTCGACCACTGCAACGCCACCCTGATGCGCTCGCCGGAAGAAATCTTCGACGTTGCCCAGAACTACCTCGGCAAGGACCCCAACAGCATGAGCGTCGCGCACCAGTACCTGGTGGCGAACCTGCTGGCCAAGGTCCGCCTGTATATTACGGATTTCGATTCCGGCGAATACATGGAAGACCTGGCCAGCGGCAAGCGCTGTATCGCGCACGGCTGGAGCGGTGACGTGCTGGAGGCCCAGCGGCAGGCGGAGGAGGCCGGCAAGCCGTTCGACATCCGCTACATCATGCCGAAAGAGGGTTTCCCGCTGTGGGTCGATGTGGTTGCGATGCCCGCCAACGCGCAGAATGTTGACGCCGCCTATCAGTTCATCAATTACCTGATGCAGCCGAGCGTGATTGCCAAAATCAGCAATGAAACCCAGTACGCCAACGCTAACCTGGCGGCCCAGGAACTGGTGGATCCCGAGCTCCGCAACAACCCCATCGTTTACCCCGGCCCGGAAGTGATCGAGCGCACCTGGATCTCCTCTGCCACCAAACCCAATGTGCTGGCCCTGCGACAGAAGCTGTGGCAGCGGATTATCGAGCGCGAAGCGCTCTGACCTCTCTGGGCTCTCTGGCCTATAGCCGTGAGCCCGCTGGGGAGTGGGGATGCAGGCCTATTTGACTGTCGTGTGGTAAACTGCCGCGCAATTTCTGATAGGGCCCACTCTCCATGCACTGTCCTTTCTGCAGCGCAGATGAAACCAAAGTCGTAGACTCCCGCCTGGTGGCCGATGGCGACCAGGTGCGCCGTCGTCGCGAGTGCCTGCAGTGCCACGAGCGCTTCACTACCTTCGAGACCGCCGAACTGGTCCTGCCGCGGGTCGTCAAACAGAACGGCCAGCGCGAACCCTTCAACGAAGACAAGCTCCGCGCCGGCATCCAGCGCGCGGTAGAAAAACGCCCGGTCAGCACCGAGCGGGTGGAAGCTGCCGTTTCCCAGATCAAGCACGCCCTGCAGGCCACCGGCGAGCGCGAACTCCCCGCCATGCGTATCGGCGAGCTGGTGATGGAGCAGCTGCGGGAGCTGGACCAGGTAGCCTATGTGCGCTTCGCCTCCGTCTATCGCCGCTTTGAGGACGTCAGCGATTTCAGTGACGAAATCGAACGCCTCAACACCCGCGGCAAGTCCTCCACGGAATCCGGGGAGGCATGATGACGCCGAGAGAACTGATGGCCCGCGCCATTCAGCTGGCGGAGCGCGGCCTCTTTACCACCATGCCCAACCCCCGCGTCGGCTGCGTCATCGCCGACGAGCAGGGCAATATCCTCGGCGAGGGCTGGCACCAGCGCGCCGGCGAAGGACATGCGGAGGTGGAAGCGCTGAAGGCTGCCGGCGACAAGGCCCGGGGCAATATCGCCTACGTCACCCTGGAACCCTGCAGTCACAGCGGCAAGACCGGCCCCTGCACCGAGGCGCTGATCGCCGCCGGTGTGGCCAAGGTGGTGTACGGCATGCAGGACCCGAATCCGCAGGTCAGCGGGAATGGGTTACAAAAACTGCGCGATGCGGGCATTGAAGTGGAAGGTCCGTTGCTGGAAGAATCCTGCCGCGCGCTGAACCCCGGGTTTATCAAGCGCATGAGCCTGGGCCTGCCGCTGGTGCGGACCAAGTCGGCCATGAGCATCGACGGCCGTACCGCCATGGCCAGCGGCGAGTCCAAATGGGTCACCGGCCCCGCGGCCCGCGCCGATGTACAGCGCCTGCGCGCGCGCAGCTGCGCAATCGTTACCGGCGTCGACACGGTGCGCCACGACAACCCGAATATGAATGTGCGCGCCGACGAAATCGCCCTGGAGATGCTCGCCGCGGAAGCCGCGGCGGAAAAGCAGCCGCTGCGGGTGATCGTGGACAGCAAGCTGCGCACTCCCGCGAAAGCCTTTATTTTGCAGGGTGACGCCCCCACATTGGTGGTCACCACCAGTGGTGCCGACAGCGAGCGCAAGGCGCGGCTGCAAAAGGCTGGCGCCGAAGTCATTGAATTGCCGGCGGACCAGAATGGCCGGGTGCACCTGGGTGAGCTGCTGAAAGAGCTGGCGCGCCGGGAGTGCAACGAGGTGCTGGTGGAGAGCGGCGCGACCCTTTCGGGCGAGTTTATGTACCAGGGCCATGTGGACGAAATCATCGTCTATATGGCGCCCAAGATTCTCGGCTCCAGCGCGCGGCCGCTGTTCGAGCTGCCGATCGCGCGCATGGGCTCCATGCTGCCGATCACCATTACCGATATGCGCGCAGTCGGCCACGACTGGCGCATCACCGCAACGACCGATATAGAGCGCTGATGTTTACAGGAATCGTAGAGGCTGTTGGTGAGATTACCGCACTGCAACCCAGCGGCGGCGACCTGCGTGTGCGGGTAAAAACCGGCAAGCTGGATCTCTCCGACGTGAAACTCGGCGACAGCATCGCTACCAATGGGGTCTGCCTGACGGTGGTGGATCTGCCCGGCGACGGTTACTGGGCGGATGTGTCTGCAGAGACCCTGGCGGTTGCCACTGTGGGTAACTGGAAGCTGGGGGACAGGGTCAATCTGGAAAAGGCGCTCACCCCGCAGACCCGCCTCGGCGGTCATATGGTAAGTGGCCATGTGGATGGTATCGGCGAGGTGGTGTGGCGCAAGACCACCGCCCGCGCCGAGCAGTTCCGCCTGCGCGCCCCGGATGAGCTGGCCAAATATATCGCCCACAAGGGCTCGATTACCGTGGATGGCACCAGTCTGACGGTCAATGCGGTAGATGGCGCCGAATTCGAACTCACCATTGTGCCCCATACCATCGCGGAAACCGTGATCGGTGGCTATCAGGCGGGCAGCAAGGTGAACCTGGAAGTGGACCTGATTGCGCGCTACCTGGAGCGGCTACTCTTGGGAGATGCCGCCGCCAAGTCGAAGGAAGATGGGCTGACCATGGAATTTCTGGCCCAGCACGGGTTTTACAAGGCCTGATACCGAAGAATTGGGATAGTGGCTCCTGGCCACCGTGGTGGCGGCCCTGCCATCGGGTGACCATTTGCAGGACACGCCGTGAACCCATCCCTGGGGGCTCTTCGAAAAAGTCCCTTTTTTCGAAGGTCCTGCAAATGGTCACCCGATGTCAGCGCCTTCGCATCATGGGTGTGTGCCATGAATAGATTTCGAAAGGTGAGAGCATTGACCTCATCGAGCAAACTAGAGGTTTTATGGAACTGAATAGCGTTGAAGAACTGATCGACGATATCCGTCAGGGCAAAATGGTTATCCTGATGGATGACGAAGATCGCGAGAACGAGGGTGACCTCGTGATCGCCGCCGAGCAGGTGCGCCCGGAAGACATCAACTTCATGGCCACCCACGCCCGCGGCCTGATCTGCCTGACCCTCACCGGCGACCGCTGCGAACAGCTCGACCTGCCGCTGATGTCTCGCGACAACGGCGCCCAGTTCAGCACCAACTTCACCGTTTCCATCGAAGCCGCCGAGGGCGTTACTACCGGTATTTCTGCCGCCGACCGCGCGCGCACCATTCGCGCTGCCGTCGCCCGCAATGCCAAGCCGTCCGACATCGTGCAGCCCGGGCATATTTTCCCGATCAAAGCGCAGCCGGGCGGCGTACTGAGCCGCGCCGGCCACACCGAAGCGGGTTGCGACCTCGCGCGCCTGGCCGGTTTTGAACCCGCCGCTGCCATCGTCGAAATCATGAATGAAGACGGCACCATGGCGCGTCGCCCGGATCTGGAAAAGTTCGCGAAAGAACACAACCTCAAGATCGGTACCATCGCCGACCTGATCAACTACCGCGCCCTCAACGAGAAAACTGTCGAGTGCGTAAACGAGCGCAAGGTGCATACCGAGTTCGGTGAGTTCAAACTCCGCACCTACCTCGACAAGGCCCGTCGCGAACGCCACTTCGCGTTTTCGCTCGGCGATTTCACTCCGGAAGAGCCCACCCTGGTGCGGGTACACGTCGCCAGCACCCTGCGCGATGTTTTCAGCCTGCGCCGTGGCGATGAGAAGTTCGAACCCTGGACTTTCCGCAGCGCACTGAAAAAAGTCGCGGAAGAGGGCAAGGGTGTGGTTGTGGTGATCTGCCACAATGAAACCACCGAAGAGATCGAAGAGAGCATCGACTGGCTGATCAGCGGCAAGCAGCAGCGCCCGAGCCAGGACCTGGTATACAAACAGGTCGGCACCGGCTCGCAGATCCTGCGGGACCTGAAGGTGCGCAAGATGCGCCTGCTGAGCGCTCCGTTCAAATTCAGCGCCATCTCCGGTTTCGACCTGGAAGTGGAGGAGTATCTGAACGCAGACGAGATCTGAAAGATTTAAAAGCGGTTAGGAAAACTCAAAACTTCAAATCGAAGGCGGAGTGCCGGGGAAGGGTTTTCAGGAGCGTCGGCAACAGGATGTTGCCGCCGCAGCGCCCAGGGATGGGTTCACAGCGGTCCTGAAAACCCTTCCCCGGTGCTCTGCCGCCACTGCCCCAGTTCCGAAGCACCAAGTGGACTGACAGTGAACAAGCAGACAATGGAAAAATGACCATGAGCAATATCAAAGTGATCGAAGGGGATTTCGTAGGCAGCACCGGTAAGTACGCACTGCTGGTCAGCCGCTGGAACAGCTTTGTTGTAGAAAGCCTGAAGGACGGCGCACTGGATACCCTGCGTCGCAAAGGCATCAAAGAAGAAGATATCACCATCTACTACGCCCCCGGCGCCTTCGAATTCCCGCTCGCCGCGCAGAAAATTGCCGAAAGCAAAAAGTTCGACGCAGTGATTGCGCTGGGCGCCGTCATCCGCGGCGGCACCCCGCACTTCGAATACGTCGCCGGCGAATGTACCAAAGGCCTCGCCCAGGTATCCATGAACACCGGCATCCCTGTGACCTTTGGCGTACTCACCGTAGACTCCATTGAACAGGCCATCGAACGCTCCGGCACCAAAGCCGGCAACAAAGGCTGCGAAGCTGCGGAAACCGCCCTGGAAATGGTTTCCCTGCTGGGCAAAATCTGATTGAGACTGAACTGAGATGACCGTAACCGCATCCGCCCGCCGCAAGGCCCGTCACTACGCCATGCAGGCCCTGTACCAGTGGCAAATGGCCGGCGCCAGCCTGAACGCCATTGAAGCCGAGTTTCATGCCGACAACGACATGAGCAAAACCGACGTGGCCTACTTTCGCGAACTGTTCCACGGTGTAGCGAAAAACCTCGACGAAATCGAAGGCGCCTACAGCCAGTACCTCGACCGCGACGTGGAAGAACTGGACCCGGTGTCCCGCGCCCTGCTGCGCATGTCCACCTATGAATTGAAAAACCGTATCGACGTCCCCTACAAGGTCGTCATCAACGAAGCCGTCGCGCTGGCGAAAAAATTCGGTCCCACCGACGCCTTCAAATTTATCAACGGCATCCTCGACAAGGTTGCGGCCAAAGAGCGCAGCGTCGAAGTCAAAGCCGACAAAGGCTGATTGAGCAGCCATGGCCGGCCCCGGTGAATTTGAACTGATACGGGAATATTTCGCGTCCCGCTTTCAGGCCAATGCCCCGGGCGCCGGTGTCGAGCTGGGTATCGGCGACGACTGCGCCCTGCTCACGCCGCCGGCCGGCAAATTCCTCGCCACCAGTGTGGATACCCTAGTGGCCGGCGTGCACTTTCCGGCACAGGCAGACCCCTACCGAATTGCCAGCCGCGCGTTGCGGGTAAACCTCAGCGATCTTGCGGCCATGAACGCCACCCCCCTGTGGTTTACCCTCGCCCTCACACTGCCGGAAAGCAATGCCGAGTGGCTGGAAGGATTTGCCAGGGGCATCGCCGACACCGCGCACCTGTTCGATATTGCACTGGTTGGTGGCGATACCACCAAAGGGCCGCTCTCCATCACCATCCAGGTGACCGGCGCCAGCGAGCAGCCGCTGCGGCGCGATGGCGCGGGCGCGGGCGACAGTGTCTTTGTCAGCAACACCCTGGGGGCTGCCAGCGCGGCGCTGCCCATTCTGCTCGGCGAATATCGCGCTGGCGAAGCGCAGAAGCAGCAGGCTGAGGAAGCTTTTTATTTCCCGCAGCCACAATTCGAACTGGTGCAGAAGCTGGCGGGTTACGCCAGTGCCGGCCTGGATATCTCCGACGGCCTGTTGGCGGACCTGGGGCATATCTGCAACGCCAGTCATCTGGGCGCACAGCTGGAACTGGAAAAAGTGCCGGTAGCGGAACTGGCACGGAGTGTGAACCCGGCAACCGCACTGGAAACCGCGGTGACCGGTGGCGACGATTACCAGCTGTGCTTTACCGTGCCGGAAAGGCATCTCGACGCGGTTGCACAACTTGACCTGCCGGTGACCGCCATTGGCCGCATGAGTGCAGGTTCCGGCATCCAGTGCCGTTTCAACGGCGCGCCCTGGCAGGCAGGACACGCCGGCTACCGGCATTTCTGACCGGTTGGGAAAGGATCACAAAAGGATCGCTATGACCCCGACATTTTCACAACTTCTGCGCAGCCCGGTACTGTTCCTGGCCTTCGGCTTCGGTTCCGGTCTCGCCAAGAAAGCGCCGGGCACCTTCGGTACCGTCGCCGCCATTCCCCTGTGGTGGGGCATGCAGTTCCTGTCGCCGGCGATGTATCTGGCGGTGGTGGCGGTAGCGTCGGTGTTTGGCTGTTACCTGTGCGGCGCCGCGTCGAAAAAACTCGGGGTGCACGACCACGGCGGCATCGTGTGGGACGAATTTGTCGGCTACTGGATCACCATGTTTCTCGCCCCCGCGGGCTGGCTGTGGGCACTGTACGGCTTTGTACTGTTCCGCATCTTCGATATCGCCAAGCCGCAGCCCATCGGCTGGGCCGACCGCCGGGTGCACGGTGGTCTGGGGATCATGCTGGACGATATACTGGCGGGCATCTATGCCGCGCTGGTGCTGCAGGGCACCGCACTGGCCCTGAGTATGTTTTGAGGCAGGACGCCAATGAAGACATTCGCCGCAATACTCACCGTGATGCTCGCCATTGCCGCCCAGGCTGCAATGGCACAGGACGTGCGCCTGAAAGCCATCTTCGGCAGCAGCGCCATGTTCGAGATTGACGGCAAGCAGCGGCTGCTTAAATCCGGCAAAACCTCGCCCGAGGGCGTGCAACTGGTTTCCGTTACCAGTGACTATGCCCTGGTAAAGATCAATGGCCACCAGCAACGCCTGACCCTGGCGGCGCCGGTAGCGGCCAGCTATGCGACGGCAGAGAAGGCGGAAGTGCGCCTGGTTCCCGACAGCCGCGGCCACTACAGCACTACCGCCTGGGTCAACGGTCGCCAGATCCCGGTGATGGTGGATACCGGCGCGACCAGCATCGCTTTCAATTACCCCACCGCGCGCAAACTGGGGCTGGACCTCACCCGCGCGCAACCGATGACGGTCTCCACTGCCAGCGGTGTGGAAAAGGCCTATCGCCTGCAACTGGACCGGGTCACCATCGGCGGTATCACGGTGCACAATGTAGAGGCGACGGTGCTGGGCAATGATTTCCCGCAAATTACTTTGCTGGGTAACAGTTTTTTGAGTCGCGTGGATATGCAGCAACGGGATGGTCTGTTGCTGCTGCGCGCGCGCAATTGATGGATTGACGAGGTATCAGTTTGACCATTCGCTATGTTGAATCCTCCAAGCTGCCCACTTCCTGGGGCATGTTTGAGATGCATGGTTTTGAGGAAGTGGAAACCGGCAAGGAGCATGTTGCCCTGACCATGGGCGACCTGGATACCGATGAGCCGGTGCTGGCCCGTATCCATTCGGAGTGTCTGACGGGGGATGCGCTGTTTTCCCTGCGTTGTGATTGCGGTGCGCAGTTGCAGTATGCGTTGCACCGGATTGCTACGGAAGGCCGTGGTGTGGTGTTCTATTTGCGTCAGGAAGGGCGTGGTATCGGTCTGCTGAACAAGATTCGCGCGTATAAGTTGCAGGATTGTGGGGCGGATACGGTGGAGGCGAATGAGCAGTTGGGATTCGGTGCGGATATGCGCGATTACTCGATCCTTAAGCCGATGATCGACCACCTGGGTATCAAGGCCATCCGTCTGATGACAAATAACCCGAGAAAGGTGAAGGCGCTGGAAGATCTCGGTGTGACCGTTACCGAACGATTGCCACACCAGAGCGGCCGCAATCCCCATAACCTGAATTACCTTTCCACCAAAAAGGGCAAACTGGGTCATCTCTTCGACGACGAAGAAAGCTCGGAGTCGTAATTAAAAATCCGCGTATAAAGGTTCGGTAAATCTCAAAAGTCCGAATCGAAGGCCCCAGTAGCGGGGCCGCCTCGTAACTCTCTACGTAGCTCTCCGGTCCCGGAGTCTCGCGCTCAGAAGGCCTACGGTGGCGAGCTTGCTACCGGTGGCTATATGCGAGACACGCCGTAAACCCATCCCTGGGGGCTCTTCTAAAACATCCCTGTTTTAGAAGGTCTCGCATATAGCCCCCGGCAGCAAGCTCTTCGCTTTTGGTTTCGTACTTCGCTAGAAGCTTAAGAGAAAGGATTTTAAGAAGCTGAAAATACTATTTAGCTTATCTTCTTTCTCTTTTTTCAACTGCTCGATTTTCCCCTTTAACTTCTCTTTCACTGCCTCGTGCCGGCCCTGCACGAACACGGCAGTCGCGCGTCCCGGCAGAGTGAAAGTACCCGTATTGGGATCAAACGATGCGCCACGCAGCGCCGGGTCGGCGGAGTGGCGCTGTAGTGGGTGCAGCTTCAGGTGTTTGCCAGAGAGGGCTGCATTGGAGAAGGTTACGGTTTCCTTATCACCGTTGAACAGCACAACGATACGTTGGTAGTAGCGGTCGATGTCACCTTCGCTGTCTTCAAGTTGCATCGCAATCAGACCCGGAACCTGTTCGGGGCCGGTGTTGAGGAAGCTCAGGTGATTCTGGATTTCCTCACCAGTGGTCAAACGGAACAGCGGGGAGCTGCTGCGGATGGCCAGTTGCTCGCGGAAGATCGACGCGGTGAGTTTGCGGTGGGCCTTTTGTGGTGCCAGGTCAGGATTGGCCAGCAGCGGTTGCATGATCCACCAGCTGTCCTGGTTCTTGTCCGCCACCGGCAGGCCCTTGCCCCAGTTGCCTTGTTCAAAACTGAAATCCAGCGCATTGAACCAGTCGCCGGAATTGTAACTATCCCGATCCATCGACTTGGAGCGCAGGAAGTCCTGGCCGGCGTGGATAAACGGCACTCCCTGGGCAAACAGCAGCAGTGAATTGCTGAACGCCTGGATGCGCGCGCGGTCTTCGATGGTGGCGGTGCTGTTGGCTTTGATCTGGATGCCGTCGAACAGGGTTTCGTTGTCGTGGGCGGCGATGTAGTTGATGGATTCCTGCGGGTCTTCGGTGTAGCCGGTGGGCTGGCCGTTGTAGACCAGGGCTTCGCCGGTGGTCTGGTTGCCGTGGGAATCGGTGAAGGTGTATTGCTTGAGGTTGCCGGCGAGGGATACGCGGACCTTGTCCGCAAGGGTCAGTAATGTCTGGCGCTCGTCCCCCCAAAACTTTCCATTGCTGTCGGTAAACAGCCCGGTGCCGAACCCCTGTTCCTCAAAGCCGCCGAACGGGTTGCCGCCGCGCACGCTGTCGCGCAGGCGGTCGTTGAAGGTGCCGATACCGGTGCCGGCCATATTGCCCTGGCGGGCCTGCTTGAAGCGGGCGTCGTTGGCGACTTCACCGAAGTTCCAGCCCTCGCCGTAGAGGTAGATCGATTTGCCGTCCACTCCGGCGTTCTCCGGTGTGAGCTTGTCGAGCATGGCGCGGGTGTTGTGCAGGTTGGCGAGGCTGTGGTGGCCCATCAGGTCGAAGCGGAAGCCGTCTACCTTGTAGTCTTTTGCCCACACTTCCATGGAGTCGAGCATCAGTTTTTCCATCATGCGGTGTTCGCTGGCGGTGTTGGCGCAGCAGCTGCTCATTTCCACGTCGCCGTCATTGTTGCGGCGCTGGTAGTAGCCGGGAACGATTTTGTCGAGCACCGAATTCTTGTACTGGCCGTAAGAACTGGTGTGGTTGTAGACCACATCCATGACGACGCGCAGGCCAGAGCGGGACAGTCCCTGCACCATTTCGCGGAATTCGCGGATGCGGGCGGGGCCGTTCGCGTCGGTGGCGTAGCTGCCTTCCGGGACTGTGAAATGCAGCGGGTCGTAACCCCAGTTGAAACCGTCGCTATCGCGGATGGCATTGACTGCTGCCTGCTGTTCGCTGCTGTCTGCCGCGTAACTGGTTAAGTCTCCGGGCTGCTGTTGTGCCGCCTTGTCTTCATTGACGGTGGCGAAGTCGAATGCCGGCAGCAGGTGGATATGGGTCATGCCCGCGTTGGCGAGCTTTTTCAAATGGTGCATGCCGTCGCTGTTGTGGCGGGCGAAGGCCTTGAAGGTGCCGCGCTCCGCCTCTGGCACGGTTTCATCCCCAATGGAAAAATCGCGCACGTGCAGTTCGTACAGGGAAATATCTTCCGGGTTTTGCAGGCGCGGTTTGTGCAGCCGCTGCCAGCCTCGGGGCTGCAGGTCGCGGTCATCCAGGTTGATTACCTGGCTCTTGCCGCTGTTGCGGGACAGGCTCAGGGAGTAGGGATCGGTCACCAGGTTGGTTTCCACCGCATCGGAGAAATAGGAAAAAACTTCGACCTCGTACAGGTAGTAGGCGCGATCCCACTCCTTGCCGACACTGGCCTGCCAGGCGCCGCCGGCGCGGTACATGGGGACGATCATGTCTGCGGTGTCGGACTGCGGATCGGTGAACAGGTGCAGTTTGACGGAACGCGCGGTGGGTGCCCAAAGCCTGAAGTCGACGCTGTTGGCATTCACCGCAGCACCCAGCTCGCCGTCGTAGTAAAACTGGTCGTCGAGTACCCCCGCCAGTTGAATGCCGGTGGCATCTTTCAGGTTGCCGTCGCGGTCGAAAAGGGCGAGCGCCAGCTGTCCGCTAACCAGCTGTGCCAGGTCGACATCGTCTGTCAGAGCAAAGGCGGTCTGGTCCGCGAGGTGCGGGAACTGCTGCCGGGTTGCGGCAGGCAGTGCGGCGTCGGCCTGCAGCAGGTACTCCGCATCCGCGGCAATACCCTCCGGCGTAATCTGCAGGTTGCCGTCAGCGCTGATCAACAGTTTGACCTGATCGTCTTCTGCGGGACTGATATTCCACGCAAAGTGGCCGGCATCCAGCCAGTGGGCTTTTTCCCGGGTGAGGTCGCCGCGGGGAATGCCATTGGTGCTGACGGTGACCTGCCTGCTGGCGGGATCAAATGCGAAATAGATTTCATCGCCATCTTCGGCGACGGTAAATGGCACGTTGCCGCCGTTGTTGCCGTAGCTTTCGCTCCAGCCTTCGTTCAGCGCGACCTTGAATTCGTAATCACCGGAGGCAATGCCGTTGGTGAGGAAGGTATAGATGCCGTCGCCATCGCTGTCCTGCATCCAGCTGCGCAGGCAATCCGGCTGCCAGTCACCGGGACAGCCCAGCTGCCACTGGAAGTTGCCGGCGACTGTGGCAATGGTGCTGTTCACGTTGTCGGTAATCCAGTGGCTCTCATGGTCGTAGTAAAACTTTACCTCGCGACCTTCACTTAACTGCAACGGAATATTGCCGCCGTCGCGGTAGCCGTTCACGCCGTAGTTTTCGTCCCAGCTGCCGTTGAGCGCGGCCTTGTACTCCCAGTTCCCCGCGGGAACCTGAAACTTGCCCTGCCATTTGTCGTCGTCGGCGTGGTATTGCAGCAGGGTGGCGGCGCACTCCGGCTGCCAGTCACCGGGGCAACCGAGCACGCTCTGCAGGTTGCCGGGTATATTTACCTGGGACGGGTCCGGCGTATCGGCAGCAGAGGCGTGATTCGTGTGGAAAACGGCTTGTGACAGGAGGCTGGCGGCCAGGATCAGGCCGGCGGACTTCGCTTGCATGGGAATTCTCTCTGGGCTGTTTGTTGTTATTCACATCGAGACGGGGGCATCGCTTCCCCCGCGACCATTGGACGGGACTTGGCTGCCGGTTACCTCCTCCCCGGGGGAGGGTGAAGGAAATGCGCGCCAGAGGTAGGCGGCTTTGGGGCGACGGGTTCAGATGGAAAAAGTGACTGTGAGCGGTTCTCGATGTAACAAACCTTTCACAAAAGCTTCATGGCAGCGAAACGGGTAAACGCGAATCTATACGTGAGCAAGATGCAGATCTCGCACAAAGCCCAGGAAGGGCAAATCAGTCACTTATGGAGTGCGCGATCAGTTTGTGTGTCTATACTCATTGACATCCGATTGCTGCAGGTCGAGAAAGGTGATGCACCGACAGCTATCAGATATAAGAGGCCGGCTTTATGCCGGCTTTTCTTTTTTTGTGCCGGGAAGAGAAAAGACGTTCTGTCTTTTCTCTTCCCGACGCCGCCAAAAAAGCCGGCGCAGAAGCGTGATTCTGCTGGTTTTTTGGCGGCTCGCGCCGGCCTGGATGGCCGCAGACGAGCCCCCATGGATGGGTTTACGGCGTGTCTCACAAGGGAGTCCCGGTAGCAGCGCTGCCACTTTCGTTATTGCCCTGCCACCAAATCACTGTTAAATTGCACGAAATTCCACCAGCGGAGGATTGTTGATGATTGTATCCATTCCCCGCCGGGCCAGCCGCGACTGATCGCTTCCTGCCCGGCAAGTTTCTTTTGTCGGGTTTCCCCACCCATTGGAAACCCTTCCAAATACTGCCCAGACTCTGTTGTCTGTGGCGAATATGACGTGCGCCTGCGATAAGCGAGCAGGGCACCATTGAGGGTTTAGAACCTTGAGTAAATCTCTGATTTCACGCCGCCCGGCATTCCGGCGCGGTGCAACTGCCGCTGCGCAGGGCAAAGCTGCTGCCGGCGAATCACCGCTGCATAAACTGGGCTGGAAACCGTTCTTCCAGCAACAGCTATCGCTGGACGAACTCACCGACTGCGAGCCGGTGCGGGTCATGGCCGTGCACCGCAGCCAGATCGAAGTCTCAGGCGATAGCGGCGAGGAACCGGTACTGGTCAGCGGCGCCCTGTTCGAAGACACACAGGAAAGGCCCACCGTGGGCGACTGGCTACTGCTGGAGCGGGACAGCCGCAAACCCGTGCGGCGCCTGGAGCGCAGCAGCCTGTTCCGGCGCATGGCGCCCGGGGCCAAACACGCGCAGCTGATTGCAGCGAACGTCGACAACGTCCTGATCGTCTCCTCCTGCAACCACGACTTCAACCTGTCGCGCATCGAACGCTACCTGGCACTGGTGCGGGAAGCGGGCTGTCGCGCCTGCCTGGTAGTCACCAAGGCAGACCTGAGCGACGACCACGAGCAGTACCGGGAAGCACTGGCAAAACACCGCGACCTGCCGCTGCTGCTGGTCAATGCCCTCGACCCCGCAACCCTGGAACCACTCAAAGAGTACTGTCGCAGCGGCGAAACCCTCGCACTGCTCGGGTCCTCGGGCGTCGGCAAATCCACCCTGCTCAACAGCCTCGCGGGCGTTGACCTTGCCGCAACGGGCGGCATTCGCGAAGACGACAGCAAAGGCCGCCACACCACCCGCCACCGCGCACTCTACGCCATTCCGGATGGTGGCCTGCTGCTCGACAGCCCCGGCATGCGCGAACTGGGCCTGACAGACGTCAGCGAAGGATTGGCCGCAACCTTCTCGGATATTGGCCAGCTCGCAGAACAGTGCCGTTTTGCCGACTGCGCCCACGAATCCGAACCGGGCTGCGCGGTGCAGGCCGCGGTCGAATCCGGCGAACTGGACGAACGTCGTTTACTGAACTGGCGCAAGCTGGAAAGGGAAATAACGCGCAACAGCAAAACCCTGGCGCAGGCCCGGGCGGATGACCGGGCGCTGGGGCAGTTTTACCGCACGGTGCTAAACCAGGTGCGGGCGCGGAAGGGTGGAGGCGAGTAGCTAAAGCTTATGCTGACGAAGTGACTGGCCAGAAGCGAAGGCAAGGTGCCGACGCTTCCAAAAAAACATCCCCGGTGGCTTGCCGCCACCGTAGATATTTAAAGCGGAAACGGGGTCAGTTCAGCGCCGCCTGACCTGCCCCCTCGGCAACTGGCTCGGCCTTACTGACCTCGCCACCCTGCGCCTCAATCCAGGCATTCATCCGGCTCTCCAGCACATTCAGTGGCAGCGCACCGGCACCCAGCAATGCATCGTGGAACTGGCGAATATTGAAATTATTCCCCAGCGCCTCCTCCGCGCGCGCCCGGATCTCCTTGATCTTCAGCTGGCCCACCTTGTAAGCCAGCGCCTGCCCCGGCCACACCAGATAGCGGTCGATCTCCACCACAATATCGTGCTCCGGCTTCGCACTGTTATTCATAAAATACTCAATGGCCTCATCGCGGCTCCAGCCCAACTGGTGCATACCCGTATCCACCACCAGGCGCACCGCCCGCCACATATCGTAAGTCAGCGCACCGAACTCATTGTAAGGATCCTTGTACAGGCCCAGATCGTAGCCCAGGCTCTCCGAGTACAGACCCCAGCCCTCCACAAAACCCGTGTACATCTTCGTGCGACGCAGCGGGTGAATATCCTTCTGCTCCTGTGCCAGAGCGATCTGTAAATGGTGGCCCGGCATCGCCTCGTGCACCGTCAGCGCCTCCATCTCCCAGGTCGGGCGGCTCTTCAGATCGTAAGTGTTGGCATAGAAAACACCCGCGCGACCGGCCTCGTTCGAGCCCGGCTGGTAATACGCGGTAGTCTGCGACTTCTCCGAATAGGCCGGAATCGGCTTGACCCCGTACGGCAGGCGCGGCAGGGTGCCGAACAGCGCCGGCAATTCACCATCGATACGCTTGGCGATATCGCGATAATTTTTCAGCAGATCTTCTTTGTTTTCGTAATAAAACTGCGGATCCGTGCGCAGGAACTCGGTGAATGCCTTGAAGTCGCCGGTGAACCCGGTCTTCTTGATGATCGCATCCATCTCACCGCGGATACGGCGCACTTCTTCCAGGCCGATGCGGTGAATTTCCTCCGGGCTCAGGTCCGTGGTGGTTTCCTCGCGCACCTTCTGCGCATACCAGCGGATACCATCCGGATTTTTGGTGAACGCGGTTTCAGTGGTCGCGTTGGGAATGTATTCGCGCTCCACAAACTCGGCAAAATCCTGCCACGCTGGTACCAGGGATTTCTGGTAGATATTTTGTGCGCGGCTGCGCAGGCGGTTCTGCTGGGAAGCGGAAATACTGGCCGGCATGTCATTGAAGGCTTTCAGTAGCGGGCTCTGTTTGGGATCCGCCGGAATCAACGCGCGGATCTGGCCGGGCAGGTCGCGCAGGGTGATCTGCGGCGGGGTGAGCTTCTGCTCCATGCCCTGTTCCATCAGCCTTTGGGTCTGCTCGATCAGTTCCGGCAGTTTGTCCAGGCGCGCGAGGATATTTTCATAGTCGGCACCGGTGCGCTTGCTCATGGTGTTCAGTACGGCCGGCACATTGCGCTGGATTCCGCTCATGTGGTTGACCGGCAGCAGGTGGTCCGGGAACTGGTAACCTTTTACGTCGAGCAGCAGGTCCTGGTACAGCAACTGATAGTCCAGTTGCTCGGCTTCGCTGAGGGCGTCTTTGTCGAGCTGGCGGCTGGCGGCGAGCAGGATACGGGTCTGGCCCTTGCGGCGTTCGATGCCGTTGGTGGATTGATCGGTCCAGTTCTGGTCTACGCCGGGGTAGCCGCGGTAGGTGGCGGATTCTGGGTAGCTTTCCATCAACCAGCGGTAGCGCAGGTCTTCCAGGGCGACCAGTTCGGCACTGGGATCGTCTTTGGGGAGTGCATCCATGGCCTTTTTGAAGGCTTTGTGGTCCATGGCCTGGGTGCTCATGCTCGCGGCCATCAGTGCGGCGGCCAGACAGGTGAGCTTAGAGTTCAGGATTTTTTTGAAAGGCTTTGTGAGGGACATTGTACTTCCTGTCTCTGTTTTTTATTTGGGGGAGTGGTCCCTGTGAAGCGGGGCCGGTGGCGGCTGAGCACTGGGGATTCGTTTTCGAAACCGCTGTGAACCCATCCCTGGGCGCTGCGTCGGCAACATCCCTGTTGCCGACGCTTTCGAAAACGAATCCCCAGTACTCAGCCTTCGCGAATAATCCTGCACTTTGATCAGGTCCGCGAAGTTTTAGTTGTTACTTTAAAGCGCGGCCGCCTGGCCGCTGAAATTTGAATTGTCGTTTTTGTTCATGGCTTCGAGGCGCTTGCGAATCTGTTCCTCGATGCCGTCCGCATCCAGCCCGATTTCTGCCAGCAGTTGCGGATGCTTGCCGTGTTCAATGATCCTGTCCGGCAATCCCAGTTGCAACAGGGGCACCGGGGTGGCGCGGCGGTTCAGGTATTCGGATACCGCGCTGCCGGCGCCGCCGGCAATGGTGTTTTCTTCCACGGTGACCAGCAGGTTGTGGCTGTCGGCGAGCTGGTCGATCAGCGCCTCGTCCAGGGGTTTTACCCAGCGCATGTCCACCAGGGTGGTACTGAGTTTTTCTGCCGCTGCCTGTGCCGAGGCAATCAAAGTGCCGAAATTCAGGATGGCGACATTGTTGCCCTCGCGAATGGTGCGGCCCTTGCCGATCGGCAGTGCGGTCATTGTTTTCTCGATGGCCACGCCCGGGCCGGTGCCGCGGGGGTAGCGCACGGCAGCGGGGCCCTGGTGCTGGTAGGCGGTGTACAGCAGCTGGCGGCACTCGTTCTCGTCGCTGGGGGCGGCGATCACCATGTTGGGCAGGCAGCGCATGTACGTCAGATCGAAGCTGCCGGCGTGGGTGGGGCCGTCTTCGCCGACGAGACCGGCGCGGTCGATGGCGAAGGTGACGTCCAGGTCCTGGATCGCCACGTCGTGCACCAGCTGGTCGTAGCCGCGCTGCAGGAAGGTGGAATAGATGGCGACCACCGGCTTCTGGCCCTCGCAGGCGAGGCCGGCGCCGAAGGTGACCGCGTGTTGTTCGGCGATGGCCACGTCGTGGAAACGCTCGGGGAAGCGCTCGGCAAAATCCACCATGCCGGAGCCCTCGCACATCGCGGGGGTGATGCCGATGAGCTTGTCATCCTGCTCCGCCATGTCGCACAGCCACTGGCCGAAGATATCCTGGTACTTGGGGGATTTCTTTTTCTTTTCGCCGTTGCCGGAAACCGCCACCTGCACCTTGGGTTCCGGCTCCAGCTTGTTCAATGCGTGATAGCCCACCGGGTCCGCTTCCGCGGGGCCGAAGCCCTTGCCCTTGGTGGTGACAATGTGCAGCAACTGCGGGCCGCGCTGGTTGCGCAGGTTGCGCAATGTGTGCACCAGGTCCTGCATGTTGTGGCCGTCCAGCGGGCCCACGTAGTTGAAGCCCAGCTCCTCGAACAGGGTGCCGGGGGTGATCATGCCTTTCACGTGCTCTTCCGCGCGGCGCGCCAGCTGCCAGGCCTTGGGAATGGCGGACAGCACCTTGCGGCTGCCCTCGCGCATGTTCAGGTAGGTCTTGCTGGCGAGGATCCGCGCGAAGTAGGTGGCGAGGCCGCCCACGTTCTTGGAGATGGACATGCGGTTGTCGTTCAGCACGACGAGCATGTCCTTGCCGGTGTGCGCGGCGTGGTTGAGGGCCTCGAAGGCCATGCCGGCGGTCATGGCGCCGTCGCCAATCACTGCCACGACCTTGCGCTCGTCCGGGGAGCCTACGGCCATGCCCAGGGCGGCGCTGATGGAGGTGCTGGAGTGGCCTACTCCAAAGGTGTCGTAGGGGCTTTCGGAGCGCTTGGGGAAGCCGGACAGGCCGCCCTGCTGGCGTATGCTGAGCATCTGCTCGCGGCGGCCGGTTAGGATCTTGTGCGGGTAGGTCTGGTGGCCCACATCCCACACCAGGCGGTCTTCCGGGGTGTTGTAGATGTAGTGCAGGGCGATGGTGAGCTCCACCACGCCGAGGCCGGCGCCGAAGTGACCGCCGGTCTGGCCTACGCAGTACAGCAGGTATTCACGCAATTCGGTCGCCAGCTCGGGCAACTGTTTTTCCGGCAGGGCGCGCAGTTGGGCCGGGTCGTCGATCTGGTCGAGCAGCGGCGTATGCGGGCGCGTGCGGGGTATCTGGTCGAACATCTAGGGTCCTGAATTCGGGCGTTTGGGCGCGATTTTCGATGCCAATTCACGGCATTCGGCCCAAAGTATCAATTGCAACTGATAATGGTAGGGAATTGTATGCCCACAGGCGGGAGATTGCATCCTGTGGGTTCTGGAGCGCTGCTTTGGCCTCCAGTGGCGCCAGAGCGCCCGGGGCGGCCCTTTGAAAACGCTGTGAACACATCCCTGTGCGCTCCGGCGGCGACGTCCTGTCGCCGACGGTTTCAAAGGGCCGCCCCGGCCGCTCTGGCTTCGATTTAACCCTCTGTACTACTTGTTGGCAGCGCCGGGTCAGTGATCCCGGTGGACGATGTAATCCGCCAGCTGCTGCAGCACCTCGGTGTGTCCGCCGAGTTCGGCGAGGGCCTGTGTTGCTTCCCTATACAGCTCGTCCGCCTTGGCGCGGGCGCCGTCGAGGCCGAGCAGGGATACATAGGTGGGCTTGTTGCGGGCGGCGTCGGCGCCCTGGGCCTTGCCCAGGGTCTCGGTGTCGGCGGTGACATCGAGAATGTCGTCCTGCACCTGGAATGCCAGGCCGATGGACTCCGCATAGCGGGTGATGGCGGTCAGCTGGGGCGCGCTGGCGCCGCCGATCAGGGCGCCGATGCGGGCGCTGGCGGAGATCAGGGCGCCGGTCTTGTAGCGGTGCATCTGCTCCAGTTGTGCCAGGGTCAGGGCGCGATCGACCGCGGCCATGTCGATGGCCTGTCCGCCGACCATGCCGCGGGCGCCGGAGGCGCGGGCCAGTTCCGCGATCAGGGTTACCTTGAGGTCGCTGTCCAGTGCGGCGCCGGCCAGCAGTTCAAAGGCCTGGGTCTGCAGGGCATCACCGGCGAGAATGGCGGTGGCTTCGTCGTACTGGATGTGGCAGGTGGGGCGGCCGCGGCGCAGGTCGTCGTCGTCCATCGCCGGCAGGTCGTCGTGTACCAGGGAGTAGGCGTGGATACATTCCAGTGCTGCCGCGGCTTCGTCGCAGCGGCTGGCGATATCTTCTCCTCTAATGGCCTCTGCACAGGCGTACACCAGGGCCGGGCGCAGGCGTTTGCCGGGGCCGAGGGCGGCGTATTCCATGGCGGAGAAGAGGGTAGTGGCCGGGTGTTGCTCGTTGCAGGCGGTTGCCAGGGTGCGCTCGACCCGCGCGCTGGCGGTGCGCAGGAATTCCTGCAGCCGGGACCCCATGGCTGCGCTGGTGGAAGTGCTCACTTACTCGGCATCTCCGGATAACCCGTCGTCGGTGTCAAACGGCAGCTCTTGAACCTGGCCGTTTTCCTCCATCAGGATTTTCACTTTCTGCTCGGCGCTGGCGAGTTTCTTCTGGCATTCGCGGGTGAGTTTGACCCCGCGCTCGAAGTCGGCGAGGGCCTCGTCCAGGGGCAGGTCGCCGCTTTCCAGACGCTCCACCAGCTCTTCCAGTTCTTCCAGTGCGCTCTCGAAAGTAGCGGCTTTTTTCTTTGCGGCCATGGCGTTGTCTCCTGCAGTGCGGGGCAACCTTAGCCGCTGCCGGTAAGGTGGTCAATTGGCGCGCCGGCGGATTTTACTGCAGGTAATCCCGGGTTTGCGGGTCGCTGCCCCGGGCCTGCAGTTCCCGCTCCATCAGGAAGTGGGCCAGGGCCCGCTTCTGGCTGTTGCTGAAACCGTAGTTCGGCATCGGCGGGGTGGGGGTGTCGAAGTAGTCCGCCAGCTGCTTCAGGGTGTACTTTTCGCTGAGGTTTACCAGCGGCAGCTGTTGCCGGTGGCAGCGGGCGCAGTCCCGGCGCTCAAAAATCTGTGCGCCCTGTCTCGCCGCGTTGGTGTCGATGGCCAGGGGCTTTTTCGGGGCGCTGATCCGCGGCCGCGGCGCGATTTCGCCATCGGCGCCAGCAGGGCCTCCAGCGCCAGCAGAGCCGTGCCCGGGCTGTACCCGGTAAATCGCCCCGGCGTAGTCGTCGGACACATAGATGTTGCCGCGGGCGTCTTCGGCAATGTCCACCGGGCGGCCGTGAACCGTTTCCCGATCATCCGCGAGAAAGCCCCACAGAAAATCCCCGGCGCGGATGCGGCCGCGGTCGTCCCAGTGCAGCGAGATCACCTTGTAGCCGTCTTTGGTGTCCCGGTTCCAGGAGCCGTGCAGTGCCACCAGCGCCGCGTCCCGGTAGTGGACCGACTGCTCCGGGCTGCGCAGGAAGCGCATGCCCAGGGGGGCGTTGTGGGCGCGGAATTCGAATACCGGGGGGATCGAACGGGCAATCTTGCTCTGTATCGCTGCGCCTTTGCCCTCTCCGAAATCCGGGTCCGGTACCCGCTGGCCGTTGGCGTAGGGCCAGCCGTAGAAGCCGCCCTGTTCGATGCGGTTCAGTTCGCAGGGGGGGAAGTCGTTGCCGAGCCAGTCGCGGCCGTTGTCGGTGGCGTAGAGGGCGCCGTCCCCGGGGGACCAGTCGAAGCCGACGCTGTTGCGCAGGCCGCTGGCGTAGATTTCAAAATCGCTGCCGTCCGGGCGAAAGCGCATGATGCTGGCGCGGCGGGGGTCTTCCTCTATACACACATTGCAGGTGGAGCCGCTGGACAGGTAGATCCAGCCATCCGGCCCCAGGCCGATGGTCTTGGTCCAGTGGTTGCCGTCGTCGCCGAGGCCGGTGACGATTCTCTGGTAGCGGCCGGCGAGGCGGCCGTCGGAATGGTCGAAGGGCACGCGGCCGACGGCGTTGCTCTCGGCGATATAAAGCCAGTCTTCGTACAGGGCGAGACCGTGGGGGCGCTGGAGTCCGTCAATCAGTACCCGCTGCTCATCGGTGGCGCCGTCGCCATCGCGGTCGGCCCTGAGCAGGCTGACCTGCCCGAGTTTCGGCTGTGACACCAGCAGGTCGCCATTGCGGGTGACCGCCATAAAGCGGGCGTTGGGTACATCGCTGCTGAACAGGCCCACGCGGTAGCCCGGCGCGACCTGCAGCTTGGCGCTGACCGTCTCCCTGTCGGTGCTGGCTCCCAGCAGCTGACCCCAGGGCACGTTGACCCCGGGGATCCAGCCCGCGACCGCGGCAAATATCACGGCCAGCAGGACGATGGCGGGCAATGCCACCAGTGCGGAAAATGTTAGCGCCTTTTTCGACGGACTTCTCACGATTGCCTTGATCTCGTAACAAAAGTAACTATAGTTGGGCGCTAAATGTCGCACAGTGGTACCAGTTGTGCGACGCGCCAACCCCCCGCCTGAAATCCTGTTCAGGCAAAGTGTGACTGTGATCACATGCTTGTAAGACATCTCTTACATCAAGTTCAGCATTTCTCCACTACCCTATATTTCTCAAACGACCATAATGTAATTGCAAGGACGACGAAGGGACTGCACCGCGGCAAGGGACTGATCACCAAGGACTGGAGATCGAGCCGCCCGCCTAAAGGAATTAGGCACCATCCTGTGAGACGCACCGCTTGGGCCGGATTGCCCAGGCGGTGTTTTACATTCTGCCCTCGCAAAATTTTTTCGCCACCCCCGCCGCACTTCTGTCGCGCGGAAAAACTGCACAGTATTCACTCTGCTGTCTGGAAATCGTAACAATTCTCCGCTTTAATCAGGTCAAGCCGGTCGAAAACTGCCGACCGCGGAGGATGAAGCATTCAGTAACCAACGACTGCAATCACTGATCCCGCAGCCACCACGCCCGCACTGGTGGTCAAGGCTTCATCGACTCCAGTTTTCCCGGATTTCCGCCCAGCACACCGAATTCAATCAGCAAAGCCCCGCCGGTTCCGCCGCGGGGCTTTGTCGTTTTCATACCCCGATAAACACAGCCAAACGGGAGGTGGATACATGCAAGCGCAAATCCTGAGACTGAATCTGGCGGGCCAGCCGCTGGAGTGGTTGAGCTGGGAAGAGGCGGCGTGTCTGTATGTGCGCGAGCTGGTGACCTGGACCCTCGGCGGCGTGGTGCAGACGGTGCACGGGGGAATCAACCGCAGCGGCGAGCGCTCCAAGCTGGACCTGGCGGCAATCATCGCCTGTGGCGGCGATCGCATGGCGCGCCCGCGCACCCGGCCACCGCTAACCAACCGCGCCCTGTTTGCCCGCGACCAGCACACCTGCCTCTACTGTGGTCAGGTTTTCTACATCAGTGAACTGACCCGCGACCACGTGCACCCGGTTTCCCGCGGTGGCCGCGACGTGTGGGAGAACGTGGTCACCGCCTGCCGCCGCTGCAACCAGCACAAGGGCAACCGGCTGCTGCAGGATATCGAGATGGATTTGCTGGCACTGCCGTTTGTGCCCAATGCGGCGGAGTACCTGGCGCTGATCAACAGCGTGCGGATTCGCGGTGACCAGATGGAGTTCCTGCGCGGCCAGTTTTCGCGGCCGCGGCAGGATGGGTGGTTGCAGGCGTCGTAGGAATTAGCCGTTGACCGCGGCGTAGATCAGTTTGCTCAGGTACTGATTGAAGTCGTGGCCGTGGTTCTGCAGCATTTTCGGAAACATGGAAATGGGCGTCATTCCCGGGAAGGTGTTCACCTCGTTCAGGTAGATATCGCCATCTTCGGTGAGGAAGAAATCGATCCGCGACAGGTCCTTCAGTTGCAGGCCGATAAACGCGCGCTTTGACGCCTCGCGAATCCAGCCCAGCTGCGCATCGCTGAGCCCCTCGGCCTCCACATGGGTCTGCGCGCGGCTGCCCTCGGCGTACTTTTCCTCGTAACTGTAAAAGGTATCCACCGGCGCGCACACCTCTCCGGGAGGCGTAATGACCAGCTCGCCGTCGTAGGTGTAGGCCGCCACTTCCAGCTCGCGCACCTTCAGGCACTTTTCCACCAGCACATAGGGCGACAGGGCAAACGCCTCGCGCAGCGCCTGCTCCAGTGCCTCGGCATCGCTGACCTTGTAGCAGCCCACGGACGAGCCCTGGTTGGAGGCCTTGATAAACACCGATCCCCACTGCTTCAGCGCATCCTGCGCCTTGACGGTTTCTTCCGGGGAATTGGCGCACAGGAACTGATAGGGGGTGTTGTCGATCCCCAGGGCGGAGAGCCACAACTTGGTGGTGATTTTGTTGAAGCAGAGCTTACTCGCTTCCGGGCCGCAGCCGAAGTAGGGCAGGCCGAGGATTTCCAGGGTCGACTGCAGGTCGCCGGTTTCGCCGGGGTAGCCGTGAATCGACGGCACCACATAATCCACCGTTTGTGCGCTGCCATCGCTGCAGTACAGCAGTTTGTCCGAACGCAATTCGCGCACCCGGTCGTCGCCGTCGCGCAGGCGCCCCTCGCCGTCCATGGTCACCCGGGTGATGGCAAATTCCGGAGACCGCTCCAGTTCGCGCTGGATAAAATCTGCAGTGCGCAGGGACACTTCGTGCTCGCTGCCGCCCCCGCCGCAAATCAGCAGGATCTGGATTTTTACTTCGGCCTTGTCGCTCATCGGGCTCTCATCTTTTGGGTCATTGTTTGTGATCCACCGCCGCCGGGGCGGTCAGTACCCGCTTGCATTGCGTGGGCATCGGTGGTTTTTTCGGTGGCTTGGGCCGCTTCGCCTCCGGTGCGGTGCCATTTAGAATGGCGTAAAACTCCTCACTAAACCACCAGTCCAGATCCCTGCCACAGGGATTGCCGCGGGGCGGTGCCTGGGGTTTGCAGTTTTTGTCTTCCGGCGGGCAGTTCAGGCGCACATGGAAATGATAGTTGTGTCCCCACCAGGGGCGCACCTTGCGCAACCAATTATTATCCTCACCGGCCATCTCGCACATTTGGCGCTTGATGGTCGGGTGCACAAAAATCCGCGCTACCCTGGGGTCTTCCGATGCCAGGCGCAATATTTTCGGCACTCTGGGATCCCAGTTTTTATCAATCAGGCGATGTTCGCGTTCATTCGCCAGGGCGATGGCGGAGATATTGTCCCGCTCCCAGGGCGTGAGCGGGCGCTTGGCGGCGCGCTTGTCCTGGGAGTACCAGATATCCGCATCCAGCCCCATCTGGTGGCTGCGGTGGCCACTGCTGAAGGGCCCGCCGCGGGCCATGGACATGTCGCCGATCTGCAGTCTGCCGAGGCCGTTTTCATCCACCGCGTTGGAGAAGTCCTTGAGAAATTCCACCAGGTAGGGGCTGCCGTAATGGCGGTCGCGCCCGGTGCGCACCAGCTGGTAACCCTTCCCGCGCAGGGGCAATTCCTCGGCGCCACTGAGGCAGCCGTTGGTGTAGCTACCAATGCTGGCGGGGAGTTGGTTGGAAGGGTTTTTAACGTCTTCCCAGGGATTTTGTGCGTGAGTGGTTACTGACAGGCAGAGCAGCGTGACAGTGGCGAATAACGAGAGTGAGAAAGTGCGGGCGGAGGTCGACATAATCTACTGCTATGGAGTCGGTTATTAGGTTAGTGCCCGGGGAATTATAGAGGTTCCGTTGGCGAGTTCTGTGGAATGGTCCGCTTGGGTGGGCTGTGGGGGCTTTCGAGTCCTGTGGCTGTCCGGGAGTTCGTGGTTCGTTTCCGGAAACTCTGTAGCGGCTCGGCAGTGCGACGCTCGGGAAGCCCCGTGGCGGCCCTTCTACCGGTAAACCCTTTGCGAGACACGCCGTAAACCCATCCCTGGGGGCTCTTCGAAAACATCCCTGTTTTCGAAGGTCTCGAAAAGGGTTTCCCGGTATCAGGGCCTTCGCATTGAAGAGCGGAGGTTGTTAAGGAAGTTCTGCATTGTTCGCCGAACAGAGTGTCGGTGCTTGCGAAGGCTT
>NZ_CAJXKH010000030.1 GCF_913055755.1 uncultured Microbulbifer sp.
GTGGTAGCAGACATGATGGTGAGCGTGGGCATCGACCGCGTTCTGACCGTCGACCTGCACGCGGAGCAGATCCAGGGCTTCTTTGATGTACCTGTGGATAACGTGTACGGCTCTTCTGTCTTGCTGGACGACATCGAGCGCCAGAGCTACGAAGACCTGGTGGTGGTTTCTCCCGACATCGGCGGCGTAGTGCGTGCCCGTGCAGTCGCCAAGAGCCTGGACTGCGACCTGGCCATCATCGACAAACGTCGCCCGGCAGCCAACGTGGCCGAGGTGATGAACATCATCGGTGAAGTGAGTGGCCGCACCTGTCTACTGGTGGACGATATGGTAGATACCGCCGGCACCCTGTGTAACGCTGCCGCCGCACTGAAAGATCACGGGGCCAAAAAGGTTGTGGCCTACTGTACTCACCCGGTCCTGTCCGGCAAGGCAATCGACAACCTGAACAATTCTGTAATGGATGAACTGGTAGTCACCGACTCCATCCCCCTGGGCGACAAAATGGAAAAGGCTCCAAAGATCCGCCAGCTGACTCTTTCCGCCATGCTGGCCGAGTCCATGCGTCGCATCAGCAACGAAGAGTCCCTGTCGGCAATGTTCCGTTCTTAAGGGTTCCGCTCGTAACCCCCAGTTGCGGCAGTTCGCCCTACCGGCAGACTCCCGCAGCGAAGACTGCGCGCATACCCGCGACAATACGCTGGCAATCCCCAGCACTTGCCCTTAGAATACGCGCCCGCCCGGCACTGCCGGGCGTTTACTATTGGGCGTTTCAATAGATTCTGCCCCTTTTATAGCAATGCCAGAAGGTTCCGGTCGCAGGTCCTTCTGGACAGACAACCTGAGGTTTACCCCATGTCTGATTTCAAACTGAATGCCAGCGTCCGTAGCGACGAAGGGAAAGGTGCGAGCCGCCGCCTGCGTCGCCTGGAAGCGAAAGTTCCGGCCATCATCTACGGCGGCAAGGCCGAGCCGCAGTCCATCGCCCTGCTGCAGAAGGACGTATTCAAGGCCCTGGAAAACGAAGCTGTTTTCTCCTCCGTTCTGACCCTGAACGTAGACGGCAAGGAAGAGAGCGTGATCCTGCGCGACCTGCAGCGTCACCCGGCCAAGGCCATCCTGCTGCACGCTGACTTCCAGCGCGTTTCCGCGGACACCAAAGTACACGTGAAAGTACCGCTGCACTTCCTGAACGAAGAGTCCTGCAAAGGCGTCAAGGCTGGCGGTATCGTTTCTCACACCCTGACCGAGCTGGACATCAGCGCGCCGGCTTCCAAGCTGCCCGAGTTCATCGAAGTGGACCTGGCCGGCCTGGAAATGGACGCCACCATCCACATCTCCGATCTCAAACTGCCGGCTGGCGTTGAGTCCGTAGATCTGGCCCACGGCGAAGACCACGACCTGGTTGTTGCGTCCGTACACAAGCCGCGCGGCGCCGTAGAAGCTGAAGCCGAAGAAGGCGAAGGCGAAGAGTCCGGCGAGTAATCTCGCTGGCAGATGTTCAGGCACCCTGAAAAGGTAAGTTGACTTGAGCAAGGCTCCCGACACGCCCATCCAGTTGATCGTCGGCCTGGGTAACCCAGGCCCCGAGTATGACCGGACGCGTCACAACGCGGGAGCCGACTTTGTCTCCGAGCTGGCCCGTATCCACGGTAGCCAGCTCGCGCCAGACAGCAAATATCACGGCCTCACCGGCCGCGTGCGAGTCGGCGGGCAGGATATCCGCCTGCTGATTCCCACCACCTATATGAATCGCAGCGGCCAGGCAGTGGGCCCGCTGGCGAACTTCTTCAAGATTCCCGTTCAGGCCATTCTGGTCGCTCACGATGAGCTGGACCTCCCCTCCGGTACCGCGCGCCTGAAAAGCGGCGGCGGGCACGGCGGACACAACGGCCTGCGCGACATCATCGCCGCACTGGGCAACAACCGTGAGTTTATGCGCCTGCGCCTCGGCGTCGGCCACCCCGGCAATGCCCGCGACGTGGTGAACTATGTCCTGCAGCGCGCACCCCGCGTCGAGCAGGACCAACTGGCCGAAGCCATCGACCGCGCTGTCGATGTGCTGCCAAGCGCCGCCAGCGGCGACTGGAACGCGGCCATGAAAGCGCTTCACACCAATTCCAAAGCAAAGTAGATAGCGGGCGGCAACGCTTCCGCCCCCTATTCAGCAACAGGATTCAAACCATGGGTTTTACTTGCGGCATCGTCGGCCTGCCCAACGTGGGCAAATCCACTCTGTTCAACGCCCTGACCAAGGCCGGCATCGATGCAGAAAACTTCCCCTTCTGTACCATTGAGCCGAACGCTGGCGTAGTGCCGGTGCCCGACCCGCGCCTGGACAAACTGGCGGAAATCGTCAAACCCCAGCGCGTGTTCCCCACCACCATGGAGTTCACCGATATTGCAGGGCTGGTGGCCGGCGCCTCCAAGGGGGAGGGCCTGGGTAACAAGTTCCTCGCCAATATCCGCGAAACCGACGCCATCGCCCACGTAGTACGCTGCTTCGAGGACGACAACGTCATCCACGTGGCCAACAAGGTACATCCGGTGGCTGACATCGAGGTGATCAACACCGAACTGGCGCTGGCAGACCTGGATACCGTGGAAAAAGCCCTGCAGCGCTATACCCGCGCGGCCAAGGGCCAGGACAAACACGCGATCAAGATGAAGGCGCTGCTGGAAAAGGTCCAGCCGCACCTGGATGAGGCCAAACCGCTGCGCTCCTTTGGCCTGAGCGATGACGAACTGGCAGACCTGCGGGAGCTGAGCCTGCTCACCGTCAAGCCCACCATGTACATCGCCAACGTGGACGAAGACGGCTTCGAGAACAATCCACACCTGGACGCCGTGGCGGCCATTGCCGCAGAGGAAAACGCGGTACTGGTGCCGATCTGCAACAAGCTGGAAGCGGAAATCGCCGAACTCGACGACGACGAAAAACAGGAATTCCTGGAAGAGCTGGGCATGGAAGAGCCGGGCCTCAACCGCGTGATCCGCGCCGGCTACCAGCTGCTGGGCCTGCACACCTACTTCACCGCCGGGGTGAAAGAAGTGCGCGCCTGGACCATCCCCCTGGGCGCCACCGCGCCGCAGGCGGCAGGCAAGATCCACACGGATTTCGAAAAGGGCTTTATCCGCGCTGAAGTGGTGAGCTATAACGACTTCGTCGCCAACAAGGGCGAAGCCGGCGCCAAGGAAGCCGGCAAGTGGCGTCTGGAAGGCAAGGAATACGTGGTCGCAGACGGCGATGTGGTGCACTTCCGCTTTAACGTCTGATCGCAGCCGCTTCTCTCTCCGCTCCCGCCACAGGGAGCGGCCCCCTCCCCCAATCCCGACAACGCTATGTATCAATCCAACTGGAAAGTGGGCCTGCCGCTGGCGCTTACCACGGCTTTCCTCTGGGCCCTGCTGCCCATCGCCATGAAGGGCCTGATCGCGGATATGGATTCCACCACGGTCACCTGGTATCGCTTCTTCGGCGCCGCCCTGTTTGCCGGTGCGTTTTATGGCTGGCGGCGTGACCTGGCGCTGGGACAGTTGCTGCGCGGCAGGCTGCTGCCCTTTACCGTTCTGGCGGTCGGCGGCCTGCTGGGCAATTACATCGCCTACGCCTGGGGACTCAATTACATCACTCCGGGCGCCCTGCAGGTGCTGATCCAGCTGGCTCCCCTGCTCCTGTTGATATTCAGCGTGATCTGGCTGGGAGAACGCTTCTCGCCGCGCCAGTGGATGGGGGTATTGCTGGTGTGTATCGGCCTGCCGCTGTTCTTCAACCTGCGCCTGCAGGAGTTGCTGCGCGGCAACGACCCGCAATACCTGATCGGCGTCGGCCTGGTGGCGATCGCCGCGGTGACCTGGGCCGTGTACGGGCTCTTCCAGAAAAAGATTGTCGCGGAATCCCGCCCGCAGAACCTGCTGATGATGATCTATCTGGCAGGCACCCTTTGCTTCCTGCCAATTGCCACACCCAGCAGTGCGCTGCAGCTGGATACCCTGGGGTGGGCGTTGCTGCTGTTCCTCACCGCAAACACCCTGATCGCCTATGGCGCCTTTGCCAAGGCCATGGCCGCGTGGGAGGCCTCACGGGTAAGCGCCACCCTGGCCCTGGTGCCCTTGATGACTCTGGCCCTGAGCACCCTTATAGGTACCCTGTGGCCCGGCTTTATCGAGCTCGAGCCCATGAACTGGATCAGCTGGCTGGGTGCGCTGGCGGTGGTTTTCGGTTCGCTGACCGCCGCCATCGGCCGCGGACGCTGATTTCAACATTGCGCGCTAACCCACTGATTAATTTACTAAAAAGGTGTTGACAGCCACCGGCCTCGCCCCCATAATTCGCGCCCTCGGTTAGCCGAGAACGTTTGTGGCAAGGTAGCTCAGCTGGTTAGAGCGCAGCACTCATAATGCTGAGGTCGGGAGTTCAAGTCTCCCCCTTGCTACCATTTTCCTCTGTGAGGACCAGCCTCACAGCACCTTTACTGGGGTGTAGCCAAGCGGTAAGGCAGCGGGTTTTGATCCCGTCATGCGTAGGTTCGAATCCTACCACCCCAGCCATATTTATAGTTGGCAGTGAGTCTGGCGAAAGCAGCGCACTCTGACAGGTTCGAGCCGGAGCTGGCGCAGCCAGCGGAGACCAGCGAGCCGCAGGCGAAGCTAATCCTAGCACCCCAGCCATATACACAAGAAAGGCGATTCCTTGCGGAATCGCCTTTCTTGTTTATACCTGACACACCCTCTCAAGTAGCGACAGAAACAACTCCCTCTTCCCCACAGTCCACAGCCCGAGCTATACGCAACCGCTCCCGACGCAGCCCCAGCAGCCTGAGTGCTTCAAAGCCGCCCAGGCAGACAAGCACCGCAAGTAGTGCCAGTGCCAGGCCCGACACCCCGAGCGTGGCGCGCTCGGAAAAGCAGGCCCATACAAACTGCACCACACACAGCAGAGCCACCACCAACAGCGTGGGCCGGCGCCCGATCAGCCCGACCACAAACACACCCAGCGGAGCCCCGAGTGCCACCACCGGCGCCGCCGCCAGCCAGTTACCCAGTACCCCGGGCTGCCAGTCGCCGGAAAGGCTCTTCACCGCAACGCCCACCAGCGAAGTAAACGCCATGATCACCACCGAGGTAGGAATCGCCACCTTCAGATCCACCCGGCTCAGCAAAACCAGCGCCGCGTAGACCACCATATCGATCCCGACACCGGTCACCGACACAGCCGAGAACCCGGCCACCGCGCCGAGAACCAGGCCCACGCGGAAGTCCGCCGGGCAGCGGGGGTCGCCGGCGTGATCGTGGCCGGTAATTTCATTCAGGCGGTACAGGTGCAGGATACCGAAGCTGCCCCAGATCACAGCAAACGCCAGCTTCACCCAGAGCTCGGGGACCAGGGGCGCAAAGAAAATGATTCCCAGCGGGGTAGCCACCAGGCTGCCCAGCAGTGCACCGCGCAACATGGCCCACGCCAGCGGCTGACGGCGACAGAAGATAAAGATACTGGCGCTGACCATACCAATGGATTGCACCGCAAAACTGAAGTCCCGCCCGAGACTGGCGGGCATATCAAACAGCAGCACGAGAACAGGAAAGCCCACGGTACCACCGCCCATCGGGGTCGAGCCCGCGGCGTAGCTGCCGATGGCCATGGATAGCGCCATTGGCCAGTGCTCCGCCACCAGTCCCCACAGCCCCTGTCCAAAGACAAACAGCGCCCACAGGCCGTAAAACATGCCCAGAAAGGTCAACCAGACGGCATAGCGGGAGAAATTCATAGCGCGCGGGAGAGTGTCATCGGGGTCCAGGAAAGAAGAAGAAGAAACCCCCGGAAGGATGGCGAGCCCCGAGGGACTCGCCCACCAGAGATCAGGCTTCGGCCTGCATCTTGGCCAGACGGGAGAACTGGTGCATGGAGCCCAGCTGCGCGTACAGCGGCGGCAGGAAGCCACGCTTGCGGAAATCGGCAAAGTCTTCTTCGCTCAATTCGCTCAGTTTCTTCTCATCAACCATGTAAATACCGGTCAGGTTGATCTTCTCACCACCCGCGTTGACCGCAATATTCTGGGTAGTCAGCAGGTCCTTCTCCGCCAGAATGGTGATGAAAGCCTTGGTCATCTGGTCGCTTTCCAGGTAGCCAACCAGAGATTCTTTTTTGGCCTTCAGGTATTCGGTCTCTTCTCCGGCCTCGGAGAACAGGGCATTACCCTCTTCTTCACCAACAACCGGGCTGTTCTCGATCAGGCCAACCATCAGCTGCTCTTTGTTTTCGCCGGCCGGAGCCAGAACGAAGGGGTGGTTGCGCACAGCGCCCGGAACGAAAACACCTTTCCACTTTTCGCCGTCTACAAACAGGTTTTCGCCTACTTTCAGGCTCAGCAGCGCAACAGACTGGAACTGGTCGGTATCGGAGTTCTTGACGAAAACAATCGGGTATTCCGCACCCAAACGGGCGAATTCATGAGCAGTCACCGGCACCATGTGTGCGTTCTTTACGTGCTCAAAGGTCCCCAATTCACGGACTTTCAGCTTACCGTGGACGTCGCTGCGCAGAGGAACGATTTTTGGGGCTTCTACAGTGGCCATACAACACCTTATTGAAATTTGAAGTTATTCTAAAAAAACCCGGACAGTATATTTTTTATACTCAAAAACGGAAGCAAAAAGTTACACCAGTCAGGCGGAAGTTGCCAGTAAAAACCGTGCTCACCCGTACCGGAGCGATCACTCCTCCGACAGCTGCTTCAGCAGCCACGGGCGAATCTGATTCAAACGCTCTTCGCCGCTCTTATCCAGAAAGCCCCGAGCGGTCTCCGGGATGTGCCCCGCCACCTCGCTGTCGTTCCCGAACAGGTAAAAATCAAACAGCGCTTTCCAGGCTTGGCGAACCGGTTCCGAGCGGTCGCGAAGCGTCGCCATGGATAGCAGCATCGCATCCAGCGGCATTGCCCCCCTTGCCCCTCCGATCGCACCACCCTGCCAGTAATTGACCAGCACATTGATCTCATCCAGCGCCTCCACATGATGCCACCAGAGTGCGGGAATATAGATCGCATCTCCGGGGTTCAATACGGCCACCTGTGCATGTTCAAGTGCCTGCCTGAACCTGGGGAAGCGGTCAAAGTCGGGCTCATTCAGTGACACCATACTCACCGGCGCGCCAGATGGTGTCTTGTCGATTGGGCCTATATACAGGTTGGAGATCTGTTCCGGTGGGAACAAAACAAAACGGCGTCTTCCGGCAGCGACGCATGCGATATTTTCAGCATCGTCGTGATGGGTTGCCACAATGGTTTTTCCCCCAACCCAAATACGGGGGCGCACAGAATCATCCATAAGTGACATCAGGTTTTCCAGATGCACATCCGTAAAATAGTCATCGGTATAAGCACTCTGCAGAGAGACTACGGGAGCATCTGGATCCCCCTTCTGCCTTAGCAAGCGCTCGGAAAACTCATAAAACGTTGTTTTAACCCGGCGAAAGTTAAACCCGCTCAGATCCGAGGTATAAAAATAGCGACCGCCGCTATCCCTCGGCGCCTCAACGGTTTTCACCGGGCCCGGAATGGTTTTTTTCTGTAGATACCGAATCAGCGATTTATCGGACTCTCGCGCCCGGGATACAAGCTCCCAATCGTCAACCAACCCACGCAAAACCACCGGCTGGTGCGCAGAAACTACGGAATTCTGGAAATAGTCGCGACTTACCGAGCTCACCTCCGGAATCGGCCGTATCCGCTCAAAAATGCCATCTACCATAATTGGTGGCTCCAATCTTGCTGATTGCAGCGGCACCCCCGAAATAACCATCAGGTTACCGCTATTACCTTCAGGGCACTATAACACCGATCATTTACACTTTTTTCGCGCATAAAAAAACCGGGTCAGTGACCCGGTTTTGTCTGACAGAAAAGCTATCAGAAGGACATGCGAGCACCGACTACGAAACGGCGTCCGTTTTCGTAAGCGGACATCAGGCGATTGCCGTCAGTGTTGTACTCGACCAGCTCTTCGTCAGTCAGGTTGACCGCTTCAAACACGATGTCGATGTTCTCAGTGACCGAGGCACTAACGCTCGCATCCCACTGACCGTAGGAGTCATTCCAAAGCTCGTCACCATTGTAGTGCAGACCTTTGTACCACTCGGTACGGTAGTTGTACATCAGACGAGCGCCCATCCAGTCATTCTCGTAGTAGCCGGTCAGGTTGTACATGTGCTCGGAAGCACCTTCAACCAGGCCAGAACCGATCAGAGCAATGTCACGCTCCTGGTCAGACTTCGCATCAGTGTAGGTGTAGTTAGCCTGCACACCGAAGCCATCGAAATCGTGCTGCCAGCTCAGTTCCAGACCGTTGGTGGTACCACCCTCGCCATTCGTCGGCGTGGTGAAAGCCACATCTACATTCTCGCCAGTCTGCTCGTTGTAACGAGGCTCAACCGTGGTAACACCGAAGGTATAGCTGTCGATATCCTTGAAGAAGTAGGTTGCTGCGAGCAAGGATGAATCGTCGTAATACCACTCGTAAGAAGCGTCAAACTGGCTTGCCAGCATCGGCTCCAGCTGCGGATTACCCTTCTGGCCAGTCGGGTTTGCCTGATTCAGTGAACCGAAAGTTTCGAACGGAGACAGTTCGCTCTGGTTGCGACGGGCCATAACACGGGCCGCGCCCAAGCGTACAACAGTGTCATCGCTCAGGTCGTAAATGAAGTTAGCACTCGGCAGCACTTCGCTGTAGTCGTTATCTTCAGTTACCCAGTTCAGTTCTGCCGGGGCCAACCAGGCGCGATCCAGGGTGTAGAAGCCCCAGGACGGGTTGTTGGGATCGTCGTTCCACTGGTAGCCGCTGGAGGCCTGCTCAGTTTGAACGTAACGTACACCCACGTTACCGCGATAGCTTGCGCCTTCAAAATCGCCCTGGACATACAGCGAGGTAATGTCTTCAGCTACTGCCCAGTTCTGCGCGAGTTCCAGAGAGCGAGCGTAGTCGGCAGCAACACCATTGATTCCGTTAAACGCGATGTCTTCCATCACGTCGCGGTTCTGCTCGATTTGCTGAGTCAGATTACCGGAGACCGGGGCATCGACGGAAACATTGCCGTTGGCGTTCAGGCCACAAGTAGCCAGTGTCGGACAGTTTTCGAAAATGGTGTTGAGGTAGCTACCGGCATGCCAGCTGTATACGGTACGCTCCTGAGCGCGCTCTGCTTCGCGAACCTTGAGGCCGGTCTTGATATTGGTGAACGCCGCAATCTCGACCGGGATATCCAGATCAATCTGCGCGTAGGTTTCTTCGTCGGTAGTAGGACGCTCGCCACCCCAGATCCAGCCAGCACCAAAGGCTTCAGCATCGGTGGTCGAAGGATCGGTATTTACCACTCGGCTGTTCAGGTCGTAGGTGTAATTAGCTTCGCCAGTCACATACTCCCAGGAAGTTTCACGGTAAGTACCGCCTTCTGCAGCAGTTTTACCCACCACACCGGTCAGGCTGAACGCATCGGTTTCGTACTCTACCGTGAAGTCAAAAGACTCGGTCTCGGTACGGGAGATACGGTTGATGAAATCGATATAAATCGCACCGGTGCCATCGGTAACTTCGGAGGAGGTGATGTTGCCGCCGCTCAGCCCGCTGTTATCGATGATTTGGCCACGACTATTGTTCGGCAGAATCAGGAAGTTCTGGTTCTGGTTGTCGGAGCTCATCTCCGAAGTGAGCGCATTGAAGGTGAAAGTCAGCTCTTCGGTCGGCGCTGCCTGCGCGGACAGGAAGAAGGTTTCACGCTCACGATCCTGCTCAAACTTGGCCACACCAATGTGGCTCGGGACGCTGTAGGCATCATCAGCTGATTCGTTCCAGCCAAGGACTTCCATACCTTCACGCTGAACTGAGCGGTCTTGCTTGACCGCAGACACCAGCACGCCGAAGGTTTCGGATTCATTCTTCCAGGAATACTGAGCTGCAACTTGCGGGTCGTTCTCACCGGACTTGTCGGAGTACTGGCTTTCAACCGCGATATTCACCGCATTCGCTTCCAGATCCAGCGGGCGACGGGTTTTAACGATAACCGTACCGCCGATGGAACCTTCGTCGATGGAAGCCATCGGAGATTTGTACACTTCCAGACCGGAAATCAGAGTGGAGGGCAGCAGAGTGTAGTTAAAGCTGCGAGCAGGATCATCCAGGATAAACCAGTCGGCGGTAGCTACGGTCTGACCGTTCAGCAAAGTACGGTTCAAATCCGGACCGGCACCACGAATGCTGATCTTTTCACCTTCACCGAATTCACGGCTTACCGCCAGGCCCGGGACGCGGGACAGAGACTCTGCCACGTTTTTATCCGGGAACTTGCCGACATCTTCCGCAGAAATAGCATCAACGATGGCATTGGCATCGCGCTTGGTGCTGAGAGCGTCTTGCAGAGAAGCACGAATACCGGTAACGGTAATCTCTTCCAGAGCCGCGTCCTGAGCAACTGCCAGCGGAGCCACGAGGCTACCACCGAGTACAGCTGCGCTGATCGAGAGAGCGAGTTTGTTGCGCTTGAGCATCGATTTCCCCTTCCTTTTTTATAGATATAAAGGTTTGGTTAGAAACTTTTTTATTCACCTTGTACCGCCAAATGATAGCGCTGTCATCTGTTTTTATGATAGCGCTGTCATTCTCAGGATCGACAATACACAGAAAACGGCCAAAAAGCTACAGCCTCCGGGACAAAATCCGTGGATATTTTGGCGGAGATGGCCTCTTTTACCTGCCGTAACTGACAAACCTGCACGGGAATCCGCGGCTAGTCACGGGCGTATATAAAGGGGAAAAGAGGCACTACCAGGCCATCTCTCGAATATAACAAGAAATCTGGTCACGCTTTTTGCCTTGCCCGGCGGGAAGGGCCTTGGAAAAACATGAGGAAAGGACAGGTGAGGAAAGTGCCCTCCCCTGCACGGGGAGGGCCAGAAACGAGGGTTACTCGATTTCCTTGATGCGCATGGAACTGGTGCCGCCATTCATATTCAGGCGTTCCCCCTGGGTAATCAGAATGCGCTGGCCTTTCACCAGGTCAATCCTGGAACTCAGTACCTCGATGATTGCATCGGTCAGATGCCCGAGCGGGACCGAAGCCGGATCGAACTCCACCGGCTCCACCCCACGCAGAAGTACCAGCTGACGGGCCACCTGCGGGTGACGGGTCAGAGCGTAGATCGGCAGCTGGGTGGTCGCCCGGGACATGATCCGCGGGGTGCGACCGGATTCCGTCAGCGCCGCCACCGCGCACAGGTTCTCCACCCGTGCCGCGGACTCAATCGCCGCCTGGGCGATGACCGTGTCGATACTCTCGGAACCGGACTTGCTGGCCGCGCCGCGTTTGGTGGTGCCCAGGTACTGTTCCGCACCGACAACCACTTCCGCCATGGATTCCACCGCCGCTACCGGGAAGTCTCCCGCGGCAGTTTCGGCGGACAACATTACCGCATCGGTGCCGTCCAGTACCGCATTGGCCACGTCCATGACTTCAGCGCGCGTGGGTGTCGGGCTGGTGATCATGGACTCCATCATCTGGGTCGCGGTGATCACGCCGCGGTTCAGGGCATTGGCGCGGTCGATCAGTTTTTTCTGCACCCCGACCAGTGCCGCATCGCCGATCTCAACTCCGAGATCTCCACGAGCCACCATGATCACGTCGGATGCCAGGATGATTTCATCCATCTGGTCGTCGTTACCGACCGCCTCTGCGCGCTCGACCTTGGCCACGATGGCGGCATTGCTGCCGGCTTCGCGCATGGCTTTGCGTGCAATTTCCAGGTCTTCACCGCTGCGGGGGAAGCTTACCGCGAGAAAATCCACATCCAGCTCTGCCGCCAGCTTGATATCCTGGTAATCCTTTTCCGTCAGCGCCGGTGCCGACAGGCCACCACCCAGCAGGTTGATACCCTTGTTGTTGGACAGTTTGCCACCCTGCAACACCCGGCAGAACAGTTTGCTATTGGTACCGCCAGTCACTTCTAGACGAATCTTGCCATCGTCCAGCAAAAGGATATTGCCGGGTTTGCAGTCTGCAATCAGGGACGGGTAATCCACACCCACGCGCTGCTGGTTGCCCCCCTCTTTCGGGCAGTCTGCATCGAGGGTGAACTCGGCATTGTTTTCCAGAAAAATGCTGCCTTCGGCAAAACGCGCGATGCGAATTTTCGGGCCCTGGAGATCCCCCAGTACCGCAACGAGCTTGTTCTGCTCGGCCGCTGCGCGGCGCACCTCTTCCACGCGCTTGCGATGGTCGTCGGCGCTGCCGTGAGAAAAATTAAGACGTACAACGTTGACGCCCGCGCGGATAATTTCGTCAATAACCCGAGGCTTGTCAGTGCCCGGCCCCAGGGTGGCAACGATTTTTGTATGGCGAATCATAATTGGCGGTATTTGCTTATCGGTTGGATTTGAGACAGATGTATTTCTTATTTCGCTGCCGGCGAAACCGGAGTGGGTATTGCACCCGCTCCGGCGGGGTGGTTCCAGGAACCACCCTCTTCACGGTCAGCCTTTCGCTATCAGGCGGTTTCCGCGGCAGCCTTCTGCAATTGCAGGGCTTTTGCCATGGCCAGGCTGGTATCCAGCATACGGTGAGAGAAGCCCCACTCGTTGTCGTACCAGGCCATAACTTTTACCAGGTTGCCATTGACGCGTGTGTGATTCGCATCGAAGTGGCTGGATGCCGTGGTGTGGTTAAAGTCCACGGAAACCAGCGGCTGCTCGCAGAAAGATAGGACGCCGCCCTTCATGGAACCGGAAGCGTCGAGCATGATTGCATTGATTTCTTCCGCGGTGGTTTCACGGCCGGCAATAAACTGACAATCCACCAGAGAAACATTGTTCACCGGAACTCGCACGGCCATGCCGTCGAGCTTGCCCTGCAGTTCCGGCAGCACCAGACCTACCGCAGCGGCGGCACCGGTCTTGGTGGGGATCATATTGTCTGCCGCAGCGCGGGCGCGGTAGATGTCCTTGTGCACCGCATCCTGGGTGTTCTGGTCGTTGGTATACGCGTGCACGGTGGTCATGAAGCCGCGCTCGATACCTACCGCACGGTGCAACGCCTGGGCTACCGGGGCCAGGCAGTTGGTAGTACAGGAAGCATTGGAAACCACCTTGTGTTCTGCGGTGAGCTTATGGTCATTGACACCGTAAACCACCGTCAGATCCGCATCCTTGGACGGCGCGGAAATCAGAACAGCCTTGGCGCCCGCCTGCATATGCGCAGATGCCGCTGCCTTGTCGGTGAACAGGCCGGTACATTCCAGCACCAGGTCCACTTCCAGCTCGCCCCACGGCAGCTCCGCCGGATTGCGCACCTGGCAGACTTTAACCTGGTCGCCGCCGATCATCAGGTTTTCACCATCTACCGCAACTTCCGTATTGAAGCGACCGTGTACCGTATCGAATCGGGTCAGGTGCGCATTGGCCTCAACCGGTGCCAGGTCGTTGATCGCAACCAGCTGAATACGATCGTTATAACCGGATTCGTAAATCGCACGGGTTACGTTGCGGCCGATGCGGCCATATCCATTGATAGCAATTCTGAGTTTCATATCGCTAACACCCTCTGTGAACTTTCGGATTATTAAATTTGCTTTCTAGTGCCCGGCGGGCTTTGGCCCACTCTATCGGCTGTAATGCTTCAGTGCGCAGCCAGCATCGGATCAACCCCGGCCGCCAGCCACGTCACACATTATTTTTTTAGTGCAGACGCCTCACGGGAAAGACGGGTGACCTCGGCCCAGTTTTTCTCCGCCACCAATTTCGGCGCGGCCATCCAGGAACCCCCTACACAGACGACGTTTGACAGGGCCAGATAGTCGCCTGCATTGTTCGGGCTGACACCACCGGTCGGGCAGAATTTCACCTGGCCCAGGGGACCACCAATGGACTTCAACATCGGGACTCCACCGGCAGCTTCCGCGGGGAAAAATTTCTGGTAGTGGTAGCCACGCTCCAGCAGGCGCATAACCTCTGAAGGATTGGCTGCACCCGGCAGCAGCGGCACACTGGTTGTGTCCGCTGCATCCAGCAGGGCTTCCGTCGCACCGGGGCTGACCATAAAGGTCGCACCGGCATCCACCGAGCGCTGCACGTCCACTGCATTCAATACGGTGCCGGTGCCAACGTGGGCGTCCGGCAGGTGTTTGGCAATTTCTTCCACAGCTGCCAGTGCCGCTTCGGTGCGCAGGGTGACTTCCAGTACGTTGAGTCCACCCTCTACCAGCGCCTGAGCCAGGGGCAGCGCGTCTTTCACGTCATCGATAACCAGAACCGGCACCACTCCGGCCTGCTGCAAAACTTGTGCGAGTTGCTGTTGCATGATTACTTCCTGATTTTTTTCCTGATCAAATTCCCGTTCAGGGTGCCCAGTAAACAGTGACCGGCTTCAGCCCCTGCTTGAGAATGCTGCGCACCGGCATCTCCTGCTCGTCATCACCCAGCAGAGCCTCGCGGTAAACCTTGAGCTTTTCTTCACCGGTGATCAGCAGCTTGATTTCTTTCGCCTGCAAAATGGCCGCAAGGGTGAGAGTCATGCGCTCGGTATGCGCCCCGGTCACCGCACTCTGTTTGGCCGTGATCGCTTTGCACAACTTGCCGGACGCGGGATCCAGGGCCTCGTCCAGGCCTTCCGCGTACGGAAAAAATGACGCGGTATGACCGTCGTTCCCCATCCCCAGCACACAGACATCGAATGGCTGCGGCAGCTCCCGATAGGCCCGCTCGCAATCCGCCTCGCCCGCTGCGGGCGTAGCCGCCGGGTTTTTCATACCGAGAAATGGTGCCTCGGCAGCTTCATTCTGCAGCAGGCTGTTGGCGATAAACGCGTGGTTACTGCCCGCCTCATCCTTCTCTACCCAGCGCTCATCTACCAGCGCTACATTGATCTGCTGCCACGGCAGCGGGCGCCTGGACAGGGCCTTGTAAACCGGTTCCGGCGAGCTGCCGCCGGACACCAGAAAAGTAGCCTGGCCGTTGGCCTTGATACCCGCCTGCAGTTTTTCGGCGCAATCACTGGTCAGCGCCAGTGTCAGCCTTTCCCTGTTCGCAAAAAATTTTTCTTCAACCATGTCTGTGAACCGTGAATTGATTGGACGGCGATTGCCGGTCAGCAGTTGAACCAGTGGTGACCGTTTTCTGCCAGCAGCTGATTGGACGCCTGCGGTCCCCAGGTGCCCGCCCGGTATAGCTGCGGCTGATTGTTGGTTTCGCGCCAGTGATCCATGATCGGATCCACCCAGGCCCAGGCAGCGGCCACTTCTTCCCGGTGAATAAACAGCGCGGAATTATTTTCCGCGGCATCCAGCATCAAGCGCTTGTAGGCGTCACTCTTGAAGCTGTCGTAGGTATCGGAAAGCGTCAGGTTCAGTTCCACCGGCTGCAGTTCCATGGTGAGGCTGTCCATTTTCTTGGCCATCAGCACCAGCTTGATACTCTCTTCCGGCTGCAGACGAATCACCAGGCGATTGGGCAGTACCTCACCGGCTTCCGGCTGGTACACGCGGTGGGAAACTTTCTTGTACTGGATGACGATTTCGGCACAGCGCTTTTCCATGCGCTTGCCGGTGCGCAGATAGAAAGGCACACCGGTCCAGCGCCAGTTATCGATGTGTGCGCGTATGGCAACGAAGGTTTCCGTAGTACTGTTGGCCGCCTTCAGCTCCTCCAGGTAACCCGGCACCAGTTCCTTGCCCAGGCCACCGGCCACGTACTGACCGCGGACGATGTTCTTGTCGACCTTCTCCCCGGTCAGCGGACGCAAGGCTTCCAGAACCTTGATTTTTTCCGCTCGGATATTGCGCGCGGACATGGAGTTGGGGGACTCCATTGCGGTCAGGCACAGGAGCTGCAGCAAATGGTTCTGCACCATGTCGCGCAGTGCGCCGGTGTCATCGTAAAAACCCGCGCGCCCTTCGAGACCTACGGTTTCGGAAATGCTGATCTGGATATGATCGATGGATTTGGCATCCCACAGGTGCTCGAACAGCACATTGCTGAAACGCAGGGCCAGCAGGTTCTGGACGGTTTCCTTACCCAGGTAGTGGTCGATACGGAAAATGCTGTCTTCCGGGAAGTACTCGGCAATCTTGCTGTTGATCTCATCGGAAGTCCTGGCGTTGTAGCCCAGCGGCTTCTCCACCACCACCCGGGAATTCTCGTGGATCAGCCCCTTGAGCGAGAGGTTTTCGCAGCAGGGACCGAATACCGCCGGCGGAATCGCCAGATAGAACAGGCGGGTACGCTTGGTATCCTTGCCGAGGATATCCACCAGGCCGTCCCACTGTTCGTCGGGCTTGGAAATATCCAGGGCCACGGCGCGCAGCATATCGCTGAAGCTCTTCCAGTTCTTGTCGCTGTACTCCCCATCCCGCAGATGGGTTTTCAGGGCCTGCTGTGCGGTCTGCAGATATGCGTCTGCGTCGTCCTGACGGCGACACACCGGGAGGATGCGCGTGCCCTTGTCCAGGCCACCCTCGATATAGGCGCGGTACAGCGCGGGAATCAGCTTGCGCAGTGACAGATCACCACCGCCGCCAAACAGTACCATGTCGAATGCTTTTGCCATTGTGTTCTGCTCTTAAACAGTACGCGCGGGCACCGGGCCCGCGCTGAATTCGTGTTAGAAAAGAATGCTTGCACCGGTTTCCGCGCCACTGGCGAGGGCGCGTAGATTGGTAAACAGATCCCGCCCCATGCCGATGGCATTGTCGGACAGGTCGCATTCCGCCAGCGGGCGTGCCGCCAGTTCTTCATCACTTACATGGACTTTCAGAACTCCGGCCTCGGAGTCCAGCTCGATAATGTCGCCATCCTGAATCTTCGCGATAGCACCACCTTCAACCGCCTCCGGAGACAGGTGAATGGCTGCGGGCACCTTGCCGGAAGCGCCGGACATGCGCCCGTCGGTAATCAGCGCCACCTTGAAGCCGCGGTCCTGCAATACCCCGAGAGATGGCGTCAGCTTGTGCAGTTCCGGCATCCCGTTGGCCTGAGGCCCCTGGAAGCGCACTACCGCAACGAAATCTTTTTCCAGTTCGCCGGCCTTGAACGCGGTCAGCAGGTCGTCCTGGTGATTGAACACCACTGCGGGGGCTTTCACTTTCAACTGCCCGGGCTTCAGCGCGGAAACCTTGATCACGCTGTTGCCCAGGTTGCCCTCCAGCAACTGCAGGCCGCCGTGCCTGGAGAAGGGATCACTGGCCGGGCGAATGATGTCCGGATTGCCGCTTTCCTCCGCGGTCGGGCGCCACACCACCCCATCCTTGTCTTCATTCAGGAATGGATCGTAGGTATAGGGCTCGAGGCCGGAATCACCCAGCACGGTGGAGACATCGCCGTGCAACAGTCCTGCACCCAGCAGCTCGCGAATCAGGAACTGCATACCGCCAGCCGCGGCAAAGTGATTGATGTCAGCGGTACCGTTCGGATAGACGTGGCACATCAGCGGAACGATTTCGGAAAGCTCCGCCATATCCTGCCAGGTGATCTGGATACCGGCGGCGCGCGCCATGGCGATCAGGTGCATGGTGTGATTAGTGGAGCCGCCGGTCGCGTGCAGGCCGACAATGCCGTTAACAAAGGCTTTTTCCGTAAGGATTTTTGCAATCGGGGTGTACTGGCTGGGCTCGGTGTTGTGTACCAGCTGCTTCACTGCGGCAGCATTCAGCGCATCGCGCAGTTCAGTGCCCGGATTGACGAAGGAGCTGCCCGGCAATTGCAGCCCCATGATTTCCACCAGCATCTGGTTGCTGTTGGCAGTGCCGTAAAAGGTACAGGTGCCGGCGCTGTGGTAAGACGCGCTTTCCGCTTCCAACAGCTCCTTGCGGCCGACCTTGCCCTCGGCGTACAGCTGACGCACACGGACTTTCTCGGCATTGGCGAGGCCGGTAGGCATCGGCCCCGCGGGCACGAACATTGCCGGCAGGTGGCCGAAAGACAGCGCACCGATCACCAGGCCCGGCACGATCTTGTCGCAGATACCGAGATAAAAACTGCCATCGAACATGTCGTGGGACAGGGAAACCGCGGTGGCCATGGCGATCACATCGCGGGAAAACAGCGACAGTTCCATCCCCGGCTGCCCCTGGGTTACGCCGTCACACATCGCGGGCACGCCGCCGGCCACCTGGGCGGTTGCGCCGTTGCGCAGTGCTTCCGCCTTGATCATTTCCGGATAGGTGCCGTAGGGCTGGTGCGCCGACAACATGTCGTTATAGGCAGTGACGATGGCCAGGTTGGGTCCCTGGCCGGAAGCGATCAGGTTTTTGTCGTGATCGCTGGAGGCGGCCATGGCATGCGCCAGGTTACCGCAGGAGAGCTTGTGCCGGGCGCGCCCCTTGCTCTGGGCGCGCTCGACCTGGGCCAGGTACTTCGCCCGGGTTTCCGCACTGCGCTCCACAATGCGCTCGGTAACCGCCTGTACACGACTGTTTACCACGTTACTTTTTGCCATTTTTCAACTCTTCGTTTTTTATCAGCCCACCACCGGTTGCCGTTACATCGCTTGAGCAGCGTCTGCCGTCATCGCCTCCGGCATCTCGGCTGGTGTGGCCGCGCCGGCTGTGACCCGGCGGTAATATTCGATCAGCTGTGCTGTAGATGCGTCTTCTGCGGCCAGGTCACCCTGGACCAGCTTTGGCTCGAGACCCGCAGCCAAACCCTTTCCGAGCTCCACACCCCACTGATCGAAGGAAAAAATCTGCAGAATCACACCCTGAACAAAGATTTTGTGCTCATAAAGCGCGACCAATGCTCCGAGTGACCGGGGGCTCAATTCTTTCAAGAGTATTGTGTTGCTGGGCTTTCCACCCCTGTGTACCTTGAATGGCGTCAGCCTTTTTATTTCTGCTTCACCGAGCCCTTTGGCCGCCAGCTCGCGCCCCACTTCTTCCGCACTGACTCCGTTCATCAGCGCCTGGCTCTGGGCCAGCATGTTGGCCAGCAGGATTTCGTGGTGACCTTGGAGGTCGTGCCCCGGTGCCACACTGCCGATAAAATCCGCCGGCACAATTTCCGGGCTCTGGTGCAGGTACTGGTAAAACGCATGCTGCCCGTTGATGCCCGTCTGCCCCCATATTAGGGGTCCGGTGGCGTAGTCCACCTCAGCCCCTGCACGGGTAGTAGACTTGCCGTTACTCTCCATGTCCGCCTGTTGCAGGTACGCCGGCAACATGTGCAGGGCCTGCTCGTAGGGCAAAATTGCCTGCGCCGGATAGCCCATAAAGGTGCAGTACCAGGTGCTCAGCAGTGCCATGATCACCGGCGCGTTACGCTCCAGTTCCGCCTCGCGGAAGTGGCGATCCATACTCGCGGCGCCGTCCAGCAGCGCGCGGAAGTTCTCAAAGCCGCAGGCAATCGCTATCGGCAGCCCGATCGCGGACCACAGCGAGAAGCGCCCGCCAACCCAATCCCAGAAGCGGAACACCCGCTCCGGCGCCACCCCGAATGCCTGCGCCCGCTCGGGGCTGGCAGTCACCGCCACAAACTGCTGCTTCAGCAGCTCGGCCGCCTCCAGGCCACTCGCCTGCTCCAGCCAGCGCAGCGCGCTGCGGGCGTTGGTCATCGTCTCGCTGGTGGTGAAAGTCTTCGAGGAGACGATAAACAGGGTTGATTCGGCATCCAGGCCGACCAGCACGTCCGTGAGCTGGGCTCCATCCACATTGGATACAAAATGCACTGCGACATCGCCCTTCCGGTGGGCACGCAGTGCTTCGATGGCCATTTGCGGCCCCAGATGGGATCCGCCAACGCCCAGATTGACCACATCGGTAATCCGCTTGCCGCTGTAGCCTGTCAGGTCGCCATTATGTAGTAAAACTACAAGCTTTTTCAAGCGACCCAACTCGCACTCCACAGCGGCCATTACCGACTGGTCATTGAACTCGACATCCCTGGGCAGAGCGCCACGCAGTGCGGGGTGTAGAACCGGGCGCCCCTCGGTGGCATTGATGGGTTGACCGGCAAAGAAGTCATCCCGCCAGCGCGGCAGTTCCCCGTCCTCCGCCAAGCGTAATAAATTTACAAAAACATCGCGGTCCAGCAGGTTTTTCGAGAAATCCAGCAGGAATTCCGGCAATTCGAGCGAAAAGTGTGCCGCCCGCCCCGGGTCCCCGGTGAACAGGTCTCGCAGGCTTCGCCCCTTCATGGCCTCGGCCTGGGACTGCAATTGCTGCCAGATGGGAAGTTGAGAGATGGTCATGGACTGCCCCCTGAATTGGGCGCCAGAGTGCAATCTGCCGGCGCCGGTTATTCTTATCGCGCCCGCCAGCTGTTTCTGCGGATAGCTGGTCAAGGTAAATGACAACGCTGTCATATGCTGCCCAGATTCACACAGATGCCAGACACTGTCAATCGGGCCTGTAGTTTTTCTCCAAATGTGAAAAAACGCGAAAACACCGGAAAGGCCGCCAATCGCCGATAAATGCCACAATAGAGGTGGGGCATGCCGGGCCTGTGACCACAAAGCCATCGTCCCCGGCAGCCTAAGGGGGTAAACTGCCCCGCTGGGCAAGACAAGGAAACAGTGCCGATCATGAAAAGCACCATCAACGATGTGGCTGCCAAAGCCGGGGTATCCATCAAGACCGTTTCCCGGGTCATCAACAATGAGCCGTCGGTGCGGCCGGCCACGCGCAAGAAAGTCATGGATGCGGTGGCGGAACTGCACTACCAGCCGAATCTGGCAGCGCGCAACCTGGCGGGCACCCGCAGCTACACCATTGCCCTGATCTACGACAACCCCAACGCCTACTACGTGATCGATATGCAGAACGGTATTCTCGAGGCCTGCAAGGCCCGCGGCTACGAACTGCTGATCCACCCCAGCAACTCCAAGTCGGAAACCGTCAACGATGAACTGCGCGCACTGGTGGAACACTCCAAGGTGGCGGGTGTGGTGCTGACCCCGCCCTTCTCTGAGACCCAGTCGGTCATCGATGAGGTAAAAAAACTGGGGCTCGATTACGTGCGCATCGTTTCCAGTCAGGCGGCCCAGGGCGATGAAGACAACTGCATCCAGGTGGACGACAGCGAGGCGGCATTCGAAATCACCAAACACCTGATCGAGCACGGCCACCGCCGGATCGGCTTCCTCTGCGGCGGCGAAGAGCACGTTTCCACTCACGGCCGCCTCGAGGGCTACAGGCAAGCACTGCAGCAGGCGGGCATCGCGATCGACCAGAGCCTCATCGTTCCCGGGGAATATGCGTTTGATTCCGGGGTGGAGGGTGCCAAGGCACTACTGCAGCTGGACAACCCGCCCACCGCAATCTTTGCCAGCAACGACGAGATGGCGGCCGGCGCGCTGTTTGCCGCGCGTCTGATGCACATTGAAATCCCGGAACAGCTATCCATTGTCGGCTTTGAGGACAGCCCCTTCTCCCGCCAGACCTGGCCAAAGCTGACCACCGCACACCAGCCCAACAACGAGATCGCCAAGTGCGCCGCGGCGCTGGTACTGAACAAGGCCAGAAGCAAAGGCGCCGCGGAAAGCGCGTCCGCCGCCAAGGACGCGGGCATCACGAAAAAGTTTGTCCCGGAGCTGCTGGTGCGCGATTCCAGTGGCGATGCTCCCTCCCCCTGACTCCCGCTCCCGACTTCTCTGCCTACCCCGCGCGCGGGGTGCACTTCTCGCCAGCAAATAGCGCAGACACATAACGCAGGCAAAAAAATGCCCTCACTAGGAGGGCAAAGATGACGAGAACCAAAGAGAGAAACAAAAAATCCGTTTTAAACAATATTCCTGAAAACAGGCAAACTGACTTGCCGCGATGGCAGCCGGATTACTTCCAGCTGCGCATCTTGTGCCCTTTCAGGGCGTAAAACAGGATGAACAGGTAGGCCGGGATGGCGATCATATAGGCCGCCTGGCCGTCGCCGGTATCGGCGAAATGCCCGTACAGCGGCGGCAGAATCGCACCGCCGGAAATACCCATGATCAGCAGCGCGGCGCCTTTGGAAGTGAACTTGCCCAGCCCTTCAAGCGCCAGCGGCCAGATCGCCGGCCAGCACATGGCGTTGGCAAAGCCCAGCAGCGCCACAAAGAACACCGCGTTGGGAATTTCCGGCAGGCCGAATACGGTCAGGGTCGCAGCGGACAGCACAGTGCTTTCCAGAGAACCGGACATCACAGCGAAAGTAAACACGATACCCAGCACTGCAGAGATCAGCAGCGCGGTCTGCTGACTGATAAAACGCGGAATCGCAACCGTGCCCCACAGGTAGCCGATGACCATGAAAATCATGGTGTAGGAAGTCAGCATGGACGCGGCGGCGGTATCGAGACCGGCCTGCTTGCCCAGCAGGCCGATGGCATCGCCGGCAATCACTTCCACACCCACATAGAAGAACAGCGCGATGGAGCCCAGCACCAGCTGCGGGAACTGCTTGAGGCCGAACAGGGTTACCGCCGCCTCTTCCTGCCCCTCAACCACTTCGTCTTCGATATCCGGCAGCGGCGCAAACATCATCGCCACCGCGAGTACAAAGCCGAGAATTGCCATACCGATGTAGGGAGAAACCAGCTGGCCCGCCAGCTCATCCAGTTTGGCATCCTTGGCGGTAGCGCCGAGCGCGGACAACTCCGCTTCGGAAATACCGCTGATTCCGGACATCACCAGCACCGCGAATACGATCGGCGCCACAATGCCGGCGCCCTTGTTCAGCAGACCCATGATGCAGATACGCACCGCCGCGGTTTCACTGGAACCCAGTTTGACCACGTAGGGGTTGGACGCCGTCTGCAGGATGGTAAGGCCGGAGCCGACCACAAACTGGGCCAGCAGAAAAATACCGAACATACGGCTATAGGCCGCAGGAATGAAAATCAGGGCACCGACACCAACCAGGGCAAGGCCCAGTGCCATACCCGCCTTGTATCCGGTGCGCTCGATGATCGCAGCCATTGGCAGCGCCATCACCGTATAGGCTATGTAGAAGGCAGAGGTCACCAGCATGGCCTGGAAGGCACTCAGCTCACAGATGGTCTGCAGGAACGGGATCAGCGCCCCGTTCAGCCAGGTGACAAAACCGAAGATAAAAAACAGTAGGCCGATGATGATCATCGGCAAAACGCTGCTGCGCGTTTCGCTCTGGGCAATGACTGCGGTATTCATAAAATCACCTTTATTATGGTCTTGTCTTTATCGTGCTTGGGTGGCCGGTTCTATTTTTTGCCACATGTTTTCGAGCACAAAGTTATCCGGAGAAAACTTCCTGCCCGCCAATCCAGGTCTTTTGAACCCGGAGTTCGTCATCCAGTAAAATCAGGTCCGCCTGCACACCCTGTGTAATTCGACCACCGCCGGTACCGAGGAACTGGGCCGGGTACAGAGCGGCCATCCGCAGTGCCTCGGCGAGCTCCACGCCGCACCAGTCGCGGATATTGCGCACCGCGCTGATCATATCCAGGTGCGACCCCGCAAGCTCCCCGGTGGTGGAGGTCAGCTTGTCTCCCTCGCGGGTAACAATGCGATCGAACAGTGGGAAACTCGTTTCATCACTGCCCACCAGCGACATGGCATCGGTCACCAGCATGATCTTGCCGCGGGGTTTGGCCTTCAGTGCCAGGGTCATTGCCTCCGCGCTCACATGGTGGCCGTCCGCAATCAGCCCGCACCAGCAGCCGTCACTGATCAGTGCCGTCCCCACCATGCCCGGGTCGCGGGAATGCAGCGGCGACATGGCGTTGTACAGGTGAGTAAACCCGGTTGCACCGGCGGCCACCGCCGCCGCAGCGGTTTTGCCATCGGCATTGGAGTGGCCGAGGCAGACTTTCACCCCCAGCGACACCAGCTTTGAGATGTCCTCCGGGGAAACATTTTCCGGCGCCAGCGTGACCATTTTCAGGCCCAGGTCATCGCGGGCGTAAATTGCCAGCTCCGCCTCACTGAGCGGGCGAATGTATTTCTCTTCGTGGGTGCCCTTTTTCGGCTTGCTCAGGTGCGGCCCCTCAAAGTGCACGCCGATTACCCCGGGCACCTCCTCTTTCAGCGCCGCACTGATCGCGTCCGCCGCTTTCTGCATCACCGGCACTTCGTCGGTGATCAGCGTCGGCATAAACCCGGTGGTGCCGTATTTGGCGTGGGCCGCAGACATCTTTGCCAACGCGCTGACGGTGGTGTCATTGTTGAACAGCGCACCGCCACCGCCATTGACCTGGACGTCGATCAGACCCGGGGCCAGCAGCCCCTGTAATCGCACCGCGTCTGCAGGGTGGTCGCCGCCGACCGCAATCACCTTCCCATCGTCGACGGTCAGCGCCACGTCGCGCTGAAACTGCTCGCCGTCAAACAACTGCTCTGCGATAAACGTCTGCGCCACTGACCTGCTCCGTATCTCTCGCGTAAAACCTTAAACCGTCTGAGTCACTTTATTCAGGCCGGCCGGCGCATCCGGATTGATGCCGCGGCTAACCGCCACATGGGCAACGTCGATATAAAAGCGCTGCAACAGTGCCAGCGGTGCAACCCGCGGATGCACGCCCTTGCTCGGCACGTGCAGATTGATCAGGGTGCCGCCGCGACGAATGATGTCGGCAATCTGCTCGCTGTGAGCCTGGTACGACTCGTCCTCGATCGGCACATTCACCACGGTGAGCTTCTGCTCCACCAGGGTGACCGGGCCATGCAGGAATTCGGCGCTGGAGAAGGATTCCGCGTGGATGTTGCACACCTCCTTCAGTTTCAACGCCAGTTCGCGGGTGATGCCGTAACCGGGACCGCGCCCCAGCACCACCAGGTTCTTCACCGCCGCCAGGTCTTCCGGGCGCAGCTGAATTTCGGAATCGATCGCTTCCGACAGGGTCTGCGGCAGGTTTTCCACCGCGCCTTTCAGCTCCGGGCTTTCGGTCCAGTTCGCCACCAGCTGCAATACCGCCGCCAGGGTGGCGAGGTAGCTCTTGGTGGCGGCCACCGCCAGTTCCGGCCCCGCCTTCAGCGGTACCAGCAGGTCGACAATATCCTTGATCGGCGCGGACTCGTCATTCACCAGGGCCACGGTATAGGCACCGGCGTCTTTGGCCATCTGTGCCTGGGCCAGGATGTCCGGGCTGCGGCCGGACTGGGAGATCACGATCACCAGCGCATCTTCCAGTTTCAGCTTTTTGCCGTAGACACTGGAAACCGACGGCGCCGCGGCAAACGTCGGGGTGCCGGTCTCGATTTCGATCAGGTACTTGGCGAACACACCGGCGTGATCGGAGGAGCCGCGCCCCACGATCATCACAAAGCGCGGCGGCTTGTTGCGCAGGCGCTCACCCAGCTCCGCCATGATGCCGGCATTGCTTTGCAACTGCTCGGCAATCCGCTCCGGGGCCTCGCGGGCCTCGCTCTCCATCACTGTCATAGCCATAGAAGCATCCACCTTGTTGGCCTCAGCAGGGGTCACTGCGCTCATAAATCCTGTCCGTAATATCCAGTGTGTTGTATTGGTTGCGCGCGCTTATCCAAAGAGCACTTTTGTCTCGGTTTCTTTTCCCTTGCGGGATTCGCCGCTCCCCAGCGCCGCCAGGGACTGCTGGGCGAAGTACACACAGCCCAGCTCCGGCGGATCCAGCGGATCGGAAACCCGCTCCGCCACATGTGGCTTGAGCCACGGCTTCAGACGGGGCGCCAGGCCACCGATCATGGCCAGCCGCGGCGGCTTGCTTTCCATCAATTTATCCGCAAGATCGCTGATGTACGCCGCACCATCGCGCATGATGGCCGCAGCTACCGGGTCGTTCGCTTCCGCGCACTCCACCACCGGCACCGCCAGCTTGGCGTACTGGCTGGATGGCTTGCCGGCCATCATTTCGATCACGTCGTAGGGGTCTTCGGTGCCCAGGGCACTCTGCAGCTCGCGCTTGAGTGCGGAGTCTTCCGCCAGCCCTTCCATCGCCATCAGCAGGTATTTGACGGCTTCCATCCCCAGCCAGGCACCACTGCCCTTGTCGCCGTGGGGGAAGCCGTGGCCGCCCACAATCACACTGCGGCCATCGACCCAGGCGTAACCGACGGAGCCGGTGCCAGCGATGATGACCGCACCGTCGCCACCGCGGTGGGCGCCGAGACAGGCGGAGTGCTGGTCGGTAGTGAGGAACATCTGCTTGAAGGGATGGGCCCAGGCATTCATTTCATTATAGAGCCGGGGCATATTGACCCCCGCCAGGCCGACACCGGCCACCAGTTCGCCGAGGGTTTCTGCAGGCAACCCCGCGTCCGCTACTGCCAGTGCCGCAGAGCGCACAATGGAATCAATCGTCTGGGCGTATCCGTGGAGGGGGTTTGCGGGCCCGGAGACACCGGTCCCCAGCAGGCGGTTGCCGGCATCAAAGATCGAGGCACGGCATTTGCTGCCGCCCCCATCGACACCGACGAATAGAATGTCCCTGCTGTCTCTCAAAGCAACCATCTGTACCGGCCCCTAAGATTTCTATTGTTATCTGTCCTAACCGGATTCCCCACCGCATTCTTGCGCCCCTGGAGGACCCGGTGGGCGCGCGGAGCGCCCATGCCAATATGGGAGAAATACTACAAGACAAATGACAGCGTTGTCATGCCCTTTTTGAAAAAAATTCCCCATTTCTTCTCATTTTGGATTCCAGGCGCCCCGATTCAAGCGTGACCCGGGGCAAAATGCGGGCGATTCCACAGCGCTTTGCAGCCCCTGTCACAGGCGGCACGGCACATTGATGCCAACTGCCTCAACCTCTTTGCAATAACTTCGTCACAGTTTTCTGCGATAAAGCGCGCGCCTGCGACAAATCCCACGACATCCGATCCCCCCCGGGGCCCGCGCAGGCAGACAGGGTTCGACGCACAAGGAGCATCCGCAAGCAATGGCATGCAACAGTATTCTCACTTCCCCCACCCGGGCCAAGCTGCCCCGCGCCACCGCCTTCCGCCAGTGGCTGCTGCCACTGCTGTTGCTGGTGACCGCGAGTACTGCCCTGTCGGCTTCCGCGCAATCCCCCTATGACGAACAGCGGGTGCTGTTCCGCATGACCGGATCCAACACCATCGGTGCGGAACTGGCGCCCCTGCTGGTGAAAAGCTATCTGCAGCAGAAGGGGGCCAGCGCCATCGAGCAGCGAACGGAGGGGGAAAAGCACTGGATTTCCGCCCGCCTGGAGGGCGAGTCCGTAGTCGTTCCGATCATCGCCCTCGGTTCCAGCACCGGCTTCAAGGCCCTGGACCAGGGCACCGCGGACATCGGTATGGCGTCGCGCAAGATCAAGGCCAAAGAACTGCAGGCCCTGTCCCGCTTCGGCGATTTCGCCGGGCCCCAGGCCGAGCACGTGATCGGTCTCGACGCCCTGGTGGTGGCGGTCCACCACAGCAACCCGGTGTCCCGGCTCTCCATTGCCCAGCTCGGCGATATTTACAGCGGCAAGATCCGCAACTGGCGCGAGCTGGGCGGTCCCGACCTGCCGATCCGCCCACTGCACCGGGATACCGAGTCCGGCACCCGCGCCACTTTCGACCAGGAAGTATTCGGTAACGGCAAACCGCCCCGCAGTGTCGCCCGCGAGGTTTCCGGCAACGCCGAAACCCGCCAGCGGGTGCTGCAAGAAGCCGGCGCCATCGGCTACCTGCCGTTTGCCGATGCCGGCGGCGTGCACAAGATTGCGGTGAAGGCCGGCGAGCTGGCACCCATAGTGCCGGACCGCGGCATTGTCGCCACCGAGGATTTCCCGCTCACCCGGCGCCTGTATCTGTACAAGAACCCCGGCCGTATTGATGCAGAGGTGGACGCCTTTATCCGGTTTGTGGAATCCCACGCCGGCCAGAACGAGGTTGAGCAGGTCGGCTTTATCAACCTGATTCCCAAACCGCTGCAGCTGGCCCCCTACAGCAATGCCCCGGAAAACTATCGCAAGCTAATGGAAAACGGCGCCCGCCTCAGCATCTCCTTTCGCTTTGCCGACGGCAGTACCGAACTGGACAACCGCGCCCTGCGCGACCTGCACCGGTTACAGGATTTTATGCAGGAGCAGGAAGCCGCAAATCGCCAGCTGTCCGTGACCCTGGTCGGATTCTCCGACCGCAAGTCGAACAGCAATATTTCCGACCTGATCTCCCGCTTCCGCGCACTCAAGGTCCAGGGCGCCCTGCTGCGGGACCACAAGCTGGGGGACAGCCGCATCATGGCGGTGGGGGCATTCGCACCGCTCACCGGCGACCGCGACCTGGGCCCGGTCAAGAACAGCCGCGTCGAGGTATGGATCAACTAGTGCAAGGTGCGCTTCCCCCGGGAACCGCTGCGCTGACTATATTGTCGTTATACCAGTAGCACGCAGTGGCAACCCGACATATGTCGACGGCAATAACTCTCAGTAAACGTCCCTCCCCCATCGCCTGGATCCGCGATCACATCGGCCAGCGGCTGCCGTGGCTGAGCCTGCTGGCGCTGCTCTGCCTGACGAGCGCCTGCTCCAGCGTGCGCCTGGTGTACGGCCACCTCGACTGGTGGCTGGACCACAAAATCAACAACTATCTCGATCTCGATGGCGCCCAGGAAGACCTGCTTTCCCAGCGGGTGGACGAGTTCCATCGCTGGCACCGCCAGACCCAGCTGCCCCGCTACGCGGATTTTTTTGAGGAAGTCGCCGGGCAGGTGGACGAGATCAGCGGCAACCCGAAAATGCTGGAGGAGCTGGAACAGCACGCGGATGCCCTGTGGGAAAATTCGGCGGTGATGCTGGTGGACCTGATACTGCCGCTGGTGCTGGAAATGGACGACAGCCAGATCGACCAGCTCGCCGAAAATATCCGTGAAGAGCGGGAAAAATCTCTCAAGAAATGGGAAAAATCACAGCGCAAACGGGAAAAGCAATTCCGCAAGGAGTCCGAGCGCTGGCTCGGCGACCTCACCGACCAGCAGGAAGCCCTGATCGACCGCCAGGTAGCGGCATTCGATTTCGACCCCAAAGTCCGCGACGCCCAGCGCCAGCTGTGGGCAAAAACCTTTCTCGGCACCCTGCGCAGCAAGCCCCCCGGCTATGAAAAAACTCTGCGCGAACTCGCCATCAACCCGCAAACCCTGTGGCCACCAGAATACCAGAAGATGCACGACAAGCTCCGCGCCCAGGCCACCACGCTGGCGGAAGAAATCGCCGGCAGCGCCACCCCGGAACAACTGGCACACCTGAAAACCACGCTGTTGAAATATGCGGCGGACTTCCGAATCCTGGCTGCAGACACCAATTGACCCGCCCGCGGACAACGGTTTCAACTGCAACGTTTTTCGCCCGAAAACCCTATTTTTTCCGGGTTTTTCATCAAAAAGACACACAGAACATGACGCGCCCCCGCAGCGCTGATAAGCTCCCGGCTCGCATTCTTTGATCCTTCATTCACCACCCATTACCAACGCCACCAAGAGGAACTTCCGTGCGTATCGAAACCGCCCAACGCGAACAGCTGCAACAGTGGGAAAAAGAACTGGAGCAACAGTACCAGCGTATTTGCCAGCACAATCTGAGCCTGGACATTACCCGCGGTAAACCATCTGCAGACCAGCTGCACCTCTCCGACAGCCTGGACGGTATTTTGAACGGTGACTACCGCGCGCCCGATGGCACCGATACGCGCAACTACGGCGGCATGGAAGGTATTGCCGCGGCCCGTGAACTGGGCGCGGATATCCTGCAGGTACCCTTCGAGGAAGTGCTTGCCGGCGGCAACAGTTCACTCACCATGATGTACCACGCCGTGCTCACCGGTTACCTGTTCGGCTTTGCCGGCAACACGCCGTGGAAAGACTTGCGCGCGCCCAAGTTCCTGTGCCCGGTACCCGGTTACGACCGCCACTTCTCGATCTGCGAGCAACTGGGCATCGCCATGGAAACCGTGCCGATGACCGCCACCGGTCCCGACATGGATGCGGTAGAAGAAATGCTGCGCGCCGACGACCAGATCATCGGCATGTGGTGCGTGCCCAAGTTTTCCAACCCCACCGGCGTGACCTACAGCAGCGATACCGTGGACCGGCTGGCGCAGCTGGGCAAGTTTGCCAACCCCGGCTTCCGCATCTTCTGGGATAACGCCTACGCCATCCACGACCTGGACCAGCAGGTGAAGCTGCCAAATATCCGCGACGCCGCGCTGAGCAATGAAACTGCCGATTCCGTACTGCAGTTCGCCTCTACCTCCAAGGTGACCCACGCCGGTGCCGGTGTGGCCTTTGTCAGCGCCAGCCCCGACAACCTGGCATCCATCAAAAAGCAGATGTCCGCGATGACCATCGGTCCGGACAAGGTGAACCAGTTGCGCCACGCGCGCCTGTTCCCGGAACTGACCCAGCTGAAGGAGCACATGCACAAGCACGCGGAAATCCTGCGTCCGAAGTTCGCCTGTGTGCTGGAACACCTGGACAAGAACTTTACCGATTCCGACCTGGGCGAATGGGAGTCCCCGGAAGGCGGCTACTTTGTCTCCTTCAACACCCGCCCCGGCTGCGCCTCGGAAGTGATTCGCCTGTCTGCGGAAGCCGGGGTGAAACTCACACCTGCCGGCGCCACCTTCCCCTATGGCAAGGACCCCGAAGACACCAATATCCGTATTGCGCCGAGCTTTCCGCCGCTGGAAGAACTGGACACCGCCATGTCCGTGTTCGTGCTGTGTGTGAAACTGGCCAGCGTGCGCAAGCAGTTGCAGTCCCTGTAGCCCACCTGCGCGCAGCCCGCTGCGGCGGGCTGCCCCCAATAAAAAAACCGCGCCGAGGCGCGGTTTTTTTATTGGGAGGGAATGCGACCTTAACCGGGGCAGGCCTCAGCCGCCGCTGACTTTCCCGGCTCGGCATCCGGTTTCGGCAGCGGCTTGAACAGCACCAGCAACAGCGGCAACAGGGTCAATGAACCCAGCAGCGCCGCGGTCATGGCCAGTGCCGTCAGCAGGCCGAAGTAAATGGATGGAACGAACTTCGACAGCGCCAGGATCGAGAAGCCGGCAATGATGGTGATCGCGGTGTAAAACATGGCGCGGCCAATGGTGGCGTGGCTGCGGTGCATGGTGGCGATATAGTCGCCGTCTTTCGCAAACTCCTCGCGGAAGCGGTACAGGTAGTGGATTGCGTGGTCCACACCAATGCCCACGGTAATCGCGGCGATGGTGATGGTCATCATATCCAGGGGCACATTGGCGAGTCCCATGCCGCCGAGCACCACACAGGCCGCGAGCATGTTCGGGATCAGCGCGATGATCGACAGCGACAGCGAGCGGAACAGCACCAGGAACATCAGCAGGATGCCGGCGAATACCGCCCCCAGGGTCAGGATCTGGGACTTGAACAGGCTCTGCAGCATATTGTTGTACAGCACCAGCATGCCGGTCTGGCGAACGTTACCGGACGCCAGACCCATCTCGTTTTCCGCGTAGTCGTAAATACGCTGGATCAGTTCATCCCGGCGCAGGTTGGGATCGGTCTCCATCACCCGCATGGTGATCCGGGCCTGCTGGTGTTCCAGCGACAGGTACGGGTTCACCAGTACTTCCTTGATTTCCGCCGGCAGGCTCTGGCGGGCGACCGCCAGCTCAAAGTCGTTCAGGCCTCCGCCATTCAGGTCCTGGGCCACCTTGTACAGGGTCGCCAGCGACTGCACCTTGCCGATCTCCGGCTGATTCTCGAGAAAATCGTGCAGCTGCTCGACCTGGTTCAGGCCGGCCACGGTAAACCAGTAGGAATCCTGCTGGGTTTCACCGCCACCCGCGGCAAAGGGATCGTCCGCTGCAAACGGGTCTTCCGCGGCGAACGGATCTTCCGCCTCGGCTTCCGCGTCAGCGGCACCTTCACCCCCTTCCTCGCCGCCGAAGTCTGCCCCGAAGGGGTCCTCCTCGCCCTCGAAGGCCGGTGCGGTTTCCTGCGGCTTGTTCAGCACGATATCCAGGTTGATGGTGCCGCCCAGGCGCTGGTCGATGACCAGCATGCCCTGGTAGATCTCGGTGGAGTCATCGAAGTAGTCGATAAAGCGGTTCTCCACCTTCAGGCGGGTAATCCCCACCACGCTGATGATTGCCGCCACCGCGGCAACCCCCAGCACCACCCCCCTGTGATGTTCAGTAAAGCGGGAGAACACCTGGGTAAACGCGTGGGAATTGTCCTGGCCCTGCCCGGCATCGCGCTTTTTCAGCAGCATCAGGCTGGCGGGAATGATCAGGAACGACAGCACCAGTGCCAGGGTCACCCCCATGGTCATCATCCAGCCGAAGTCGATCACCGGGCGGATGCCGCTCACCACCAGCGAGATAAAGGCCACCATGGTGGTGAGACCGGTGTACAGGCACGGCTTCGCCATAAATGCCACGGTGGCGGAGGCGAGCTGGAAGCGGTCCCATTCCGGGTGCTGGGAGAAATACTCGCGATAACGCACCGCCAGGTGAATGGTGATGGCCAGGGTAATGATCAGCAGCAGGGCGACAAAGTTGGCGGAGATCACCGTCAGGCGCCAGTCGAGCCAGCTCAGCAGGCCGAGCATCATCACCGCGGTGGTGACACAGGTGGCCAGCGGCAGGAATACCCAGCGCGCCTGGCGGAAGATCACCAGCAGGGTGACGATAATGAATGCCAGGATCCCGGCGCCGAACACCATCAGGTCGCTCTTGATAAACGCGATCATGTCGGAGGTGATCATGCTCAGGCCACCGAGGAACAGCTCGGCGTTGTCGTCGTAGTGCGCGAGGATCTCGCGCACTTCCTGCACCCGCGCGCGGGAGGCATATTCCTGTTCGGTGCGGTGCTTGAGGTAGGTGGCGCTCACCGCCTCCAGGCGATGCGTCTCTTCCGCGCTCAACCCTTCCTCATTGCGCTTGCGGCGCAGGGAGTCCCGCTCACGCACCAGGTCGAGCCCTTCCCTGTCCAGTGCCAGGTTGAGCATCAGCGCGGTGGTTTCACCGTTGGGGCTCAGGATCAGATCCTTGTAGATCGGGCTTTCCAGAAACTCCGTGCGCGCAAGGCCCCGGTCTACGCCGGGGGAAGAGAGTGTGCGGATACCGTCCGCCACTTCGGTAATGGAAAGTTTGGGACTGTACAGCAGCGGCACATTGAGAATCGACTGCACGCTGGTGACGCCATCGACCATCGCCAGCTCATCCTGCAGGCGCCGCAAGGTCGCCAGGGATTCGTCGCTGAACAGGTCGCCGTCCTGGTAGCGGTAGGTAACCACGAGGAAATCCCCGGAGTCATAGCGCTCGGAAATCTCGCGAAAGAAGTCCAGCGAGTCGTCGGTTTCCAGGGTCAGGGAATCCGCCGACGCATCCAGTTTGAAGCGCGACAGCCCCGCGGCGGCCACAATGGTGAGCAGTGCCACCAGCGCCAGCACGGTTTTCGGATTTCCGAGCACCAGTTTTTCGTACCAGGTCTTTAAGCCCAACAACATAATGAATTCGCTTGTCGTTAGAAGAAGATAAAAATGTGATTTGCAGCGTTACTTGTCGACATGCCCGAGGTCCCGCTCGGGGAACAGCACGTCGCGCACTTTCTGCTTCAGTTCTTTGGGGCCGGGAAATCCGCCATCCCGCTTGCGCTCCCAGATCAGCTGGTCGCCCACTCGGATTTCAAACACGCCGCCGCTGCCGGGCTTGAGTGCCACCTGCTCGAGATCTTCGGCAAAGGTGTACAGCAGCTCCTGGGCCATCCAGGTGGCCCGCAGCATCCAGTTGCACTGGACGCAGTAGTGAATGGTGACGGTACGCTCCGCCCGATCCGGCTTTGCCATCACACCCCTCCCCGGAAAAATCGCTCACAAAAAATCGCTCAAGGTCAGGTCTCGCCCCAGGGGGGCAACAGCGCCTGGTCAATATTCAGCTGGCTCAGTATCCGCGCCACCACAAAGTCCACCAGGTCTTCCACCGTCTGTGGCTTCTGGTAAAAACCCGGGCTCGCCGGCAGGATCACCGCGCCCATGCGGGTGAGCTTGAGCATGTTCTCCAGGTGAATCTCCGAGTAAGGCGCCTCCCGGGGCACCAGTACCAGCTGGCGACGCTCTTTGAGTGCTACATCCGCGGCCCGTTCAATCAGGTTGTTGGAGGCTCCGCAGGCAATGGCGGACAGGGTACCGCCACTGGCCGGGCAGATCACCAGACTGCTGGCGGCGCCGGTGCCGGATGCCACCGGCGAGAACCAGTCGCGCTTGCCAAACAGGGTCAGCTGCCCGTCAGCGGCAGCAAAGGTCTCCCGCAGGAAGACCGCGACCGCCTCGTCGCCTTCCGGCAGCACAAAATCGGTTTCGGTATTGATCACCACCCGCGCCGCATCTGACAGCAGCAGCCACACTCGCACGCGGGCCGCCAGCAGGCATTGCAGCAACCTCAGTCCGTACTGGGCGCCGGAAGCGCCGGTAATCGCGAGGGTGACCGTTTTCGGGAATGTCGGCTCAGCCAAAGAGATATCCGTTTGGCCCCGGTCGCGGGGCTATTGAGCGTGTTTCTTCTCCAGCGCGCCGATCAGCCGCTGGTGCACACCGCCAAAGCCGCCGTTACTCATGATGATCACATGGGTGCCGGGGGCAGACAGTTCAACCACGGATTCTACCGCAGCGTCGATGCTGTGGAGAACCTTCGCGGGCACGGTGGAGTGGTGAACCACCTCATCCAGCGACCAGTTCATGCCCTCCGGCTGGTACCAGAGCACCAGGTCGGCGCCACTGCAGGCGCGGGCCAGCTGGTCCTGGTGGTGCCCCATGCGCATGGTATTGGAGCGGGGCTCGATCAGGGCAATCACCTTGTCACTGCCTACCTTGGCGCGCAGGCCGTTGAGGGTGGTTTCAATCGCCGTGGGATGGTGGGCGAAGTCGTCGTAGACGCGGACGCCCTGAATCTCCCCCAGACACTCCATACGGCGTTTTACGCCGACAAACTTGCCCAGCGCTTCCGCTGCGGTAGCCGGCTCGACACCCACATGGCGGGCAGCGGCAATCACCGCCAGGCCATTCTTCACACTGTGCAGGCCGGTCTGCTGCCACTGGACCGCGGCCACCACCCTGCCCTCGAACTGCACCTCGAAGCTGCTGCCGTCGGCGGCAATGTTCACCGCACACCAGTCGCCCAGGCGCACGCCATCCGCGCCCTCCACGTCAAAGCGCTGCACTTCACTCCAGCAGCCCTGTTCCAGCACCTGGGTCACGGCGTCTTCCTGCGCCGCCACGATCAGGCCGGAGCCGGGCACGGTGCGCACCAGGTGGTGAAACTGCTTCTGGATCGCGGCCAGATCTTCAAAAATGTCCGCGTGGTCGAATTCCAGGTTGTTGATGACCAGGGTGCGCGGGCGATAGTGGACAAACTTGGAGCGCTTGTCGAAGAAGGCGGTGTCGTACTCGTCCGCCTCCACCACGAAGAACGGGGTGCCGCCGAGGCGGGCGGACACGTCGAAATTCTGCGGCACACCGCCGATCAGGAAGCCCGGGTCCATGCCCGCGTAGTCCAGCACCCACGCCAGCATACTGGCGGTGGTGGTCTTGCCGTGGGTACCGGACACCGCCAGCACCCAGCGCCCGCCGAGGAAGTGGTCGCACAGCCACTGGGCGCCGGAGGTATAGGGCAGGCCCTTCTCCAGCACCGCCTCCACCGCCGGATTACCCCGGGAAAGGGCGTTGCCGACAATCACCAGGTCCGGTGCCGGCTCCAGCTGTGCCGGGTCATAGCCCTCGGTCAGTTCGATACCTGCGCGCTCCAGCTGGGTGCTCATGGGCGGATAGACGTTGGCGTCCGATCCCGTGACCTTGTGGCCCTCGGCCACCGCCAGTTGGGCCAGGCTGCCCATAAAAGTGCCGCAGATACCTAGAATATGAATATGCATGCCAGATTGTTCACTCTCTTCATTCAATAGCCACGGGTATTTCGATCAGTGGCCACAGGCGTTCCGTAGAAACAGGCGTCGGGTGAGACCGGCAATTCGCGCAATCATTCCCTCCGGGACACCGGTTTCTTGGCGCAAAATGCGTATCGGCGCGCTTTTTGCTTTAAACAATGGCAACAACAGGAATTGCCGCCGGACACCGGGTTTTCAACGCCGCGCAAGCTTATCACGGCAGTTTCCGGCAGTAAGTGTCGAATGTCTGCAATTCCATGCAATTGCAATGTGAATACATTAGACTTCGCGCCGCGTGAGGTAGCCGTCAAGAGCCGCCCACAGTGTGACGAAGACGAGATACCGCGACCCCATAGGATAGACATGTCGAAGAAGAATGCTTTTTATGCGCAATCCGGCGGCGTAACCGCTGTCATCAACGCCTCCGCGTGCGGAGTCATCGAAACCGCCCGCCAGCACAGCGACAAGATCGGCAATGTCTACGCCGGCCTGAATGGTATCGTCGGCGCCCTCCGCGAGGAGCTGATCGATGTCAGCCAGGAAAGCCGTGAAACCATTGCCGCCCTGCGCCACACCCCCGCCGGGGCCTTCGGCTCCTGCCGCTACAAGTTGAAGAGCCTC
>NZ_CAJXKH010000031.1 GCF_913055755.1 uncultured Microbulbifer sp.
ACCGGGCAGACCGCAGAGCACTACCGCCAGCGGGTAATGGAATTCCAGCGCCGCAAGGCCCTGGCCCGGGCGCAGGCGTAAAACCTACTATTTTGCACGAGCCATGGTTGGCTCGTGCATTCTTAAATACTCACGATGAGACTGGCAAAGGATCGCTAAGTCTGAGCAAGAATTCCCCATTTTTGCGAATATACAATGACGAATAATGTTCCAAATGATGCTCTAAATAGAGCAGCCTTTCTAAATGAATTCCTAAATCGCGCTAATGAAATGTATTTCAGAGAAGATAATCCTGAAATACCTGATGCCGAATATGATCGTCTGTTGCGTGAGCTTCAAGAGTTAGAGAAGGAGTATCCACAGTTAGTAAACCCTAATTCGCCTACTCAAAGAGTGGGGAGTGCTCCTTTAGCTATGTTTGAAGAAGTTCAGCATGAAGTACCAATGCTTTCTTTGGATAACGCATTTAACGAAGAGGATTTGTTTGAGTTTGATCGTCGAATTCGAGATCGAATAAATATAGATAATAAAATTGAGTACTCTTGCGAGTTGAAGTTGGATGGAATTGCAATAAGTCTAACTTATATAGATGGAAAATTTGTAAGAGCTGCTACTCGAGGCGATGGTTATGTAGGGGAGGATATTACTGAGAATGTTCGTACTATCCGCTCTGTGCCTTTAAGTATTAAATCGAACCAAGATATTCCACTGTTGGAAGTTCGTGGTGAGATCTTTATGCCCAAAAATGGTTTTAAAAAATTTAATGAGAGAGCAATAAAGAAAGGTGAAAAACCATTTGTGAACCCTAGAAATGCGGCGGGTGGAAGTCTTCGCCAATTAGATTCTCGAGTAACTGCTAAGCGCCCTTTGAAGTTTTTTGTGTATGGCGTTGGTAATTTCGAAGGAGTTGAGATGCCTATAGAGCAATCTAAGATGCTCGACTTGTTAAGTACTTGGGGGTTTAGTGAAAATAGATATCTAAAAACTGCTAAAGGTATAAAGGAATGTTTGCACTATTATCATGAGATGAGTGAAAGAAGGGGTTCTTTACCATTTGAAATTGATGGTATCGTTTTCAAGGTTAACAGTCTTCCACTTCAAAGACGGCTGGGATTTACAGCGAGGGTACCTAGGTGGGCTATTGCATATAAATTTCCTGCAGAGGAGGAAATGACCCGGCTGCTGGACGTGGAATTCCAGGTGGGTCGCACCGGTGCAGTGACGCCGGTTGCGCGCCTGGAACCGGTCTTTGTGGGTGGCGTCACGGTTTCCAATGCCACCCTGCACAATCGCGACGAAATCGAGCGCCTGGGGGTAAAGATCGGCGATACCGTGATCGTGCGCCGCGCCGGCGATGTGATTCCGCAGGTGGTTTCGGTTGTGGAAAGCCGCCGCCCCGACGATGCGCGCAAAATCGAGTTTCCCGATCACTGCCCGGTGTGCGAGTCCCCGGTGGAAACCACTCCGGGAGAGGCGGTTGCCCGCTGCAGCGGCGGCCTTATTTGCAGTGCCCAGCGCAAGCAGGCGATCAAGCATTTTGCCTCCCGCAAGGCGATGGACATCGACGGCCTGGGAGACAAACTGGTGGACCAGCTGGTGGATGAAGGTCTGCTGCACTCGGTATCCGGGTTGTACCGGCTCGAACTGGAGCCGCTGGTTGCACTGGAGCGGATGGGGGAAAAGTCCGCGCAAAACCTGCTCGATGCCCTCGAGCGAAGCAAGCATACGACGCTGCCTAAATTCCTCTACGCGCTCGGTATTCGCGAAGTGGGTGAAGCCACCGCGCGCAACCTGGCGCGGCATTTCGGTGAGCTCGACAACCTGATGCAGGCGGATACGGAAGCGTTGCAGCAGGTCGAGGATGTGGGTCCGGTGGTGGCGCATTTCGTTGCCGAGTTTTTCGAGCAGCCGCACAACCTGGAAGAAATTGAAGCGCTGAAACAGGCGGGCATTTTCTGGGAAGCGGAAGCGCGGGAAGAGGGCGAACAGCCCCTCGCGGGCCAGACCTGGGTCTTGACCGGCAAACTGGAAACCCTGTCCCGTAGCGAAGGCAAAGATTACCTGCAGCGCCTGGGCGCGAAAGTGGCCGGCAGTGTATCGGCGAATACGCACACCGTAGTCGCCGGACCGGGCGCCGGGTCCAAACTGAACAAAGCCCGCGACCTGGAGATCCCGGTTCTCGACGAGGAAGCCTTCATCGCGATGTTGCGCGATGAGGGTATCGAAATCTGATCGTTCTGAATGAAAAAACAGCATAAATTCTGCTGTTTTCTCCGGCAATCTGGAAATGCGAACCCGGTGGCGATTTGTCTCCACTGGGTGGTGGCTTTCTCGCGGTTGCGCCGTTAAAGTTGGCAGCAAGAGTGATATTGCATCAGTGTATTTATTGACCCGGTGACATCGCTGACCGGGTCAGATTCAGGCGCGTTGCTGCCTTCGCGAGGATTGTGCAGAGTGATTCAGGGCGATCAGGAATCTATTGTCTACGGCTGTATCAAAGACAGTAACAGCCTGGCCGGTGGCAGTGAGCGCCGCCGGGTGAATCGCGAAGCGGTACTCGCGCTGCCCAGTGCCGATGAGTGGCCATTTCTGTGCCGCGACATGTTTTCCATTCCCACCATCAAGGTCAAGCAATCCCAGTACCAGACCGATGTGATTCACTTTGGTGCTTCCTATCGCGCAGTGGAGTACGAGTGGAATCACTGGATCCAGAAGTTCGAGGAACTGCTGCGCAGCATGTACTGGGTCTCCGCGACCGTGCACCTGGAAACCGAACTCTCCGGTACCCACTCCTTCACCTGGGAGGCCGCAGGCCTGTATCACGAGCCCGGTTGCGGTGATATGCAGGTGCGCTGTGAATGGACCCAGGAAGGGCGCGTCAGCGTCTGAGCGCCTGGCTCACCATTTCCATTTGCGCATTTCCGGCGCTACCCTTTCCGTTCGGTAAAGCTCTAGCCCTGTATCACAGGGGGCAAAGGATCAATGCATGTCGGAAAAAGACCGTGGTGACCAGTACCGTATTGAAAAGGACAGCCTGGGTGAGGTGGAAGTGCCGCAGAGTGCACTTTACGGTGCCCAGACCCAGCGCGCAGTCAACAACTTCCCGGTAAGTGGTTACCCACTGCCGGCACCGTTTATCCGCGCAGTGATCGCGATCAAGCGGGCCGCGGCCGAAACCAACCTGGCCCTCGGGCTGCTGGATGCGGATATTGCCGCGGCCATTTTGCAGGCCTGCGAGCGGGCGTTGAAGGAAGATTTTCCCCGGCAGTTTCCCGTCGATGTGTTTCAGACCGGTTCCGGTACCAGCACCAATATGAATGTGAACGAGGTGCTGGCGCGACTGGCGGAGCGGGAGTCCGGCCTCGCTGTGGGTGCCAACGACCACGTCAATATGAGCCAGAGCAGCAATGACGTGATCCCGACCGCGATTCACCTGTCCACCATGCTGGAAATTCAAAACCACCTGCTGCCATCGCTGCGCCATTTACACGATGCCATCTATCGCAAATCCGAGTCGGTGGCGGATGTCGTAAAGACCGGCCGCACACACCTGATGGACGCGGTACCCATTACGCTGTCGCAGGAGTTGTCCGGCTGGAGCGCGCAGATTGATCACAGCTGTGAACGGCTGGAAAGTAGTCTGCCGCGGCTGGCACAACTGGCCCAGGGGGGGACGGCGGTGGGTACCGGACTCAATGCCCACGGGGATTTTGCCGAGCTGTTTGCCCGCCGCCTGAGTACCGAGTGCGGCATTGCACTGCAGCCGGCGGAAAACCTGTTTGCGGCAATCTCCAGCCAGGATACCGCGGTGGAAGTGTCCGGGCAGTTGAAGACCACTGCCGTGGCGATGATGAAAATTGCCAATGACCTGCGCTGGATGAACAGTGGGCCGCTGGCCGGTTTTGGGGAAATTGCGCTGCCTTCACTGCAGCCGGGCAGCAGTATTATGCCGGGGAAAGTGAACCCGGTGATTGCCGAATCCGTGGCTATGGTCGCGGCAAAAGTGATCGGCAATGACACGGCTATTACCATTGCCGGCCAGAGCGGTAACTTCCAATTGAATGTGATGCTGCCGCTGGTGGCCCACTCGCTGCACGAAAGTATTCTCCTGCTGGCGAATGCGGCAAAAATGTTGGCAGATAAGGCGATCGACGGATTTACCGTGAATCGTGAGCAGATTGCACAGGCACTGGCAAAAAACCCGATCATGGTGACCGCGCTCAATCCGGTAATCGGCTATGCCAGGGCCGCGGAGATAGCTAAAGCCGCCTATGCCAGCGGTCGTCCGGTGCTTGAGGTTGCGGTTGAGATGACCGACCTTTCAGAAGAAGAGCTGGTAAAAATCCTCGATCCGGGGCGGCTGGCGAAAGGCGGTATTATTGGCGGCAACGGCTGAGTGCAAGGACCTCACGTCAGCAGCAGGATCCCGAGCAACAGGGATCCCAGCGCGAGTGCCAGGCATTCGATCCAGATGCCCAGTTTGCGCAGTGTGGAACGGTCTTCTGCGCGGTAGAGCAAGTGCTGTTTTTTCATCGTCTGCTCTCCATCAAACCCCTGGAGGCAGTCTGTGAGACTGCCTGCCGTTGACACTGCGGGAACGATGATTCACGATTCTGCGCCGCAAACGGCAGGTATCTAATGGACTCGTTCGCAGGTCTCGACGGCAATCCAGCTCGACTCGGGCCTGTGTCTGACAAAGCCCTGCTTCCTATAGTATTTAGGGTAGTGTTGTCGATCCGTAGCGACCAACCATTCATTTTACTGAAGAAGTACTCCGATATGGCCCCGAAACGCCGTCGATCCTTTATTACCAGTGTCCTTGCCTGTGTTGCGTTTATCGCCGCGGCCATCTGGAGCTGGGACCTGCCGGTTTCCGATGTCGCCAGTTACCTGGTGCTGATGCTGGTTTTTCTTGCCGTGATCGTCGCTGCGGCGGTGGGCTTTGGTGCATTCCTCAACTGGTTGCGCAATCGCAGAAACAAGTAAATGGCAAGTGCTGGCGAAGAAGATATTCGCATTCCCATTGCCTATGTCCAGCGATTGCTGGATGAGGCGGCCAGGAACGGCTGCGATCGGGCGGAGCTGCTGGCGTCCGTGGATATTGCAGAGAGTGAGCTCGAGGGCACTGCAGCTTTTTCCGCGGTGAGATACGGCCGCCTGTACCAGCGCGTGATGTGGCTGGCCCAGGACGAGTGGTTCGGCATGCTCAGTGGCGGGCGCGTGCGCTCCGGCTCCTTCCGCCTGTTGTGCCTGACGGTGGTCAACTGTGCCACGGTTCGCCAGGCAATTACCCTCAGCGCGGAATTTATGGAAATCTGCCGCGGCTTCCGGGTGAAGCCGCAACTGGAATCGGCAAATGGGCGCGACCGCGTCGTCATCACCGGCATCAGTTCCCTCGCCGAGGGCGAGTTTGCCGCGCTGTTGGCAGAGACCAGCCCCGGGGTAATTCGCACCACACTGGCGGTCTGGCACCGCTTCTACTGCTGGCTGGTGGGGCGGGAAATCCCCCTGGCCAAGCTGCATTTCTCCTTTCCCTGCCCGGAAGAGTTCCTGGCCCTGGCCCAGAGCGAGGCGGAAGAGCTGCTGTTCGACCAGCCCTGCAACGCACTGGAATACGAGAGCCGTTATCTCGACTACCCAATCGTGCAGAATCCGCAGACGGTGGAGGATTTTATCCGCACCGCGCCTTACCACCTGGTGATCAGTGACGGCAACGCCAACAGCATCAAGACCAAGGTAAAGACGATTCTCAACCGCGACGTGAGCGAGTCGATGCCCGCCGCGGAAGCGGTGGCGGAGCGGCTCAATATGTCGGTGACTACTTTGCGCCGGCGCCTGCAGCAGGAAAATACGTCTTACCAAAAGCTCAAGGACGAGTGTCGGATGGAAGCGGCATTCCACTACCTGAGCTGCCCGGACCTCTCCAATACCCAGATTGCGGAGATGCTCGGTTTTGACGAGGCCAGTGCATTTTTCCGCGCGTTCAAGAAGTGGACCGGAGTAACGCCGGGTGAATACCGCAAGAGTCACCGCACCACGGTTCCGGCTTCCTGAGGGTTTTCCAAGAGTCCAGATTTTCCACCACTGAAACATCCGCGAAGGCGCCGATGCCGGGTGCTGCCTTGTGAGACCTGCACCGCCATGGATGGCGGTGCAGAGCCCCCAGGGATGGGTTCACGGCGTGTCTCACAAGGCAGCACCCGGTAGCGGTGCCGCCACGAAAATCCGAACAGCGCACCGTATCCGTGCGCGCCGAACCAAACCTTATCTGACTATCCCGTCGCATTTCCGCGCCGCATTTTGTTACCGCTTTGGACGGATTTCGCCATAGAGCGAAACGGGCAATTCTTACTATTATGAATGAAACCAATATATGGGTCACAAATGCGGCCCGCGGGCGCCTTCGCCCGAGAAGACAACAAATTGCGAGAAATAGAGGGTACACAGAATGAGCGAGATCAAGATTCCGCTGCGCGACATGCGTTTTGCCATGCGCGAAATGCTGAACTGGGATCAGCACTACGCATCCCTGGGATACGAAGATGCGAGTCCGGACGTAGTGGACGCCATTCTGGAAGAGGGCGCCAAGTTCTGTGAAAACATCCTCGCCCCCATCAATCAGATCGGCGACCAGCAGGGCTGTACCTGGAATGACGGTGAAGTCACCACTCCGGAAGGTTTCAAGGAAGCCTACCAGCAGTTCGTGGAAGCCGGCTGGCCGTCCCTGGCACACAGTGTCGACCACGGTGGCCAGGGCCTGCCGCCCTCACTGGGCACCGTCCTGAGCGAAATGGTGGGTACCGCCAACTGGTCCTGGGGTATGTACCCGGGCCTGTCACACGGTGCCATGAACACCCTGGAGGCCCACGGTACCGACGCACAGAAGCACACCTACCTGACCAAGCTGGTAGAAGGTAGTTGGACCGGGACCATGTGCCTGACCGAGCCGCACTGCGGTACCGACCTGGGTATCCTGCGCACCAAGGCCGAGCCCAACGCAGACGGCTCCTACGCCATCACCGGTACCAAAATTTTCATCTCCGCCGGCGAACACGACATGGCGGAGAACATCGTGCACATCGTCCTCGCGCGCCTGCCCGATGCACCGGCGGGTACCAAGGGTATCTCCCTGTTTATCGTGCCGAAATTCATGCCCAACGAAGACGGTTCCCTGGGTGAGCGCAACGGCGTCAGCTGTGGCTCCCTGGAGCACAAGATGGGTATCCACGGCAACGCCACCGCGGTACTGAACTTTGACGGCGCCAAAGGTTTCCTGATCGGCCCGCCGAACAAGGGCCTGAACTGCATGTTCACCTTCATGAACACCGCGCGCCTGGGCACCGCCCTGCAGGGCGTCGCACACGCGGAAGCGGGCTTCCAGAAGTCCCTGGCCTACGCCAAAGACCGCCTGCAGATGCGCTCCCTGAGTGGCCCGAAGAACCCGGAAGGCGCCGCCGACCCGATCATCGTGCACCCGGACGTACGCCGCATGCTGCTGACCCAGAAAGCCTTCTCCGAAGGTGGTCGCATGCTGACCATGCTGTGCGCGCAGCAGGTGGACCGCACTCAGGTGGGGTCCGAAGAGGACAAGAAGGAAGCCGACGACCTGCTGGCTTTCCTGACGCCGATTGCCAAGGCCTTCCTGACCGAGACCGGCTGCGAGTCCGCCAACCTGGGCATGCAGTGCTTCGGTGGTCACGGTTACATCGCCGAGTGGGGTATGGAGCAGAACGTGCGTGACGCGCGTATCTCCACCATCTACGAAGGCACCACCGGCATCCAGGCGCTGGACCTGCTGGGCCGCAAGGTACTGATGAGCCAGGGTGAACTGCTGCGCAAGTTCACCAAGGTGGTACACAAGTTCTGCCAGGCGGAAATCGACAATGAGGCGCTGGCCCCGTTCGTCGCCAGACTGCAGGAAATCAACCAGCAGTGGGGCGAGCTGACCATGCATGTGGGCGCCAAGGCGATGGAAAACCCCGATGAAGTGGGTGCCGCCTCCGTGGACTACCTGATGTATTCCGGTTACGCGGTGCAGGCTTACCTGTGGGCGCTGGCGGTAAAAGTTGCGAACGAAAAGCTTGCAGCTGGCACCGGCGAAGAGGATTTCTACCGCGCCAAACTGGCCACCGCTCGTTTCTTCTATGACCGCATCCTGCCGCGCACCGCGGCCCACGCGAGCGCCATGCAGAGCGGGGCGGACAACCTGATGAGTCTGGACGCAGAGCACTTCGTATTCTGAGTCCGATAGAAAACGACACCGCCGCCGGAAACTGCGGCGGTGTTTTTGATTCTGCGGTCGGCCAACGTAGGTTGGCCGCAAGGTTGGTACCCCGGAGTAGCGATGCAATTACCGGCACACATACTCGAGCGCCTGCAACGACTTACTTGTCTGCCTGCAACCACTCGGGTACAGTTTCGATTGCCGGATGGCAGCGATTTTTACCTGCTGGTTGGCGGCGAAAACGGTGCTGAAACGGGACCGCTTTCCGCCATCCAAACCATGGGGCAGATAACAGATCCGCATTTGGAACTGGAGATGTCATTTGACACCCTGAAAGACATCATTGACGGGTCACTCAGTGCACGGCATGCGTTCCTGCTCGGTGATATCCGTTACACCGGGGACAGGGAGTTGGCAGCGGCGCTGGCAGATCTTTTTCGCGTCAACTGATCCTCTCTGTAGATAAGTTTCGACACCCCTGGCGATTGGCGGACAGCATCTCCGTTCGCCAGTGGAGACAATCAGATCAAACAATAATTAACAGTCCGTTGGGCCCGTAAACCGGGAAATTCGACTATAAACGGACATGGAGAATGTCGAGTTCAAGTTCAGCCTGATTTTCTGAAAATGAAAGTCGTGTCACGGTTTCAGAGCGTGGCCGGGCATTCTCTTTCGGAGCCAGGAATTGCTGCGCGTTTTGTGGGCAGTTATGAACCGGAACCGCTTCGCCACCACAAAAACAACAGCATTGGGAGAATAAAGTTGGATATCGATCGCAGTATTCTAGACGTATTTACCGCCGCTGCCGCGAAATACGCTGACCGCCCCGCATTTACCTGCCTCGGACACACCCTCACTTTGGGCGATATCGATCGGCTCAGTGGCAACTTTGCCTCCTACCTGCAGAACAAGACCAACCTGAAGCCCGGCGACCGTATCGCGGTACAGCTGCCCAACGTGCTGCAATATCCAATTGCGGTTTTCGGTGCACTGCGCGCCGGTCTGGTGGTGGTGAATACCAACCCGCTGTACACCAAGCGCGAGCTCAAGCACCAGCTGAATGATTCCGGAGCCAAGGCACTGGTGGTGCTGGCGAATATTGCCGATACCGCGTCCGCGATCATTCCGGAAACCTCGGTGGAGCAGGTGATCGTCAGTGAAATCGCGGATATGCATCCGCCGGTGAAACGCCTGCTGATCAACAGCGTGGCCAAGTACATCAAGAAAATGGTGCCGGAATACCACTTTGCCAACCGCGTGGCCTTCCGCGATGCGATGTCCGCGGGTGCCGCGCAGCCCCACGAAGACGTGCAGCGCGGCCCGGATGATGTTGCTGTGCTGCAGTACACCGGTGGTACCACGGGTGTTGCCAAGGGCGCCATGCTCACCAATCGCAACCTGGTGGCAAATATGGAGCAGGTGCGCGAAGCACTCGGTGACTCCATGAAGGAAGGCGAAGAATTTTATGTGGCACCGCTGCCGCTGTACCACATTTACGCTTTCACCATTCACTGCATGTGTCTGTTTACCACCGGCAACCACTCGCTGCTGATTCCCAACCCGCGGGATATTCCCGGGTTTGTCAAAACCCTGAAAGGCAAGCGTTTTACCGGTTTCTGTGGCCTGAACACACTGTTCAATGGCCTGATGCGCTGCCCGGACTTTTCCAGCCTGGACTTCAGCAAGCTGCACACCACCTGTTCCGGTGGTATGGCACTTACCCGTGACACTGCCAAGCGCTGGGAGCAGATGACCGGATGTGTGGTCACCGAAGGTTACGGTATGACCGAAACTTCTCCGGTGGTTTCTTTCAATCCGGCGGAAGCGGTGCAGCTGGGTACTGTCGGCGTCGCGGTTCCCGGTACCGAGGTGAAAGTCGTCGACGAAAACGGCAATGACCTGCCGAACAACAGTCCGGGCGAGCTGTGCGTGCGTGGCCCGCAGGTAATGAAAGGCTACTGGGAGCGCCCGGAAGCCACCGCCGATACCATCGATTCTGACGGCTGGCTGAAAACCGGCGATATGGCGGTGATCCAGGACGATGGTTACATCAAGATCGTCGATCGCAAGAAAGACATGATCATCGTGTCCGGCTTCAACGTTTATCCGAACGAAATCGAAGATATCGTCAGCGCCCACGAAAAGGTTACCGAGGCCGCCGCCATCGGTATTCCCGACGAGCGCAGTGGTGAGATCGTGAAGCTGTTTATCGTCAAAGCCGACGAGTCACTGACGGAAGACGAAGTCATCGCCTACTGTCGCGAAAATATGACCGCGTACAAGGTGCCGAAGAAAATCGAATTCCGCGAGGATCTGCCGAAAACCAACGTCGGTAAAATCCTGCGTCGCGAACTCCGCGACGAGGAATTGAAAAAGGTTGAGGCGGCAACGCCGGCCTGATCAAGCATAAAAAAGCCCGCTGCAAGCGGGCTTTTTTATTTGGCGTTGTCTGGCCGGGAAAAGGCTTTTATTTCCGGCTGTCGGCGCTCTTGTCGCGAATCGCCCGGAACTCGTTGCCCTGGTACCAGTTTGGCCAATCGCGGCTGTTGGCCAGCTTCAGGCCGATATCCAGGCCCAGGGCCAGATCCATCGCGGCGCCTTCCAGATTCCACTGCGGGTCATACTCATCGCCGGGTTTGTGGTACGCGTGCGCGGTGTACTCCTCACCTTTCTGCTGTGCCCACTCGCGGCCGTGCGCAAAACTGTCGGTACCGGAGTCGAAGTAGAGCATCGGCACGCCTTTTTTGGCCAGGCTGAAGTGATCCGAGCGGTAGAAGTAGCCGCGCTCCGGGTGGTCTTCCGGCGCCAGGTAGCGCCCCTGTTTTTCCGCTTCTTTTTCCAGAATTTTTTCCAGTTCGCTGTTGCCGTAGCCCACAACGATCACATCGCGCATTGGTCCCAGCACGCCCATTGCATCGAAGTTGATGCCGGCGACGGTTTTTTCCAGTGGTACCACCGGGTTTTCCGCATAGTACTTGGAGCCCAGCAGGCCGGACTCTTCCGCGGTTACCGCGACAAATACCAGCGAACGCTCGGGGCGCTCCGGCAGCTGCGTGGCCTGGCGGGCCATGGCCAGGAGGCCGGCGGTACCGGTGGCGTTGTCGACTGCGCCGTTGAAGATATGGTCCTCGCCCTCGGCGTTGTCATTCACGCCCAGGTGGTCCCAGTGCGCGGTGTAGATGATCGCCTCGTCGGGGTACTTGCTGCCCGGCAGCTTGGCCACCACATTGCGGGAGTTGGAGGTGCGCACCTGGTTCTCCAGCGAGACGCTGGCAGCCAGATTCAGGGGCTTGGCCTTGAAGCCGTGCTGCTTGGCCGCGTCCATTTCCTGCTGCAGATCGAGGCCGGCAGCCGCAAACAGGGTTTTGGCGGCGTCGCCGGTCATCCAGGACTCGACTGCAACCCGGTCGGCATTCTTGTCGTCTGCCGCGAGACTGATCTGTGCGCTGGACCAGCTACCGCTGACCACTTCCCACGGATAACCGGCGGCACCGGTTTCGTGAATGATGATCGCACCCTCTGCGCCCTGGCGGGCGGCTTCCTCGAACTTGTAGCTCCAGCGGCCGTAATAGGTCATGGCGTTGCCGTTGAACAGGGTCTTGTCCTGGGTGGCATAGCCCGGGTCGTTCACCAGAATGACGGCGGTTTTACCGGTCATGTCCAGCCCGGCATAGTCATTCCAGTCGTTTTCCGGTGCGACGATGCCGTAGCCGACAAAAACCAGCTCGCTGTTGTCCAGTTGCGCAGATGCCTCCTGGCGCATGGTGAACGCGACCATATCGGTGAGCGGCTGCAGTTCCTGGGTATAGGGCTTGCCGTCCACTTCGCCGCTGATGGTCAGCGGTGTGGCCTCGATCTGCATTTCCACCACCGGGACATCCTGGAACCAGCTGGGCTTGCCATCGGCGTCCAGTGCGCCGGGCTCCAGGCCGAGATCCTTGAACTGCTCCGCCAGGTAATTGACGGTGAGTTCTTCGCCCTTGCTGGCGGGGGCGCGGCCTTCGAACTCATCCGACGCCAGTACCGCGATGTGCTTGTGCAGGTCCTGGGCCATGGCGGCCACTTCGGCCTTTTCCGCGTCATTCAGTTGCGGTGCGTTATGTGCTTCGCTGGCGGGCACCTGCGCGTCCTGTTCGGCAGTCTGTTCCGCCTGGTTGGCTGGGGTGGTGGTGGAGTCGGCGGATTTCGGGCTGTCCTTGCCGCAGCCGGCCAGTGCCGCGGCTATTCCCGCCGCTATCCCCGCCGCGAGCAGGGTTTTTAGTGGCCGCTGGCGCCAGTGTGTGTGTTTTATCATGTCGTTTCCTGTGTGTTTTTATGGGGTGGAATTATTATTTTTTTGCCATAAAAGCGAGAGTTTCGCGGATCGGCAAGAAGATATCCCGAGCCAGCTGGCGACAGCGGGCGGGCGACCAGCCCTCAATGGGGTCGGGCAGGTTGTCGTTGTCCTTGAACGGCATTTCCAGAGTCAGGGCCAGGGTGCGGAACTGGTGCCCGCACCAGTTGGTGCCGACGGTCATATTGGCCTCGCCGGGCTTGTCCAGGGGATAGCCTTTTTCGGTCTGGAAATCGGGGCTCGCTTTGTCAAACGCGTCCTTGAACACGCTTTCCAGCTTGGCGTGATGCTCGTCGTAGCCGGGAATGCCTTCACAGCCGGCCACAAAGTTGAATGGCAGGGCTTCATCACCGTGGATATCCAGGAAAATATCGCCGCCGGTAGCCAGCATTTTTTCCCGCACCAGGTAGACCTCGGGGCTGCGTTCCATGCTCGGGTTTTGCCATTCCCGGTTCAGGTTGGCGCCGGCGGCATTGGTGCGCAGGTGGCCGCGAACGCTGCCGTCCGGGTTCATGTTGGGAACGACATAGAAGACCGTATCCGCCAACAGGGCGCGGGCGGACGGGTTGGATTCGTCCAGTAGGGATTCCAGGAACCCTTCCACAAACCACTCCGCCATGGATTCCCCGGGGTGCTGGCGGGCAATCATCCACACCTTGTATTTGGCCTTTTTGGCATCGCCGATGGTCAGAAGAGTCATATCGCGGCGGTCCAGGGTGAGGCCCAGTGTTTCCGCGGCGACGCGTTCGTCGGATTGCGCCCAGGCCAGCAGGTCCAGATGGCGTTCCCAGGAAAAGGGCGCGAAATAGGCCAGGTAAACCGATGGCTGCTCCAGCTCAACACTGAAATCCAGCACCTTGCCATCGTAATCGGCATCAATGCGGAACCAGTTGTGGCGGTCGTAGGACGCGCACACCCGGTAGTTCTCCCAGCCTTCCGGGTAGGCGGCCTTGCCGGCGTTGGTAATACACATGGGGTATTGCTTGCCGACCTCTCCCTCCAGGCGGAAGTGGAACCACTGATAAAAATCTGACTGGTTGTCGATTTTAATGGCCAGCTGGATGGGCTTGCTGTCGGCGTCGATGACTTTGATATTGCCGCTGTCGAAAGCGCTGCTGATATGCATGCTGAAACTCCGCGTTTATTTTGTTGGGAGGATACAGAATCAGAACAAAAATTCAGGGTACCCCGGTGTAGCTTGGGGGAAACCGCTATTGCGGTTTGGTATACGAGAATAAAATTTTGCCAGAATTGCAACGGTTAAAATATTGCGCCGGCAGAAAATAAAGGGCGGGAATTAAAAAGGCACGGTATCCTTGCGAATACCGTGCCTCTGCCATTCCATGGCGGCACCTGCTGAGACTACTGCTCCTTGAAATTTCTGGCGTAGACCGAAGACGACTGCTTTCTGCCCTGGTTGCTGCGTAGGTGCCGCTGTCTGCTGCACCATCAGAAACTGTGTACTGCTCCCTGACATTCCTCAGCAGGTGCTGTTTAAAGTTTAGGCGGCGTCTTTCGTGCAATGGTATCGGGATTCAAAATTTGGCGCACAATCGGTTAACTTTTGTTCAGTTCTGGGGTGCCCCCCTGGTTTAAAGGGGGCGATTGGCGACTCGCCGATTGGGTGTAAAAAGTGCGAACTCGTTCAATTATCCGCCACTTTCGGCCTTCCCGGTTAATCGGGTATTCTTGCCGCAGTTATCGGGCCTGTAGGTCCGCTGGTTAATTATTGTGCGAAATGGGCGCCAGGGATTGCCCGCCAATGACGCACGGCAACGGCTATCGCCGGAGAGTTCCCCATGAAAAAATCCATCAAGCGCGGCGTCGCCGCGACCTGCCTGTTGACCCTGGCCCTGAACCTTACTGCCTGCGGTTACTTCCTGTACCCCGAGCGCAAGGGGCAGACCGGAGGCCGGGTAGATCCGGTAGTGGTGATCCTGGATGGAGCCGCCCTGCTGTTCGGCATTCTGCCCGGTGTGGTTGCCTTCGCCGTGGACTTCACCAACGGCACCATCTACCTGCCGTCCGGTGGCAGCTCCGCCATTGATCGTCACCTGTCCTCCACTGGCGGTGAGGGCAAGCAGGTCCTGGACCAGAATGGCCAGGCCTGGATGGCGCTGCCGCTGGAATCCGTGGCCGGAGACAGTAAAGACGCCGACCAGATTGCGATGGCGGTTGGTAACTTCGTCGGTGCGCCGGTGGCCGCCAGCGAAGTGGTGTGGCTGGAAGACCTGGCCGCCCTCGATCGCATGCGCAGCCAGTCTCGGGCTACCGTTTCTCTCTGAGCCGGGGAGCCTGGTTCGGAGGCGCCGTGTCCGGTAACACCTGCGCCAGCTCCGGTACTGCTACCGGAGCCTGCCGTGAGCTGGCAGAGCGCCGCTATGCACTGCCGGTGAGCGCCCTCTACCTGCCGTTTATCCCGAATCCGCAGATTGTGCATATGGGGCTCCAGCGTTTGCAGCCCCGCCACTGGATCCAGCCCTGCACCACACTGCCCAATTACCTGCACAACAAGCTGAGCGCCCGGCGCCGGCTGGGCTCTGCGATTTTTGCCGCCGAGCCACGCTCGCTGGAGGCCCAGGAAGAGCTGGCCCAGACACTGCTGCAGCACCTGCGCAGTGATCATTCCGTAGACCCCCATTCACACTATTTCGCTACTGCAGGCCGCCTCTGCTGGCAGGGAGGCGGGGGTGCGCTGCACTGGCCGCTCGCCGTCACTTCAGTAGAGCCCCTGTGGGAGGCCAGCCAGTGGGTGGCGGATGACCTGTGCCTGCTGATGCCCGGCAGGCACGGTTATGAACTGGTGGCGGCGTCGCTGGCGGCGCCGAGCTACTGGAAACTGGAGGACAAGATCGGTCGGCCGCTGCAGCAGATTCACGCTCCGGTGCCCGGATTCCAGCAGAAGCTGGCAGGGCAGGTGGCGCGCTTTTTCGAGCACCTGTTGCCGGAATATCCGGTGTGGCGGGGCAACTGGTCGGTGGTGGATTCCCCTGAGCTGCTGCAGCGGGGCGGCGCGTCTGTAGCAGGTGGTGACCTCTATCTGCGCGTTGAGCGCCAGTCACTGCGGCGCCTGCCGCAAACCGGCGCGGTGGCATTTACGATCCGCGTCAGTATCAACCCGCTGCGCGACCTGCTGGCAGTGCCGGGCGCGGTGGCTGCACTGCGGGATGCAGTGAATGCCATGTCGCCGGAAGAGGGGCGTTACAAATCTCTCGCACCAGTGTTGCCGCGCCTGCAGGCATTTTTCGGCGATCACCTGTCCGCGCCGCCTGCCTCCGCAGGCGCCGAGTAGCCCTCCGCCCTCACCGCAATTCTTTCCTGGTCCAGGGCGCCGGCTCAGTCGTCGCTGGTGGACAGGTTCCTGAAGGCCTTGGGCGACATGCCGGTCCAGCGTCGGAATGCCTTGCCGAAGGCGCTCTCGTCGCAGTAACCCAGGGACGCGGCGATATCCACGTTGTTTTTGCCTCCCTCCCGCAGCCACTGGCAGGCGTAGTGGCTGCGCACTTCATCCTGGATGGCGCGAAAGCTGGCGTTTTCCTCCAGCAGTTTGCGCCCCAGGTGGCGGGGGCTGATGCACAACCGCGCTGCCACCTGTTCGCGGCTCAATTGCGGTTCCTGTTGCAGCAGGTGCGCCACCCGCAATTGCAGGCTCTTGCTGGTAAGCGCCTTCAGCAGGGCGTCGGCTTCCGGTTTCAGTCTCGCCATTACATGGCGGTCGGCCGCTTCCAGTGGCAGCTCGAGATCCTGCGGGCGCAGCCGGATGCCGGACACCGGTGCATTGAATTGCACTGGCGCCTGCAGCAACTGCTGGTATTGTTGCTGTACCGCGAGGGAGGGGGTCGGGTAGGCCAGCATCACACTCTGGGGCTGGAGTTCACCCCCGGTCATCAGGCGGGCCTGGGCCAGGCAGATGGAAAGTACCGTTTCCACCCGCAGGCGTCCGCAGCGCATGTAGTTTGCCAGGTAGCACAGGTCGACATAAAAGCTGCTGCGGCGCAGTTCGAACTGGCCGCCCTCGCCCAGCAGGGGGTGGTAGATCAGCAGCTGGTCGATGGCGGCCCCCAGGTTTTTCTGCGTCATCAGCAGGTAGCCCACCAGTCCCATCTGGTTGCCCTGCATGGTCTGGCCGATACGGATGCCCAGTAGCGGGTCCGGGTAGCTCTCCTCCAGCGCCGCCCAGAACTCTTCCTGGACCCGCAGGGGAACGCGCTCCATTTCGTTAATGGAGGTCAATAGATCTTTGGCATCTGATGGCAGCTCCAGCTGTAAATGCTTTAGAGCTTTGATGATTGCTTGGGTGTAGCTGAGGGTGACGCTACCGTTACCGGATGGGCTCACAAAAACTGTCCGAAATTAACCAGAGGTGGCCCGATTATGACGACGGCTGCCCAGCTTGTCACGTTATATTGATCCCAATGAGAGGATTTGGGAGAAAAATAATGAAACCTTTTGCTGTTATTGGCGCCGGTCCGATGGGGCTGTGCAGTGTCCGCAACCTGGTCAAACACGGAATTCCCTGCGTGGGATTCGAGATCCACGGTGATGTCGGCGGACTCTGGGATATCGACAGCCCCACCAGCACCATGTATGAATCCGCGCACCTGATCTCCTCCAAGCGGATGACCGAATTCGCGGAGTTCCCCATGGGGGATGAGGTCGCGCTGTTTCCGCATCACAGCGAAATGTGTACCTACTTCCGGGACTACGCGCGGAAATTCGACCTGTATCGCCACTACGAGTTTAATACCGAAGTGGTCAGTTGCGAGCGCGATGGCGAGGATTGGGTCATCACCACCCGCTGCGACGGCCGCGAGCAGACCCGCACCTTCGGCGGGCTGCTGATCGCCAACGGCACCCTGCATCACCCCAATATGCCGCAATTGCCCGGCGAGTTTGCCGGCGAGGTCCTGCATTCCTCGGATTACCGGGACACCGCGATCTTCGACGGCAAGCGAGTGTTGCTGGTGGGTTGCGGCAACAGCGGTGCCGATATCGCGGTGGATGCGGTACACCGGGCAAAGAGCGTGGATATCAGCCTGCGCCGCGGCTACTACTTCCTGCCCAAGTTTATCGCCGGCAAGGCCACAGACGCGCTGGGCGGCAAGATCAAGCTGCCGCGGTTTATCCAGCAGCGCATCAGCGCCGCCATTTCCCGCCTGATGCTGGGCAAGCCGGAACAGTATGGGCTGCCGAAGCCGGACTACAAGATGTTCGAATCGCACCCGGTGATCAACTCGCTGATCCTGCACCATATCGGCCACGGCGATATCAGCGTGCAGAAGGATATCGCCAAAGTGGACGGAAACACGGTGACCTTCACCGATGGTTCCAGCGGCGAATACGACATGATCATGCTGGCCACCGGGTACAAGCTGCACTATCCGTTCATCGCCCGCGAACACCTGAACTGGACCGGCTACGCACCGAAGATGTACCTGAACGTGTTCCATCCGGAGTACGACAACCTGTTCCTGATGGGCATGGTGGAAGCCACCGGCCTCGGCTGGGAAGGGCGCAACCGCCAGGCGGAAATGGTGGCACTTTATATCCAGCAGCTGGCGCGGGGCGCGGCCTCTGCCAGGCAGCTGAAGGCGGTCAAGCAGGCCCAGGCCGGCAATCGCGCGGACGGCGGCATGCAGTACCTGCAGCTGGAGCGGATGGCGTACTACGTGCACAAGGATGCGTACCTGGATGCACTGGCTGGTCACACTCGGGACTTGCTAAAGGATTACGCCGCCGTGGATACTGATCGTTTTTCCACCAGTGCGGTGGGGGCGGCCCACTGAGGCCGCCATCAATAATCCATGAGTAGTGCTATATCCAGCCCAACCGGTACCGACGTCGTGAATACTGCAATTGCCGCTTCAATGGACAGCTTTCAAATGTCACCCGCGGCACTGCTGGCCCTCAACGCGGTGCTGGCGTTCATGATGTTCGGGGTATCCCTCGGGCTGCGTCCCAGTGATTTCTCCAATGTGCTGCGCCGCCCGGTGGCACCGGTGACCGGTTTGGTGGCGCAGTTCATGCTGTTGCCGGCCATTACCTGTCTGGCGACCTGGGCACTGGATGTCAGTCCGGGCCTGGCACTGGGGATGATCCTGGTGTCCTGCTGTCCCGGTGGTTCCTTTTCCAATGTGATGACCTGGATTGGCCGCGCCAATGTTGCCACTTCCGTGAGCATGACCGCGGTCTCCAGTCTCGCCGCGGTGGTAATGACCCCGTTCAACTTCGCCCTCTACGGGCACCTCAATCCCAACACCCGCGACACGCTGCAGGCGATAGCCCTGCCGGCGGAAAACATGGTGCTGATTGTGGTGCTGGTACTGGCCCTGCCGATGTTGCTGGGGATGATCATCGGCGCGCGCTTTCCGGACTTCGCCCGCAACAGCGACCGCTTCTTCCGCACCGCCTCCCTGGGGGTATTCCTGCTGTTTGTGGCGGTGTCGTTCAGCAAGCACTGGGAAACCGCGCTGCAGGTTGCGGGCTCGGTACTGCTGCTGGTGATTGCCCACAACGCGCTGGCGTTTGTGATCGGCGATGTCAGCGGGCGCCTGGCGCGCCTGCCGGTTGGCGACCGCCGCGCGGTGACCATGGAGGTGGGCATCCAGAACTCCGGGCTCGCGCTGGCGATCCTCTTCACCTTTTATCCGAGCGCCGGGGAAATGCTGGTGGTGGCGGGGTTCTGGGGCGTGTGGCACCTGGTGTCCGGGCTCAGCCTGGCCGGCTACTGGAATTTCACCAATCGACGTGCGCAACAAGAAGTGGCGCAGGCCGACCTTGCCTGAAACTGCTGACTGCGGGCCGGGGCCAGAGACCTGGCCCCGGCAATCAAGTCATGACCAAATGACGTAAACAAAAGCAATAAACACAAGATACAAGTGCATAACAATGAGTGAGAAAAGGGTTCTGATTACCGGTGCAGCCGGTTATGTCGGGCGGCAGCTGGGGGAGTTGCTGGTGAATCAAATGACCGTTATCGGGGTGGATATTGTCCAGCGCGAGGCGGATTTCCCCATCTTCCAGGTAGATATCTGTGATCCGGCACTGGGTGAGTTGATGCGCGCGGAGCGGATTACCCACGTGGTACACCTGGCCTCCGTGGTGGCGCCCGGGCGCGATCGCAACCGCCTGTACAGGATCGATGTCGAGGGCACCCGCAACGTGCTGGATGCCTGTGTCGCCGCCGGCGTCGAGCACCTGACCCTGACCAGCAGTGGCGCCGCCTACGGCTATCACGCGGACAATCCCGCGTGGCTGCGGGAGGACGACCCCCTGCGCGGCAACCCCGAGTTTGCCTATTCCGACCACAAGCGTCTGGTAGAGGAGATGCTGGCGGAGTACCGGGAAAAGCACCCCCGGCTCAAACAGCTGATTTTCCGCCCCTGTTCCATTATCGGCGCCGCAACCAATACCAAGATCAGTGAGCTGTTTTCCGGCAGCAGTATTCTCGATCCCGGCGGCCACAATTCCCCGTTTGTATTTATCTGGGACCAGGACGTGATCGGTGCGATCGAGTTCGGCGTCTCGCGCAATGCCAGCGGTATCTACAACCTGGCCGGGGACGGTGCGCTGACACCGGAAGAGATCGCCCGCCTGCTGCACAAGCCCCTGCGGCGACCGCCAGTCTGGCTACTGAAAACCCTGCTGGGTATCAGTTACAGCCTGCACCTGGGAGAGGTGCAGCCGGCGCAGCTGATGTTCCTGCAGTACCGGCCGGTGTTGCTGAACACTCGTCTCAAGAACGAGCTAGGTTATGTGCCGCGCAAAACTTCCGCGGAAGCATTTGCCTATTTTGCCAGCGGTGCCCTCGGTATCGAGGTTGACCCGATGCAGGCGCAGGTCACGGTAGCCGATGCCGGTATCGCGCCGCTCGCTGCAGAAGAGCAGGCCGTATGAGTAGTCGGATGCAGGGCGCGGACAAGCGCGAAAAAGTCTATGTGGTTACCGGGGCCGCCGGCGGTCTCGGCTGGGCGCTGGTAGAGGCTCTGGCTGCGACCCACAGGGGTGACAGCCGGGTGCGGTTCGGACTGGTGGATGTGGATGCCGAGGCGGTGGCCGCGCGCGCGCGGGAGCTGGAGCAGCGGGATATCGATGCGGATGTCTTTGTTGCCGACCTTTCCGACGAAAGTGCGGTGGCTGCTTTGTGCGAGCGCCTGCGCGCTCTGTACAAGGGTGTGGACCTGCTGATCAATAATGCCGGCATCACCCATCGCAGCCTGTCCACCCAGACCAGCAACGCGGTGATCCGCCGTGTGATGGCGGTGGATTACCACGCGCCGGTGGAACTGGCCCAGGGCCTGCTGCCGCAGCTGCGCGCCGCCGGCGGCTGTGTGGTGAATATCAGTTCCATGGCCGGCTGGATGCCGGTGCTGGGGCGCGCCGGTTACTGCGCGGCGAAAAGTGCCCTGCACCAGTATTTCGAGACCTTCCGCGAGGAAGTGCGCGATGAAGGGGTGCGCGTGCTGATGGTGTATCCCAGCTTTGTTGCCACCAACATTGATGCCAACGCGCTTTCCGGTGACGGTGGCAAGGCGCAGCACAAGCAGAGCACCGTGGGGCCGATCCGCTCCGCAGAGTGGATGGCGGGCAAGATTGTCGCTGCTGTGGAGAGTGGTAAGGAGCGGCTGTTCCCCCGGGACAAGTCCCTGTTCGGCGCCTATCTGTACAAGCTGGCACCGCGCCTGTTCCTGAAACAGATGGTGCGCAATTTCCGCGTGGAACTGGAAGTGGGCCGCGCAGCGGCCAAATAGCGGGCTGTCGCGCGGGTTGCCGGGGTCGCCGCCAGCGGGCAGAGAGTCCCGGTTACCCGATCATGGTCACCACGCTGGCGGCCAGCAGCAGCCCCATGGTGATGTTGAATGTCCGCAGGTGGCGCGGGTCTGTAAGCAGTTGCTTCAGGCCCACGCCAAACATCATCCACACGATGATGCAGGGGCCGCCGATCAGGATAAACGTCAGTGCGATGCGGCCCGCCTCCCACAGCATGGTGCCGTTGGGGGTAGTGAACGCTGCCAGCGCACCCACCGCCATGATCCACCCCTTGGGATTGACCCACTGAAACGCCACCGCCTGTAAAAAGGTGAATGGCTTTTTCCCCTCGGCCGACCCCACTTCCCGGGTGTTGGCAATGATCCACGCCAGATACAGCAGGTAGGCAATCCCGACCCAGCGGACGATCTCGTGCAGGATTGGAAACTGGCTGAACAGGGCGCCCAGCCCGAGACCGATGGCGATAATCATCGCCGGAAACCCGATACAGATTCCCAGCAGGTGCGGCAGCGAACGGCTGACGCCGAAGTTGAGTCCGGATGACATGATCATCAGGTTGTTGGGGCCCGGGGTAATGCTGGTGGAAAACACAAACAGGACAATGGGCAGCAGGGCTTCCAGCACGGCTAAATCTCGCGGTACAAAATCAGTTGGAATCGGCATCGTGCGCCAGGCTCGGGATTATCCGCCCTGTGCGGGGTGGGGTAAACCGGTTCACCGGGCGCCGTGCTAGAATTTTGCAACTTTTCCGCCAATTCCGGTCAGGTAGATGATCGACAGCCACTGCCATTTTGATTTCGATGATTTCGCCCCCGACCGCGCCCAGGTCTGGGAGCGCTGCCTGGCCGCGGGTATCGAGCGGCTGGTGATTCCCGGAGTCAGCGTTGCCCAGTGGCGATCCCTGTTTGCGCTGGTGGGCACTGAGTCGCGCTGGTACGGCGCTGTAGGGGTGCACCCCTGGTGGGTGGCAGATCTCGCACTGGCACCGGAGAAATTGCAGCAGGCGCTGGTAGAGCGGGTGAACAAGGAGCGCGCCGGCAGTGGCCGTTGCGTGGCGATTGGCGAGTGCGGCCTCGACGGGCATATTGCCACTGCCATGGAGGTGCAGATAGCGGCACTGCGGCCGCAACTGGCGGCGGCCTGTGAGCTGGACCTGCCGCTGATTCTGCACAGTGTGAAAGCCCACAGTGAGCTGCTGCGGCAACTGAAGGAATTCCGACCCTCCAGGGGCGGAGTGATTCACGCCTTCAGCGGCAGCCGGGAAATTGCCCGCGAGTACTGGAAGTTGGGTTTTTATCTCGGTATCGGCGGCACCGTTACCTACGCGCGCGCGGCCAAGACCCGCAGCACCGTGAGCGAGGTGCCACTGGAATCCCTGCTGCTGGAGTCGGACGCGCCGGATATGCCCCACGCCGGCCACCAGGGCGAGCGCAACAGCCCGGAGTACCTGCCGGCGATTGCGGAAACCGTCGCGGCGTTGCGCGGTATTCCGGTGGCGGAGGTGTGCTTGCAGACCCGAAGAAATACCGAACGGCTTTTTGATTTATGAGTTTTTCCGCAGCCCAATTCAAACAGCAGTTTCCCCTGTTCAGCCAGCCGGAAAATCGCGAGCTGGTGTACCTGGACAATGCCGCCACCACGCAGAAGCCCGCTGTGGTGATCGACGCGGTGCGGGATTTCTATCTGCACAGCAATGCCAATACCCACCGCTCCAGCCATCGCCTCGCCCGTCGGGCCACGGAAATGGTGGAGCGGGTGCGCAACCAGGCAGCGACATTTCTCAATGCCGGGAGTGTGCGGGAAATTATTTTTACCCGCGGTGCCACCGAGGGGCTCAACCTGCTGGCCAGCAGCCTGACCGAGGGGCTGGCTGCCGGGGACGAGATCGTCCTTTCCACCGCCGAGCACCACGCCAACCTGGTGCCCTGGCAGATGGCCGCCCGGCGCCACAATCTCACCATTCGCTATGTGCCGGATGAAAAAGGCATACCGCAGTTTGCGCGCCTGCCGGAAGTGCTGTCGCCGCGCACCCGCATTGTTTCCGTCACCGCGGGCTCCAACGCGCTGGGCTTTCGCAGCGACCTGGAACTGCTGCGGCGGATGCTTCGCGGGCGGGACCTGCGCTGGATAGTGGATGCGGCGCAACTGGCGGCACACCAGCTGGTGGACGTGCAGGCCATTGGTTGCGACTTTCTGGTGTGTTCCGCACACAAGTTTTACGGGCCCACCGGTATTGGCCTGCTGTATGGCCGCGAGCAGTGGCTGCAGCAGATGCCGCCGTGGCAGGGCGGCGGCGAGATGATTGCGGATGTGGACCTGCAATCCAGTCACTACGCCGAGCTGCCGCACAAGTTTGAAGCGGGTACCTCGTCCCTGGCTGCCATCGCCGGTCTCGGCGCCTGTATCGAATTTTTGCAGCAGCAGGACAGAGTGGCCATGGCCGCTCACGAGCAGGGCTTATTGAAAAGCCTGCACGGCCAGATGGCACAGTTGCCGGGTATAGAGTTGCTGAGTCACGGGGAAAATAACCTGGGTATCCTTGCATTCAGCGACAGTCGCTTCGCGCCGGTGGACCTGATGCACTGGCTGGACGGCAAGGATATCGCGGTGCGAGTGGGCCACCACTGCGCCCAGCCACTGGTGCGTGCCTCCGGCCACAGTGCCACGCTGCGCGCGTCGCTGGCTGCATACAACACGCAGGAAGATGTAGACCGTTTTGTATCCGCGGTGGCGGAGTTTGTGCAGCAGCTCGACAGTGAGAAGAGTGCGGCGGTTAGCGAGGAACTGGCGATTACCGATGGCTGGCAGGCCGACGATTTCTCTGCCCTGGACCTGGATGCGCTGCGCAGCCGCCGGGGCTGGCAGGAGCGCTATCGCCTGCTGATGCAGTGGAGTAAATCCATAGCCGCAAAGCCGGCGATCCGGCTGCCGGAAAATACGGTCAAAGGCTGCGAATCCAGTGCCTGGCTCGCGCACCAGGCGCTGCATGGCAAACACTATTTCGCCCTCGACAGTGACAGTCGGGTGGTGAAGGGGCTGGGGGCGTTCCTGTTGCTGCAGTTAAATGGCAAGAGTGCGGAAGAAATTCGTCAGACCGACCTGGAGTCGGTATTCCGCGAGCTGGAGTTTGAAAAACACCTGTCGCCGTCGCGCAGCAACGGTTTTTATGCACTGATGCAGCGGGTGAATGAACTGCTGGGTAGCGTTGCTTGAGGGTAACCGCTACCGAGTGAATTTTTTCCAGCGGCTCAGACCGCTTTCAATTTTTTAACCAGGCGCTGCATCCGCTCAAAGTGGCTGCCTTTCCAGTAAATCCTGCCGCAGCGGGTGCAGCGGGCGAACTCGCTGAATGCATGCCGGCTGTTTGCCGGAACCTCTGACCACACCTCTTCCTTTGCAACCTTCGCCAGTTGGCCATTGCAGACGGTACAGCGGGAAAAGGGCTGGAAACTGTTTTGCAGTTGCAGTCGCTTTACCACTTCCGTCACCTGGTTCAGCGGGCGGGTGGTGCGTACGTAATAGGCGTGGGTCAGCGCCTTCCGCTTCAGCAGTTCCAGGTCGCGTGTCAGCAGAATACGCTGTTCCTGCACCGAGATCTCCACCAGTCGCGCGTCGCTGCACTCGCCGTAAAACAGGCTGTCAAAACCGAGCATGCGCAAGTAGCGCGCCAGCCGCCCCAGGTGGCAATCGAGCACAAATCGCGATTCCCGCAGGGGATGCGGGCGCAGCCGGGTAACGCTGGAGATATCCAGGGCCTCAAACAGCGGGTATACGCTGATGCGGTCACCGTCGTCCGGGTGGAAGCCAAAGTTGACTGACTCGCCGTTCACCAGGATCAGGTCCACTTCCGTATGGGGTACACCCAGCGACTCGATGGCGTCCTTAATCGAGCCGAGCACCGCGAACTGCCGCGCGAAACTGCGCTGTTTCAGCGGCCTGGGCAGGAAGTCGTTCAGCTCCTGGTAAAAGCGAAACGTCAATGTCGGCATTGTTGCTCGGCTTGCGGTTGGCGGGGTTGGGGCTCGGTGATTCCGCTGTTGCTGAATCACCGTTATAGTAGCCGGGTAAATACAAATTCAATGCAGAATAATGATAAGAAAACTGTTGTTGGTCCTGTGTTTCTGTGCGCTGTTGCTGGCGATACTGATACAGATTCCCCCCTCTCGCAGCGTCCCTAGAGAGCCGGCCGCGCTGCTGGAGCCCCTGAATGCGCCCATTCCCGGGCATGCCAACCTGATTTCCATCCAGCCCTATATGACCTCCGCTGACTATGCGGATGCGGATCGCTTTGCGCACAAGCTGCGCGGTTATCTGCTTGCGGCCAAAAATGCCGGCTGGCTGGGAGCAAGAACCCTGGTGGTTTTTCCCGAGCATATAGGTACCTGGCTGGTGGCCGAGGGGGAGAGCTTCCTGGTGTTTGAATCCAGCCGCACCGATAGGGCACTGCTGTGGGCGGCGCTCGGTAACCTGCCGGGTTTTATACAAAACCTGTGGGGGGAGAGCGCACCGGATCCCTTTGCCGCGGCCCTGTTCCGCAGCAAGTCGGCGGCCATGGCCGCGCAATACCAGCAGGTATTTTCCGCGCTGGCGCAGGAATTCGGGGTAACGCTGGTGGCTGGCTCGGTAGTGCTGCCGGATCCCGGGGTGCGTGACAACCGGATTCACACGGGGCCGGGCCCGCTGTACAACAGCAGCTTTGTTTTTTATCCCGACGGCGCCGTGGCCGGGCCGGTGCGCAAGGTCTATCCGATCGAGAGCGAGCTGCCATTTACCCAGCCGGCATCGCAGCCGCTACCGGTGTTCGATACCCCTCTAGGGCGCCTGGCCATCCTGATCTGTGCCGACAGCTGGTACCCGGATACCTGGGCGCAAATTGGCGATGCGGAACTGGTGGCGGTCCCGTCCTTTTCCTCGCCGGATGGAATCTGGGACAGTCCCTGGGGCGGTTACAACGGCGCGCCCGCACCGCAGGATGTGGATGGCGGCGATGTGGGACGTCTCAGCGAAGGGGAAGCCTGGCGCAAATACGCCCTGGGAGGTCGCGGCGGCCACCTGCGCGGCGGGATCAACACCTTTATGCGGGGCGACCTCTGGGACCTCGGCGACGACGGCCGCACCACGGCGGTGCTGGAAAGCGCAGTGATTCAGGGGCAGCGTCGCGACAGCGCGATTATTTCCAGCCTGTGGCTGCCATGAACTGCCGATAAAAAGTCCTTTGGGCTTTTGCGGCGGGCAATCAGGACAATAAAAACCATGCGAAAAACAAATGCGACAGAGCGGGTACAGGTGGTGGTTGTGGGGGCCGGAATCGCGGGGCTGAATGCCGCCCGCCTGCTGGCAAACAAATACTCGGTAAAAGTACTGGAGGCCCGCGACCGGGTCGGTGGCCGCTTGCAGAATCATTATTTTGCCAATGGCGACAGTGTGGATGTTGGCGGGCAGTGGGTGGGGCCGGGACAGGATCGCATGTATCGCCTGATCGAAACCCTGGGCGCCAAGACCTGGCCGCTGTATGACAGTGGCGACAATCTGCTGCACCTTGCGGGTAAGCTGCGCCGCTATCGCGGCACCATTCCCAGAATCAATCCCATCGCCCTGGCGGACCTGGGGCTCGCCATGGCCCGCTTCGAGACGATGGCCAGAAGCCTGGATCCGGCGGCGCCCTGGCGGCACAAAAAGGCGGATAAATGGGATGCGGTGACCCTCGAAAGCTGGCTGCAGCAAAATTGCCGCACGCAACTGGCGCGCCAGCTGTTTGCCATCGGTATCGGTGCGGTGTTCGCCGCCGAGCCCGCGGAAATTTCCCTGCTGCACGCACTGTTTTACGCCCGTTCGGGCAATTCCCTGGAAACCCTGCTGGCAGTCACCGGCGGCGCCCAGCAGGACCGGGTACACGGCGGCACCGCCGGCCTGTGCGAAGCGATGGCACAACAGCTGGGGGAGCGGGTGCAGGTCGAGGCGCCGGTTGAGCGCGTCGAACAGTTACCCGACGGCAGTCTGCTGGTGAAACACACGCGGGGTGCGGTGCAATGTGAGCGGGTGATTGTGGCGGTGCCGCCGAACCAGGCATTGCGCATTCGTTTCCAGCCGGAATTACCCGCCTGGCGGGATAAACTGTTGCAGCGGATGCCCGCCGGTTCCTGTATCAAGTGTATCGCCCGCTATGACAAGCCCTTCTGGCGCGACGACAGACTTTCCGGCCAGGTGGCGAGCCCGGCGGGACCGGTGCGGGTAACCTTCGATAATTCGGAGCAGGGCAAGTCGTCCGGGTTGCTGATGGGGTTCCTGGAGGGGGACGTGGCGCGGCACTACGGCAGTGTCAGTCCGGCAGAGCGGCGCGAGGCGGTACTGGACTGCTTTGCGCGTTATTTCGGTGAGGCCGCGCGCAACCCACTGGAATATGTGGACAAGGACTGGAGCAGCGAGGCGTGGACCCGGGGTTGCTACGCGGCGCTGATGCCACCGGGCTCCTGGACCGGCGGCGGCCAGCGGCTGCGCGAAGCCAACGGCGCGATCCACTGGGCCGGTACCGAGTTTGCGGTGGAGTGGTTCGGCTACATGGAGGGGGCGCTGGAATCCGCCGAGCGCGCCGCCGCAGAAGTGGAACTCGCACTGCAGGAGCAATCCGGCGCAGGCTCTCCAGAACCTGTGGACACAGAAGGGAAATCGCAGCATGTGTGACACCCTGGCCCTGCGCAGCGCAAATGCCACCTGGCTGGCCAAGAACAGCGATCGCGAGCCACTGGAGGCACAGCGGGTAGAAATTGTCCCTGCGGTAACCGGGGATAGCGCGAAACGCCTGCGCTGTACCTGGATCGAGATCCCCCAGGTGCCGGATCGCCACGCCTGTATCATCGGCCGTCCCGCGTGGATGTGGGGCGCGGAGATGGGCGTCAACGAATGTGGTGTGGCCATCGGCAACGAGGCCATTTTTTCCCGCAAGGTGCGCAGGAGCGGGGTTGCACTGCTGGGGATGGACCTGCTGCGCCTGGCCCTGGAGCGTGCCGATACCGCCGACAGCGCCCTAGAGGCGATTGTCGACCTGTTGCAGCGGTTCGGCCAGGGCGGCCCTGCCGGCTATACCCAGAGGGAGTTTCGCTACGACAACAGTTTCCTGATAGCCGATAAGTCTACCGTCTGGAAACTCGAGACCGCCGGCACCCAGTGGGCGGCGCAGAAAATAGAAACCTTAGACAGCATTTCCAACGCGCTGACAATCGGTGCGGATTACCAGTGCAGCGACAGTGCGCTGGCGGCGACCCGCGTGCATTTCCGCCGCCAGTTTGATACCAGCCTGGTGCCCTTTGTCGGCGCCAGTCATAAACGCCGGGCCTGCGCGCTCACCCATTTGCGTGCGCTGGAGGCGGATACTGGGGGCTTTGCGGATTTCGCCCGCATTCTGCGCAGCCACCGCCACGGCAAACCCGGTGGCAACGCCGATTTATGCATGCACGCCGCCCCGTCACATTCTCCGCTGAAGTTCCTGCGCCCGTCACACACGGTCAACAGCATGATCGTGCGCATCGGTCACGAAGGGCCGCAGGTCGCGTTTACCGGCACCGCCAGCCCCTGCGTCAGCCTGTTCAAACCGGTGGGGTTTTCCGGCAGCTGGAGCGTGTGTGAGGCGGATCTGTGGGAGCGGCACAAGGTGTGGCTGGATAACCAGGCACTGGGCAGTGGCGGGCGCACTCGCCTGACGCAAAACATCGTTGAAGCGGAGCGGGAAATATTTGCCGCTTTGGAGGGCGGCAAGCCGCGAGAGGCAGAAAAACTGGCCGCCGATGGATTGCAAGGAATGTATGGTTGCGCAATACCGGACATTCAGCAGCCGGAAGTCTCGCTTAACCGGGCCTGATGGCAGAGGCGCATAAAAAATACCGGCCTGGGCCGGTATTTTCACAATCAGTTTTTTATTTGTGGCTACTGGCGCCTAGCGCCCGTCATCTGTCGGTATCAGCACGCCCACACTGCCATCGGCGCCCGCGCCCAGAAACAGTTCCGGTCCTGCCGCCAGGGTGTAAAAGCCGGGACCAGGCAGCGGATGCCAGGAATTTCCATCGTCAAACGAAATGTCGCTGGCGGTTTTTCCGGTGACGATACAGGTCGTTTCAATACATCCCATGGCTGTGCGCAGCCCGCGTTGGCCATTGTCGGCCAGCTGCCACTTATCCTTTGCGGACTTTGCCAGGTTGGGGTAGGTCGCGGGGCGGTTGGTGTAGTCGCCGCCCATGACAAACACCTCGCCGTCGTGGTTCAGCGAAAGACCGTAGCCGCCTGAAGTCTGGTTCTCCCGATGCAGGGGGACTTCACTCACGCGCCACGAGCGCCCGTAATCGTCGCTGGAGTAAACCCGGGCGGCAAAACCGCCGGTGGTGAACCAGGCTGTGCCGTCGGGGCCGGTAATCACGGTGTTACCGCTGGCCGCGAATGCCGCTTCCCGGTCGTGCAGTGCCGGCAGGGATTTTCGCCCAATGCGCTTCCAATTGCGGCCTCCGTCCTCGGTCACCATCACCACGTAATATCCATCCACCGGGTCCCCGAGCAGTACACCGCGATCCCGATCCCAGAAATCGATGGAATCGAAGAATCCCTTTTTGTCGGGGTTCTCGAATACCAGCTGCCATTGGCCGCCACCGTCTTCTGTCCGATACAGGCGGGACTGCTGGCCTTCGCCGACACTCATCACGATCGCGGTTTGATCGTCGAAGACCTCGATATCGCGAAAGTCCAGTTTCGAATCGGCAGGTACGGATACGCCCTGCCAGCTTTTGCCGCTGTCGTCGCTGCGGAACACCGTATTACCCGTGCCTGTGACCCAGAGGCTTGCGGGACCCACGGCGCTGCCGCGCAGTGAAGCGCCGTTTTCCAGTTCAGATACCTGCCAGTTGGGCAGGCTGTCCTGAGCCTGGGAGGGGGATGATAGTGACCACAGTGTTGTGACAAGAAGCGTCAGGAGGGTGCGAGTCGGCATTTCTGGTCTCCGCGGAAGGCTGCTGGTTGTGATTGTTGTCTGGCCCGTGGAGCGAGCTGCGGTCCACTATAAAGACGTGGAGACACCGGACACAAGCCCCGCCGCCGACGCCGCAGCCTGCCAGGCATATTGCTATCCTGTTATCAATGAGCCCCATTGCCGTATCGGGGCAGGGTAAGCGGCGCGCGAGACTGACAGAGGAAATGGGAAAATGAAACGCAATTGGTTGCTGCTGTTCGCCGTGGGGCTCCTGTTATCGGCGGGCGCAGTCGGGCAGGAAACGGAAGAAAAAACAGAGGCTGCAACTGACTCGGCGACGGAATCTGATGAGTCCGCCAAGGCGGATGATTCAGCCAGTGAGCAGCCACTGATCTGGGTGTTTCGCCATCGGCGGGTAAAGCAGTGTGACGACACGGAAATGTCGCTGGAGGAGAGTCGCATCAAACTGAAGGACGCCGGTGTGGCGGTGCATCAGTCCAGTTGTGGTTTTCGTACCGACACCGTCTTCGTGTCTGGCTGTGGTGAGCCAACGGGACAGATACTACTGCACCTGATTCGGGGCAATGCGCTGGATGCGGTGATTGATGAGGGGTATGGGCCCGCGGAGCAGGTTAAGTACCAGGTGGTGACTTGTCCTAAGATGGAAAAGTGACCGGGTGGCTGGGAGAGAGTGGTTGGGAGAGAGTGCGGCCGGACTAACCAAAAAGGCTAGGGCCTTTTTGTCCCTTCGGGCTTCGCAACCTTCGGTTGCTCGTTGTTGATTGCGCCCTGGGCGCAATCGGTCGAACCGGGGTGCAGTTGCTCGCCAGCCTCTGGTACCAAATACAAAAAAGGCCCGCGAATGCGGGCCTTTTTTGTATTTGGTACCAGAGGCCGGACTCGAACCGGCACGCTTTTAAGGGCGGGGGATTTTGAATCCCCTGTGTCTACCAATTTCACCACTCTGGCATGGGTGCGGTATCAGCCGCGGCGCGAGGCGAATGATCAATCTGGTGCCTCGGCGAGGGAGACGATTATAGCGATGGCCGTTGTGCGGTCAACCGGATTTGGCGGCGCGGGCGCTTTCCGTTACTCTTCGCGCCCTCTGACCATCTTAATCGCTGTCCACCTAAACTGATTCCATGCGCCGCCAGGATTTTCACTTCGATCTGCCCGATTCCCTGATAGCCCGCACGCCCGCCCGGGAGCGTCGCGGCAGCCGCCTGTTGTGCCTGGATGGCCCCAGCGGGACCGTCACCCACCGCCAGTTTGCGGAGCTGCCGGAGCTGATTGCCCCAGGCGACCTGCTGGTGTTCAACGACACCCGGGTAATACCGGCGCGGCTGTTCGGGCGCAAGGCCAGTGGCGGCAGACTGGAGATTCTGGTGGAGCGGGTGCTGGATGACCGCCGGGTGCTGGCCCATGTGCGCTCCAGCAAGTCTCCCAAGCCCGGCAGCGAAATCCTGCTGGAAGATGATACGCCGCTGCAGATGGTGGCCCGCCACGACGCCCTGTTCGAACTGGAATTCCCCGCAGAGGGCGCGCTGCCGGTGCTGGAGCGCCTCGGCCATATGCCGCTGCCGCCGTATATCGACCGTCCCGATGACGACGCCGACCGCGAGCGCTACCAGACCGTCTACAGCCGCAACGCCGGCGCGGTTGCCGCGCCCACTGCCGGGCTGCATTTTGACGAGGCCATGATTGAGACCCTGCGGGAGCAGGGCGTCGATACCGCATTCGTGACCCTGCACGTGGGTGCCGGGACATTCCAGCCGGTGCGGGTGGACGATATCCACTCCCACAAGATGCACAGCGAGGTGCTGGATGTGTCCGAGGCCGTCTGTCAGGCGGTGGCGGACTGCCGCGCCCGCGGGGGCAAGGTGGTGGCGGTGGGCACCACCAGTGTGCGCGCCCTGGAGAGCGCGGCCGCCTCCGGTGAGCTGAAACCCACGGTGGGGGAGACCGAGATTTTTATCTACCCGGGCTATGAGTTCCGGGTGGTGGACCGGCTGATTACCAATTTCCACCTGCCGGAGTCGACCCTGCTGATGCTGGTGAGCGCGTTTGCGGGCTACCGGCACACCATGGGTGCTTATAAGGAAGCGGTGCGCGAGCAATACCGTTTCTTCAGTTACGGCGATGCCATGTTGATCGAGAAGAACCCGGCGGTAGACCCGGCGGAAGTAGGGCAGGCCGGTGGCCAGAATGGAGAAGACTAACGTGAGTCGCCAGTGTTTTATGCAGTTCGAGCTGGACACCACCGATGGCAAGGCCCGCCGCGGCCGCCTCAAGTTTCCCCGCGGTGTGGTGGAAACCCCGGCGTTTATGCCGGTGGGCACCTACGGCACGGTAAAGGGGATGTTGCCGCGGGATGTGGAGGCCATCGGTGCCCACATCATCCTCGGCAACACCTTCCACCTGATGCTGCGCCCGGGGACCGAGGTGATCAAGGCCCACGGTGACCTGCACGATTTCATGCAGTGGCAGGGCCCCATCCTGACGGATTCCGGCGGTTTCCAGGTGTTCAGCCTGGGGCAGATGCGCAAGATTACCGAGGAGGGGGTGTCGTTCCAGTCCCCGGTGGATGGCAGCAAGGTGTTTATGGGGCCGGAGGAGTCCATGCAGGTGCAGAAGGACCTGGGCTCGGACATCGTGATGATTTTTGACGAATGCACCCCGTACCCGGCCACCAGCGACGAGGCGCGCAAGTCCATGGAGTTGTCCCTGCGCTGGGCCAAGCGCTCCAGGGACGCCCACGGTGACAGCCCCTCGGCGCTGTTCGGCATTGTGCAGGGCGGTATGTACCCGGAATTGCGCGATGTGTCCCTGGCGGGACTGACCGAGCTGGGCTTCGACGGCTACGCCATCGGCGGACTCTCCGTGGGCGAGCCCAAGGAGGAAATGGTCAAGGTGCTGGATCACCTGGCCTACAAGATGCCGGCAGACAAGCCCCGCTACCTGATGGGGGTGGGCAAGCCGGAGGACATCGTCGAGGCGGTGCGCCGCGGCGTGGACATGTTCGACTGCGTGATGCCCACCCGCAACGCCCGCAACGGCCATCTGTTCACCTTCTCCGGGGTGATCAAGATCCGCAATGCGGTGCACCGCCACGACACCCGCCCGCTGGATGAAGATTGCGACTGCTACACCTGCCAGCACTTCTCCCGCAGCTACCTGCACCACCTGGACAAGTGTGGTGAAATTTTGGGCTCCCAGCTCAACACCATCCACAACCTGCGCCACTACCAGCGGCTGATGCAGAAGATTCGCGATGCGCTGGATGCCGGTGATCTGGAAGGTTTCGTGGCAGAGTTCTATGCCGGCCTCGGTCGGGAGGTGCCACCACTGGAGGCTCAGGAGGGATAAGCCGCCAGGCGGTGCATTTGTACCGACTTTTTATCCCCGTATAATCGACCCGCCCAAAAATGGCGCCATCCTGTGATGGATGTTGCCGGTTTGGGCCGCGGGGACGGCATCTGGGCTTGTAATGGCTGCAGTGAGCCCACATATCCCCGGATATCGCATAAAACGAGCTCGCTCAGCGGGCCATTCCAACAATGAGTACAGCATGAATCGCTTCCCCATCTGGAAATATCTCCTGATCCTGATTATTACCGGTCTGGGACTGCTCTACGCGGCACCCAACCTGTATCCACCGGACCCGGCCGTACAGGTCTCCGGCCAATCCAGTGCCCTCAAAATCGATCAGGGAGTCCTCGACCGGGCTGAAAAGGCCCTGAACGAAGCGGGTATCGAATACTTTGGCGGCGAGGTACAGGAAAAGTCTGTCCTGCTGCGCCTGAAGGACATTGAACAGCAGCTCCCGGCCAAACGCGCGATCCAGGAAGCCCTGGGTCACAGCGAGTACGTGGTGGCCCTGAACCTGGCGCCGACCACGCCGGAGTGGCTGACAGGCATGGGCGCCAGCCCGATGAAGCTCGGTCTGGACCTGGCCGGCGGTGTGCACTTCCTGATGGAAGTGGACACCAACTCCATCGTCAAGACCAATATGGAAGGCTACGCCTCGGAGGTGAAGTCCAAGTTGCGGGAAGCCAAGGCGCGCTATCGCAGTGTGGACCTGGAAGACGACCGCGAAATCGTGGCGCGCTTCCGCTCGGAAGAGCTGCGCGACCTGGCTGTCAGCACCCTGCGCAAGGAGTTCCCCAAGTTGCAGCTGCAGGAAGGGGGCAGCGGCGCCAACCTGGAAGTGCGTGCGACCCTCACCGAGCAGGAAGTGAAAGACCTCGAGGACTACGCGGTATCCCAGAACCTCACCACCCTGCGCAACCGGGTGAATGAGCTGGGGGTGGCAGAGCCCATCGTGCAGCGCCAGGGGCGCAACCGCATCGTGGTGGAGCTGCCGGGTGTGCAGGACACCGCGGAAGCCAAGCGTATCATCGGCAAGACCGCCAACCTGGAGTTCCGTATGGAAGCCAAGCCGGATGCGCTGGTGACCAACAAGGAGTACTTCGAATACCGCGACGAGCGCGAGCGCAACGCCTTCGGTGGTGCCTGGCTGGAGCGCAAGGTAATCATCAAGGGCGAGCGCGTGACCAATGCCCGCGTCGGCTACGACGAGAACGGCATGCCGCAGGTGAACATCACCCTGGATGCCCGCGGTGGTGAAATGATGCACCGCGCCACCTGGAAGAATGTCGGCCGTCGCATGGGTACCCTGTTTATCGAGAGCCGCTTCCTGCCGGAGAAGTCCGTCGACGAAAACGGCAATGAAATCATTGTGCAGAAGCGTGTCGACGACAAGAAAATCATCAGCCTGGCCACGGTACAGAGCCCGCTGGGCAAGCAGTTCCGCACCACTGGCCTGGAAGCCTCGGAAGCCCAGGAGCTGGCGCTGCTGCTGCGTGCCGGTGCCCTGGCGGCCCCCATGTACTTCGTGGAAGAGCGGGTGATCGGCCCGTCCCTGGGTGCCGACAACATCAAGGTGGGTGTGACTTCGGTGCAGATCGGCCTGATTGCGGTGGTGATCTGTATGCTGCTGTTCTACCGGGTGTTCGGCCTCGCGGCGAATATTGCGCTGGCGGTGAACCTGGTACTGCTGGTGGCGGTGATGTCGATCCTCGGCGCCACCCTGACCCTGCCGGGTATCGCCGGTATGGTACTGACCATCGGTATGGCGGTGGATGCCAACGTTCTGATCTTCTCGCGAATACGGGAGGAGTTGCGCAACGGGATGCCGCCACAATCCGCCATCAATGCCGGCTTCGACAACGCCTACAGCGCGATTGTGGATGCCAACATCACCACGCTGATCGTCGCGGTGATTCTCTACGCGATCGGCTCCGGCCCGGTACAGGGCTTCGCGGTAACCCTGTCCATCGGCATCCTGACCTCCATGTTCAGTGCCATCATGGGCACCCGCGCGTTGATCAATTTGTTCTACGGCGGTCGCCGTGTTGAGAAGCTGTGGATTTAAGGAGCCGGTGATGAAAGAGACTAAAGAACAAAACGGCCGTATCACCGAATACATGGGCAAGCGGGTGTACGACTTCATGCGCTGGCGCAAGGTGGCGGCGGCAGTTTCCATCGCGCTGGTGATCGGCTCGATCGTGGCGCTGGCGATGAACGGCCTCAAGCTGGGGCTGGACTTTACCGGCGGTACCCAGATTGAGGTCGGTTACCAGCAGGCCCCGGCCCTGGAAGATATACGTACGCAGTTAAATGATGCAGGCTTCGACGGCGCGTCGGTCGTGCGTTTTGGCTCCGACAACGAGCTGCTGATCAAGCTGCCGCCGGAAGTAACGAAATCCATGACCCAGCGCAGCGCAGGGGATGAAGAGGCTTCCCAGTCGATTGGCGACAACGTCGTCGGTGTACTGCGCCAGAACACGGAAGGCAGTGTGGATCTGCGCCGGGTAGAGATGGTGGGCCCGCAGGTAGGTGAAGAGCTGCGCGACGACGGTGGTCTCGGCATGCTGTTCGCGCTGGCGGTGGTGATGGCGTACGTGGCGCTGCGCTTCCAATGGAAGTTCTCGCTGGGTGCGGTGGTGGCCCTGATCCACGACGTGATCATCGTGCTGGGCTTCTTTGCC